>NZ_CP109445.1:8145258-8465517 GCF_036227245.1 Streptomyces sp. NBC_01477
CCGCGGTCAGCTCCAGCGGCGGATCCTGGCGCAGCACCGCCTGCCGGGCGATCCGCACGTCCACCAGCGCGTCCACCTCGCGCGGCCCGAGCTGCGGCATGACGTCCCTGGTCAACGCGTGTGCGTAGGCGGGGGTCTGCAACAGGCCGGGGACCACGCTGGTCTCCATCGACCGGGCCCGGCTCGCCCCGGTCTCCAGGCTGATGAAGTCCCGGTATTCCACCGGCAGGACCTCGCGGAAGTCGTGCCACCAGCCGCGCTGGTAGCCGTATCCGGCCAGGGTGCACAGCAGGTCGCGGACGTCCCGGTCGCGTACCGCGTAGATGTCGAGCAGCAGGTTCACATCCTCGGCGCGCACGCTGCTGTGGCCGGTTTCGATCCGGCTGACTTTCGACTGGTGCCAGCCGGCCTGGTCGGCGGCCTCGCCGCTGGTGAGTCCTGACAGATCCCGCAACCGGCGAAGCTCCGCACCGAGTCTGCGCCGGCGTACCGCGGGCACTCTTTCCATATTTTTCGCCCCTCCTCGGTATGCGGCATGCTGCGCTGCACGCCGCCCCAATCACCCGATACGACAGTCTGCCGACCAAATGCACTCTCACGTAGCAGAGTTCACCGTTTTGAGCGACAGATATATGCAGACACCCGTGGAACGCCGGTTATGGCGGCACGATGGGTGTCATTCTGGCGCGAACCCGACGTATGTGGGGCGGTCCAATTCCCGGGCGCCCCGCTCCGGCGCAGTTACGCACCGGAGCCAGGTCACGGCGGGAAAGGGAAGCATCGCCATGGCAGATCTTCAGGAAGCATCCATCACCCTGCCGAGCGAACCGGCGTCGGTGACGGTAGCCAGGCGCCATGTGTGCGGTGTGCTCGCCGAGTGGGGGCTGCCCGCGGGGGCGCCCGCGGTCGACGTCGTACGCCTGATCGTGTCGGAGCTGACCACCAACGCGGTGCTGCACACCTCGGGGCTGTCGCCGGCCTTCACCGTCGACGTACGCCTCGAACGCTCGGAGCGGTTGTCCATCGGCGTCACCGACAGCCATCCGCGCTGGCCCCGGCAGGCGGCGGCGGCCACCCAGCAGGACAACGGCCGCGGGATGGTGATTGTGCGTCACCTCGCCGCCGAGTCCGGCGGCAGCCTCCGGATCACCCCGACCGGCGACGGCGGCAAGACCGTGTGGATCACGCTCCCCTGGGCGGTTCCGGTCGGCTGACCAGCCGGTCGCCGGTCCGCCGGGGTAAACGAGAAGTCTTCACAAAATCCTCACGTTTCGAACACCGCCCAGGTCGGCGGGCGTTCGGGCCGCGGTGCCCGGCGATGCGGCCGTTTACGTCACTTCACGAACTGTTGACACACCCGTAGTAGGGGCGGAACATTCCGAGCCCGGGAGAGCGCTCTCCCGACCCTGGATCGCCGGAGTCGCGCATCCCGGCGAGTGGGCTCTCATGCCCCCACACAACCCCCACTGCGCACAAGGAGGTTTCCATGGCACGGAGGCCGAGAAAGATCCCCGGGCTGCTCGTCGCCCTCGCGCTGGTCACAGCGGGTGGCGGCGCACTGCTGACGGCGAACGCGGCGGCGAGCACGCCGACCGCGTCGTCGTCCGGTCCGTCGTCAGCGGTACACGGTTCGTCCGTCAACGCGATGGCGGAGATGCCGGGTATGGCGGTGTCGAACCAGACGTCGGGCGACGACCCGGACGGCGACGGCTACATCATGGCCAACCCGCCGGTGACCGGCGTGACGCCCTCGACGTACGACCCGCCGCACGCGTACTTCCACGAATTCCAGGCCAAGTGCTCACCGGACCACACGGCCCCGGACGACCCGATCGTCTACCCGGGCCAGCCCGGCAAGTCCCACGACCACACCTTCATGGGCAACACCAGCACGAACGCCAACTCCACCACCGCCTCGCTGGAGGCGGCCGGCGGCACGGCGTGCCTGGCACCCGGCGACAAGTCGGCGTACTGGATGCCCTCGCTCTTCAAGGGCGACCAGAAGATCCTGCCGGTCGGGCCGCAGACGATCTACTACAAGTCCTCGGTCAACGACTACACCTCGGTGCGGCCCTTCCCCAAGGGGCTGCGGTTCGTGGTCGGCAGCCCGGTGCAGACCCAGGACGAGTTCAAGAACCTCAAGGGCACCGTCGAGGGCTGGGAGTGCGGTCAGAGCTACCACAACTGGAACTTCCCGGCGAGCTGCCCGACCACCCCTGACACGCAGCTGAACATCCGTCTCCAGGCGCCCAGTTGCTGGGACGGCATCCACCTGGACACCCCCGACCACAAGAGCCACATGGCCTACCCGATCGCGACGGGCGCGAACATCAACGCGTGCCCGGCCGACCACCCGGTCGCGCTGCCGATGATCGAGTTCAAGATGGCCTGGCCGGTCAACGGCGACATGTCGCAGATACGTCTGGCCAGCGGCGCGGGCTTCTCCTTCCACTACGACTTCTTCGCCGACTGGGACACCGCCACCCAGTCCGCCATGGTCACGCACTGCATCAACGGCGGCCTCCAGTGCGACCCCCACGGCTACGACCAGTCCCAGCCCGCCAAGGGCGCCGTGCTCGACAGCAACTACCAGCTCATCCACTGACCCGCCCGGAGCGCTCTCCCGGGCGGGCTCTCTCAAGCCCTCTGGGAGAGCGCTCTCCAAGGTCCTGACCTGTGCGTTCCCGCCGATCGGGCGGGCGGCGCACAGGTCAGCCGCGCTGAGCGGCCCCGTTCGCCGTCCTGTTCGCCGCCGCGGCGGCGGCCACGGCCTCCAGATCCGCCGGGTTCGCGGTGAATTCGGCGTCCCACAGTTCCGCAGGTCGGGTCCGGGCCGCCGGCGCGGCCGGGAGGGACGACGCTCAGGGCGCCTCCGCCCGCCGGTGGCCTCCGGCGTCCGCTGTCGGGCCGGGTGGCGGCCGGGGCGCGCCGCGCCCTGGTGCGGCTGCCCGCCGCTCACCCGGGGGCTTCCGCCGGCCCTGACGGCGGCACCGGCCCCGGGTGTTCGGGCGGCCGGTCGGCGGGGACCCGGGCGCCGGCGGGTGGGTCATACGCGGCCGTACCACACGCTGCGGGTCCAGATGTGTTCCAGGCGGACCCGCGCGCCGGTCTTCGGGGCGTGCCAGATCCTGCCGCTGCCGGCGTAGATCCCGACGTGATAGACCGAGGAGCTGGACGAGCCGGTGTGGAAGAACACCAGGTCGCCCACGCGCCGGGCGGACGCCGAGATGTGGGTGGTGCTGCCGTACTGCGCCGCGGCGGTGCGCGGCAGCTTCTTGCCCGCCTGCTTGAACGAGTACAGCGTCAGGCCCGAGCAGTCGAAGCGGCTCGGGCCTGTGGCGCCCCACTGGTAGGGCGAGCCCTTCTTCGAGGCCGCCACGCCGAGCGCCTTCGCGGCCAGCGTGGCGGCTCCCGCCTGCTGTGCGGCGCCGGGCAGCAGCGTCGGTACGGCGACGGCCGCGGCGGTCAGAACGGACGCGGCTCCGATCCGGGACAGCCGCACGGACAGTCCGTTAGGCGCGGTCATGCGCAACCCTTCGTCGTCAGCCTGCGAAGGATGACCTGTCGGGTTCGAGCAGGCGAAGATGCCCGGCCGCATACAGCGGCTTCACCCCAAGGGGCCGCCCTCACGTGCTCAGGGCCGGTCCCGTCGTGCCTGGGTCCTCCGCTCCCGCCGTTGCGCTCGTGTCGACCTGGCATCCGCACGCCGGCAGGATTCGGCTTCCGCGCGGACCGCCCCGCCACGGCGGCGGGGGCTTGTCGTCACCACGGATCGTGACGCACACCGCACGCCGCCACCGGCCGGGAAACGCCCGATGTGAGTCTCCTCACAGTGCCGCCGTCCGGGTGGCGGCGCTGGGCCTTCCGGGTGAGAGCCGATTTTGCCGGGCCGTGTGACCTGCGCGCTTGCCGGCCGGTGGCAAACGGGCGCGCAACCGCACCACCTTTCCGCGCCGACTCGCCGATCCGCCAAAGGACTGAGCCGAGGTTCGGCCGAACCGGGGTCGGCCGCGCCGCTGAGTCACGGTCGCTGCCCACCGCCCGACCATCCGGCCCGCCTCCGAGCAACCCTCGGCCCGAGCCGGGTCCGCCCGGCCGGCTCAGTCCGCCGGCGGACCCGGCTCGGGCCGCACCGCGACGAGCGAGGACCGGCGCTCCCCGTCCAGGACCCGCAGCGCCCGCCCCAGCGTGGCGTGATGCAGGTCCGTCTCGCCGCGCATATGCATCACCGTCAGCGCTTCCCGCAGCGCCATCGCCCGGCCGACCAGCGCCTGGGCGGCCCGCAGCGCCGCGTAGGTGTCGGTGCTGCGCGACGGGTTGATCCGGCCGAGCAGGTCAACGACCTCCAGATAGCTGTCGATCAGTTCGCCCTCGGATCGGGTCAGCGCCGGCAGCGGCGGCAGTTCCGGCACCACCGGGCCTCACCGCAGGCCGTAGGAGGGGCCGTTGGACTTGCGGCTGCTGGTCGTCCGGTCCACCAGGCCGTAGGCCACGGCGGATTCGGCGTCGAAGACCTTGTCCCGCTCGATGTCGGTACGGATCCGGTCGATGTCCTGGCCGGTGTGCCGCGCCAGCAGCGTCTCCAGCTGCTCGCGGACGCGCAGCAGTTCGTTGGCCTGGATCTCCAGGTCCGAGATGTCGCCCTGCACCACGTCGCCCAGCGACGGCTGGTGGACCAGGATCCGCGCCCCCGGGGTGATCATGCGCTTGCCCGGCGCGCCGGCCGCCAGCAGCACCGCGGCGGCCGACGCCGCCTGCCCGATGCAGACCGTGGCGACGTCGCAGGTGACGAACTGCATCGTGTCGTAGATCGCGGTCATCGCGGAGAAGGAACCGCCGGGCGAGTTGACGTACAGGTGGATGTCCTGGTCGGGGGAAGCGCTCTCCAGGTGGATGAGCTGGGCCATCACGTCATTGGCCGAGGTGTCGTCGATCTGGGTGCCCAGAAAGACGATCCGCTCCTGGAGCAGCTTGGAGTACGGGTCCATGGTGCGCACGCCGCTACTGCTGCGCTCGGTGAACTCCGGCAGCACGTAGCGGGCGGTGGGTCGGAACATGGCAAGCACCTCCTTGTTCAAAATGTACAGGACGTACATCTCGTTATGATGGGGAGCATGACCTACGACGTCCCGGTGACACAAGCGCGTGCGCAGCTCGCCGACCTCATCAACCGCGTGGTCTACGGCGGTGAGCAGGTGGTGCTGACCCGGCACGGCAAGCCGCTCGTCGCCCTGGTGTCTGCCGCTGACCTGCAACGACTGCGTGAACTCGACGAGCAGCCGGAGGAGCAGGTGATCAGTACGGTCTCCGCCGTCGGCTCCCGGCCGTCCGCCACGGGCGAACGCGGCAGGTTCGGCATCGCCGCCGAGCACCGCGGCCCCGCCGCGGGCGACCGACGCCCGTAACAGCCGTTAACGCGACCGAAACGCCGCCGAACTAATCTCGCGGACCTGGCCTGAGACTGTGAGGTGCGGCTGTGCGGTTGACCCCCCATGAGCAGGAACGCCTGCTCATCCATGTCGCGGCCGATGTGGCCGAGCGGCGGCGCGCCCGCGGGCTGCGGCTGAACCACCCCGAGGCCGTCGCGCTGATCACCGCCCACATCCTGGAGGGCGCCCGCGACGGACGCAGCGTCGCCGAACTCATGGAGTCCGGCCGCGGCGTCCTGACCCGCGACGACGTCATGGACGGCATCCCCGAGATGATCCACGACGTCCAGGTCGAGGCGACCTTTCCCGACGGCACCAAGCTCGTCACCGTCCATGAGCCGATCGTCTGAGGGGGCGGCATGATTCCCGGAGAAATCGTCCACGCCGACACACCGGTCGTACTCAACAGCGGCGCTGCGGTGACCCGGCTCGCGGTGCTCAACACCGCCGACCGCCCGGTGCAGGTCGGCTCCCACTACCACTTCGCCGAGGCCAACCCCGGGCTGAGCTTCGACCGCGCCGCCGCCCGCGGCCTGCGGCTGAACATCGCCGCGGGCACCGCCGTCCGCTTCGAGCCCGGCATCCCCGCCGAGGTCGAGCTGGTGCCGATCGCCGGCGCCCGGGTGGTCGCGGGCCTGCGCGCCGAGACCGCGGGAGCACTCGATGGCTGAGCTGAGCCGGCCGGTCTACGCCGACCTCTACGGCCCCACCACCGGCGACCGGATCCGGCTGGCCGACACCGACCTGCTGATCGAGGTCGAACGCGACCTCGCCGGCGGCCCGGGACTGGCCGGCGACGAAGCCGTCTTCGGCGGCGGCAAGGTCATCCGCGAGTCCATGGGCCAGAGCCGCGCCACCCGCGCCGAGGGCGCGCCCGACACGGTGATCACCGGGGCGGTGGTCCTCGACCACTGGGGTGTCGTCAAGGCCGACGTGGGCCTGCGCGACGGCCGGATCACCGCGCTGGGCAAGGCGGGCAACCCCGAAACCATGGACGGCGTCCACCCGGACCTGGTCATCGGCCCGGAGACCGAGATCATCGCGGGCAACGGGAAGATCCTCACCGCCGGCACCATCGACGCCCATGTGCACTTCATCTCGCCGACCCTGATGAACGAGGCCCTGGCGTCCGGCGTGACCACCGTGCTCGGCGGCGGCACGGGTCCCGCCGAGGGCACCAAGGCGACCACCGTGACCCCCGGCGACTGGCACCTGGCGCGGATGTTCGCGGCCCTTGAGGCGTACCCGGTCAACGTCGGGCTGCTCGGCAAGGGCAACACCGTCAACCCGGCGTCGATGCACGCCCAGCTGCGGGCCGGGGCGCTCGGCTTCAAGATCCACGAGGACTGGGGCGCGACCCCCGCCGCGATCGACGCGTGCCTGGGGGTGTGCGAGCAGACCGGGGCGCAACTCGCCCTGCACACCGACACCTTGAACGAGGCCGGATTCGTCGAGGACACCCTCGCCGCCATCGCGGGCCGCGGTGTGCACGCCTATCACACCGAAGGCGCGGGCGGCGGGCACGCGCCCGACATCATCAGCGTCGTCTCGCACCCCAACGTGCTGCCGTCGTCCACCAACCCGACCCGGCCGCACACCGTCAACACCGTCGAGGAGCACCTCGACATGCTGATGGTCTGCCACCACCTCAACCCGGCGGTGCCGGAGGACCTCGCCTTCGCCGAGTCCCGTATCCGCCCGTCCACCATCGCCGCGGAGGACGTCCTGCACGACCTCGGCGCGATCAGCATCATCAGCTCCGACTCGCAGGCCATGGGCCGGATCGGAGAGGTCGCGCTGCGCACCTGGCAGACCGCGCACGTGATGAAGCGCCGCCGCGGCGCGCTGCCCGGCGACGGCGCCGCCGACAACCACCGGGCGCGGCGCTACATCGCGAAATACACCATCAACCCGGCGGTCGCCCAGGGCCTCGACCACGAGATCGGCTCGGTGGAAGCGGGCAAGCTCGCCGATCTCGTGCTGTGGGAACCGGCGTTCTTCGGCGTCAAGCCGCAACTGGTCATCAAGGCGGGGCAGATCGCCTACGCCCAGATGGGCGACGCCAACGCGTCCATCCCCACCCCGCAGCCCGTGCTGCCCCGGCCGATGTTCGGCGGTGTCGGCGCCGCACCCGCGGGCAATTCCGTCAACTTCGTCACCCGGGCGGCCCTCGACGACGGCCTGCCGGAACGCCTGGGCCTGGGCAAGCAGTTCACCGCCGCCGGCGACACCCGGCGGATCACCAAGGCCGACATGCGCGAGAACACGGCACTGCCGGAGGTCAGGGTCGACCCCGACACCTTCACGGTACGCATCGACGGCGAGGTCGTGGAGCCGGCGCCGGTCGCCGAACTGCCCATGGCCCAGCGGTACTTCCTCTTCTGAGGCCGACGATGACCGACGACGACGGCACCGCCCGGGACGCGGCCTCCGGCACCGGTGCGCTCGCCGCGCTGCTGCTGCTGTCCGACGGGCGCTTTCCGGCCGGCGGGCACGCGCACTCCGGCGGGGCCGAGGCGGCGGTCGCCGACGGGCGGGTCCGTGACGCGGCAGGCCTCGCGGACTTCTGCCGCGGGCGGCTGCACACCGCAGGACTGGTCGCCGCCGCACTGGCCGCGGCGGCGACCGCTGGACTCGACCCGCTCGCGCTCGACGACGCCGCGGACGCCCGGACGCCCTCGGCCGCCCTGCGCTCGGTCTCCCGGCGGCTCGGCCGCCAGCTCGTCCGGGCGGCCCGGGCCACCTGGCCGTCGGCCGAACTCGACCGGCTCGCCGCGGCCCGCCCGCGCGGCGCCCACCAGCCGGTCGTCCTCGGCCTGACCGCGCGGGCGGCAGGACTGCGCCCGCTGGACGCCGCCTACGCGGCCGCGTACGAATCCGCCGCCGGCCCCGCCACCGCGGCGGTCCGGCTGCTCAGCCTCGACCCCTTCCACGCCGCCGCGGTCCTGGCCCGGCTCGCCCCGCAGATCGACACCACCGCGCGCGCCGCCGCCGACGCCGCCGCCCGCGCCCGCACCCACGGCCTCACCGCCCTGCCCGCCGCCTCCGCCCCGCTGCTCGACATCAGCGCGGAGGACCACGCGGCCTGGCCGGTCCGGCTGTTCGCCTCATGACCAACGGAGCCCAGCATGCACCGTGACCACCCCGAGGTCTTCCCCGAGCGCTACGCGCACTCCTCCGCCGCCGTACGCCCCGACGGCCGCCGCCGGGCCCTGCGGATCGGACTCGGCGGCCCCGTCGGCTCCGGCAAGACCGCCACGGTCGCGGCACTGTGCCGGGTCCTGCGCGACCGGCTCGCCATCGGGGTGGTCACCAACGACATCTACACCCGCGAGGACGCCGAATTCCTGCTGCGCAGCGCCGTGCTGCCGCCCGAGCGGATCATCGGCGTCGAGACCGGTGCCTGCCCGCACACCGCGATCCGCGACGACATCTCGGCGAACCTGGAAGCCGTCGAGGACCTGGAGGAAGCCGTCGGGCCGCTCGATCTGGTGCTCGTCGAATCCGGCGGCGACAACCTCACCGCGACCTTCTCCAAAGGCCTGGTCGACGCGCAGATCTTCGTGATCGACGTGGCGGGCGGCGACGACATCCCCCGCAAGGGCGGCCCCGGGGTCACCACCGCCGACCTTCTGGTCGTCAACAAGACCGACCTCGCACCGTACGTCGGCGCCGACCTGGACCGGATGGCCCGCGACGCCGCCGCCCAACGCGGGCCGCTGCCCGTGGTGTTCACCTCCGTGACCCGCGGCGACGGGATCGCGCCGGTCGCCGCGTGGATCGGTGAGCGGCTGACGGCCTGGACCGCATGACCGTCACCGCCGCCGCCCGTATCCGGGCCGTGCGCGACGGCGCCCGCGGCACCGTACTGCCGCTGCTCGCAAGCGCCGGGCCGCTCGCCCTGCGCAGGACCCGCTCGCCCCGCGGCGGCTGGGCCCGCGTCACCGTGGTCGGCGCGATGAGCGCGCCGCTCGGCGGCGACCGGCTGCGTATCGAGGTCGAGGTGGCCGCGGGCGGCCGGCTCACCGTCGACTCGGCTGCCGCGACCGTCTCGCTGCCCGACCGCGAGGGCCGCCCGGCCTTCTACGACGTCCTGCTGACCGTCGGCGAGGACGCGGAACTGCACTGGCTGCCCGAGCCGGTGATCGCCGCGCGGGGCAGCGACCTGCGGATGACCACACGGGTGCGGCTCGCCGCCGGTGCGCGGCTGCTGCTGCGGGAGGAACTGGTCCTCGGCCGGCACGCCGAGGAGCCCGGGCGCCTCACGACCCGGCTCACCGTCGACCACGACGGGCGTACGCTGCTCGACCAGTCCCTCGCCGCCGGCTCCGGCGCCGCGCCCGGCTGGGACGGCCCCGCCGTCCTCGGCCCGCACCGCACGATCAGCCAGTTCCTCCTCGTCCCGCCGCCGGGCCCTGCCCCCGCCATCCCCCTCCCGGCGCTCACCTCGCTGACCCCGCTCGCGGGTCCCGGCCTCCTGCTCACCTCGGCGGCCCCCCGGGCGGCCTTCACCGAAGCGGTTGCCGCACTGACCTCCTGGAGCGACGGCACTTCGCCCGCGGACGGGTCAGTCGCGTACCTCGACGCGTATGAGGAGATCGCCCCGGCCGCCGGCGTGCAGACGGGTGACACCCAGCTCCGGCAGGCGCAGTGACTGGCCGTCGCGGATGCCCCGGGGGACGCGGACGGTTTTCGAGCCGTCCAGCGTCCGCAGGGGGAGGGTGCCGCCCGCCGTCGCCACCGCTCGCGGGATCCTCATGGTGCACACCAGGTCGTCGCCCTCGCGCCGGAAAACGGAGTGCGGACGCACCACGATCTCGACGTAGAGGTCGCCTGCCGGGCCGCCGACGGGGCCGGCCTCTCCTTCACCGGCGAGCTGGATCCTGGTCCCTTTGTCGATACCGCCGGGCACCTTCAGGGTGAGGGCGCGGTCGGCGGGCACACGGCCCTCGCCCTTGCACGCGGGGCAGGAGCGGCGCAGGACGGTGCCGTGGCTCTCGCACTTCGGACAGGGACGCCCGATGAGGACCGCTCCCGTGGACCTGCGCGGGGTCTCCAGCCGCAGGCCCCGGCCTCGGCAGTCGGAGCACTCCCTGGGCCGTGCCCCGTTCTCGCCACCGGTCCCCGAGCAGGCGGCGCACACGGCCGCGGTCCGGACCGCGATCTCCTTCGTGCAGCCGAACGCGGCTTCCGCCAGGTCGACTTCGAGGCGGATCAGGGCGTCCTGCCCCCGCCGGGTGCGCGGTCGGGGGTACGACTCATCGGCCTCCGCCGGGGCCCCTGCCACGGGCTCCGCCATGAACGGGGTCCGCCCGGTCGCCCCGGCGCCGGTCTCACCCCGGAAGGCCTCCCGCATCCGGTGGAGGAGGGAGGGCTCGGGACCGGGAGGGGCGACCTCGGAAACGGCCGCTCCCGCCTCAGGGCCGCCCGCGCCCGCGGTGGGCGGCGCCTCGGGCCGCGGCGGAACGAAGGCTTCGCGCGGGCCGGCGGCTTCCCGCGGGCCCGCGTCCTGCCCGCCCGCGGGCGCCCGCACCGCCCGCGCGATCGTGACCTGGTACTCCAGGTCCACCCAGATCCGGGGCCGCTGGCGCACCCCGGCGCGGTGCAGGGACTCGTAGACGTAGTCGTACAGCTCGGTGACGGTGATCCGGCCGTCCCCGTTCAGATCGGCGGCACCCGTGGCCAGGCCCTTGATCAGGGCGCCGGTGAAACGGGACGGCTCGGGCACCGCGGACTCGACGCGGCTGCCCTCCCACGCGTATTCGGTGCGGCTGGTCGCGGTGAGGACGGCCCGGCCGTGGCCGCCCAGCTCGTCGCGTACGTGGATCCGGTCGTCGCCCTTCGACCCGGGGATGAAGGCGCCGCTGTAACAGCAGTCGAGCAGGACGACGATGGTGCGCGCCCGGCACAGCTCCATGCGCCCGCGCAGGAAGGCGGCCGGGACCGCGGTGGAGGCGGGCAGGTCGCGGTCGGTGTCGCGGGCGGCGAAGTACAGATGGCCGTCGTCGTCCTTGATGCCGTGGCAGGAGATGTGCAGCAGGAGCAGGTCGTCCCGGCTGCGGTCGCGGAAGAACCGCTCCAGGGCGCGCGTCACCTCATGGGCGCGGGCGTCCGTCAGCTGCTCGGTGCGGAAGCCGCCGATGCCGGGTTCCGCCAGGACGCCCGCGAGGCCCGCGCTGTCCTGGCGGGGGGAGCGGAGCGAGCTGAGCGTGCTGTCGTCGTACTGTCCGGTCGCGATCAGGAGCGCGTCCCTGCGGCCCGGGCCGAAGGGGGAGTCGGTCATCCGGTCTACCCCTGGGGAGCGGGATCTTCCCCGGGTCCTCCGGGGGCCGGCTCGGCGTCGGGGGTCCCGCTCGCGCCGGGTGCGCGGCGGACGTCGTCCAGGAACGCGTCGACCAGGCGCTGCTGCTGCTCCGCCGAGGCGTGGCCGAGTTCGATGGTGCGGCCGTCGACGTCCACCGTGACCGAGCGCACGGGGCGGTTCTGCATCCAGGTCTCCACCAGACGCAGCACGGGCCGCAGCAGCACCGGCGCGAGGCTGACCGCGAGCGCGCCGACGGTGATGACCTCCCCGGACTTGGCGCCCTCGGGCGCCGTCTCACCGCTCCGGTCCAGCCGTACGTCGTCCACGTCGAGTTCGAGCAGCCGCCGCCGCAACTGCGCGGTGAGCGCGTCGAGTTCGGCCTGGTCCACATCGGCGTGACCGGACACGACCAGCCTCATACCGCTGCCTGCGGTCATCCCCGTCCCCCTGTACGTCAGCGGCTTCCAGTCTAGGGGCGAACTCCGCCCGCGTCCCGTACGGTCGGCGGCTCGTCCACGGACGGCCCGCCCGCGAGCGCCGCCGCGCAGGCCAGGGTGACCGCGCCCGCGGCGGCCCCGTGCACGAGCTCCACGCGGTGGACCAGGTGCGGCTCGGTGAGCGGCACGCCCGCGGGGCACGCGGCGGAGCGGGGGAGGACGGCGAGGCCGTGCCCGGCCCGGACCAGCTCGTGCAGCACCCTCGCGTCGCCGCCCGCGTAGGGCAGCCCGACGGGATAGGCCCCTGGCGCCGCGCCCCGCAGGTCGTCCAGCGGCACGGCCGCGCCCGGCAGCCGGGCCGAGCGGCTGCTCGGCAGCCGCGAGAGCGTCGAGCGCTTCCACTGCGCCTACGGCCCGGTCCCCGGGCTGCTGCCCCGACTGACCGCGTCAGGGCTGTGCTTCACCGGCCACGACAGCGAAGGGGCGCCCAGGATCGCCGAGTTGCCCGGCCACCCCTTCTACCTGGCCACTCTCTTCCAGCCCGAGCTGGCGGGCGACGGCACGGACCCGCATCCGTTCATCACCGCGTTCGCCGAAGCAGCCGTCACCCGTGCGGCGCAGGCCAACTTCCCGGCAAAATCACGCTTTGATGAAGAATCACCCGCCTGGCCTGTTCACAGCAGCCACACAGGGGAAAGGATTCGCACCTCATCACTGTGACAACCGTGGTCACAAACCACGGAACAGAGGGGGAGGTTCGACTTGAGACGCACGATAGTGCTCGTCTCCACCGGCGCCCTGATCGCGGGCGCCATCGCCGCGGCACCCGCCGCCACGGCCGGAGCCACCACCGCAGCACACCCGCGGACGGTGACCGTACCGGAGTCGGTCGGCGAGGCCATCGCCGCGGCCGGCGCCCGGCGCGCCGGCATCCAGTGGGCAGCGTGTCCCGACGGCTGGGGTCTGGCGGCCCCGGTCCAGTGCGGCTGGGTCACCGTTCCTGTCGACTACCGCAAGCCCTTCGGCGCCACCATCAAGCTCGCCGTGGACCGCGCGGCCAGCACCGGGACGGCGCAGGAGCGGCAGGGCGCGCTGGTCTACAACCCGGGCGGCCCCGGCGGCTCCGGGCTGCGCTTCCCGGTACGCAGCGCCAGCGCGGCCCCGCTGTGGACCAAGACGGCCAAGGCGTACGACTTCATCGGCTTCGACCCGCGGGGCGTCAACCACTCGGCGCCGATCTCCTGCGCCGACCCGACGGAATCCGTCACGGGTCCCAAGGCCGACCCGGTGCCGGACAGCGAGGCCGACAAGCGGGCGCAGCGCAAGCTGGCCGCCGAATACGCCCAGGGCTGCCTGGAGCGCACCGGCGCCGCGATGCTCTCCCAGATGACCACCGCCAACACCGCCCGCGACCTGGACGTCATCCGGGCCGCGCTGCGTGAGGACCGGCTCAACTACCTGGGTGTGTCCTACGGTACGTACCTCGGCTCGGTCTATGCCACGCTCTTCCCGACGCACGTGCGCCGGATGATCATCGACAGCGTGGTCGACCCGTCACGGGACCAGGTCTGGTACCAGAACAACCTCGACCAGGACGTGGCCTTCCAGGGCCGCTGGCAGGACTGGGAGGCGTGGGTCGCGAAGTACGACTCCGTCTACCACCTCGGCAGCACCGTGGCCCAGGTCCAGGCGAAGTGGGAAGCGCTGCGGGCGGCGACCAAGAGCCACCCGGTCGGCGGTGTCGTCGGCCCGGCGGAGCTGCTCAACTTCTTCACCAGCGCGCCCTACTACGACTCCAGCTGGGCCGCCGTCGCCAGTGTGTGGAGCCGGTACGCGGCCGGTGACACCCAGGCGCTGATCGACGCGGCGGCCTCCGACCTGTCGGACACCGCGGGCAACATCAGCGCGGAGAACAGCAACGCCGTCTACACCGCGGTGGAGTGCACCGACACCAAGTGGCCGACCAGCTGGCAGAAGTGGGACCGGGACAATACCGCGCTCAACGCGGAGTACCCGCTGCTGACCTGGTCCAACGCCTGGATGAACCTGCCCTGCGCCACCTGGCCCGTACGCCAGCAGACCCCGGTGGACGTCCGCTCGCACTACGGACTGCCCGGTGTGCTGATCGTGCAGAGCACCGATGACGCGGCGACGCCGTATCCGGGCGCGCTGGAGACCCACCGCAGGCTGGCCGGATCGCGGCTGATCACCGAGCAGGGCGCGGGCTCGCACGGCGTCACCAACCTGGTGAACCCGTGCATCAACTCCCGCGTCGACGACTACCTGCTGCACGGCACTCTCGACCGGCACGACGTGGTGTGCGGACCGCACGCCACCCCCGTGCCGTAACCGCGCCGCCCCGCACGGCCGCCGCCCGCACCCCAGGCCAGGGGTGCGGGCGGCGGCCCTGCCATGTCAGGCGGGGGACAGGGCGGCGGGGGACGCGGCGGTGAAGGCCGCGCGGGTGGGGGAGCAGGGGCGCCGGTCGAGGACCGCGAAGACCACCTCGTCCACCGCGTGCGCGAACCGCCCGCCCGGCCGCGGCAGTACGCCGAAGGCCGCCGCCACCCTGGCCGGGTCGTTCTGGAAGACCCCGCAGCCCCAGGCCCCGAGCACCAGCCGCCGGTAGCCCTGTGCGACGGCCAGTTCGAGCACCCGTCCGGCCCGGACGTCGAGCGCGGGTCCGACCTCGCCCGTACGCTCCGGCAGCGTCCGCGCGATCACCCCGGCGTTGGGCGCGGGGCAGGTGAGGAAGCCGGCCCACCATGGCCGCGGCACGAAGCCCGGGACGCGGCGGAATCGCCTCGCGCCGCGGCCCGCCGCTGACAGCGCCCGTCACGTCCGCCGCCGGGCCGTCAGGACGACTTCCGGCGCAGCCGCGCGGCCACGCCCTTCTGGGCCTGCTCGGCCTTCACGTCGCCCGCGTAGCGGTCCACGTACTCCTGCCCGGACATCGCCAGCACCTCGTACATGATCTCGTCGGTCACCGCCCGCACCACGTGCCGCTGGTCCTCCATGCCGTAGAAGCGGCTGAAGTCCAGCGGGGCGCCGAAGCGGATGGTGACACGGCCGATGCGCGGGATCTTCCGCCCGGGCGGCTGGAGTTCGAAGGTGCCGACCATCGCGCACGGGACCACCGGGGCGTGCGCCCGCAGCGCCATCACCGCCACACCGGTCCTGCCGCGGTACAGCCGCCCGTCGTGCGAGCGGGTGCCCTCGGGATAGATGCCGAGCAGTTCACCGCGGCCCAGGACGCCCAGAGCCGCGTCGATCGCGGACTGGGACGCCTTGCCGCCCGAGCGGTCCACCGGGATCTGGCCTATCCCGCGGAAGAAGGCGGCGGTCAGCCGGCCCTTGAGCCCGGGGCCGGTGAAGTATTCGGCCTTCGCCAGGAAGGTGATCCGGCGCGGCAGCATCGCCGGCATCACGAAATGGTCGGAGAAGGACAGGTGGTTGCCGGCGATGATCGCGGCACCGGTCTCCGGGATGTTCTCCATGCCCTCGATCCGCGGCCGGAACAGCAGCCGCAGCAAAGGCCCGAGAACCACGTACTTCAGCACCCGGTAGAACACGGGCCGCCTCCCCCTCGACAGGCCCGGCACGCCCGGGCCGCGCTGCGCCGGTCCACCCGGCGCCCCGGCAGAGTAGTGCCCGCCCGGCCACCGGGACCAGCGCGGCGCCCGGGCCAGCGGCGCCCGGCCCGGGAGCGCCCGGCTCAGCCGCGCCCGCGCGCCTCCAGCGAGGCCAGATACGCGTTGTACGCCACCAGCTCCGCGTCGCCGTCCCGGTCGGCCGCCCGGTCCTGGCGGCGGGCCTGCCGCTGCTCGGAGGTGTACCACTGGAAGAGCAGCGCCACCAGCACGATCACCGACGGGATCTCGCTGAACGCCCAGGCGATACCGCCCGCCGACGTCTGGTCGTTGAGCGGATCGATGCCCAGTGACGCCGCCGGGTGCCTGAACGTGCTCACCAGCGGCTCGCTCGCCATCATCACCGCGATGCCGAAGAAGGCGTGGAAGGGCATCCCGGCGAAGAGCTCCAGCATCCGCATGACGTAGCCGGGCCGGTGCGGTCCCGGGTCGATGCCCATGATCGGCCAGAAGAACAGCAGCCCCACCGCGAGGAAGTGCACCATCATCGCGATGTGCCCGGCCTCGCTGCGCATCAGGAAGTCGAACAGCGGCGAGAAGTACAGCCCGTACAGGCTCGCGATGAACAGCGGGATGGTGAACGCCGGATGCGTGATGATCCGCAGGTACCTGCTGTGCAGCAGCTTCACCAGCAGCTCGCGCGGCCCGGTCCTGCCCCGGCCGGCGGTCGGCAGCGCCCGCAGCGCCAGCGTCACCGGCGCGCCGAGCAGCAGCAGGATCGGCGAGAGCATGCTGAGGATCATGTGCTGCACCATGTGCACGCTGAACATGACCATGCCGTAGTCGTTGAGCCGGGTGCACATCGTCACGCCGATGGTCAGCACCCCGACGGCGAACGCGGCCGTACGCCCCACCGGCCAGCGGTCGCCGCGCCGCCGCAGCCGCAGCACCGCGTAGCCGTACAGCGCGAGCAGCAGCACGCAGCCGATCAGGAAGAACGGGTCGCCGCTGCTGAAGGCCAGGCCCCGGCCGAGGGTGAACGGCGGCAGATCCATGTGCATGCCGTGTCCACCGTGGTCCATCCGTCACTCCTCCGTCGCGCCGACCGGCAGCAGGCCGATTCGACCGTTGTGCCCGCTCCAGAGTAGAACCGCCCCCGTCCGGCGGTCCGGGCGGGGGCGGCTGCGTACGTACGGGACGGCGCTGCCGAGGTCAGCGGCTCACAGGACGCACTCGGCCTCGGTGTAGCGCTCGGCCGGAACGGTCTTGAGGTGCTGCACCGCGTCGGCCAGCGGCACCAGGGTGATGTCGGTCCCGCGCAGCGCGGTCATCATGCCGAAACGCCCGTGGTGCACGGCCTCCACCGCGTGCCAGCCGAAGCGGGTGGCCAGCACCCGGTCGTACGCGGTGGGGGTGCCGCCGCGCTGCACATGGCCGAGGATCACCGGGCGCGCCTCCTTGCCCAGGCGCTCCTCCAGCTCGACCGACAGCTGGTTGGCGACACCGCTGAACCGCTCGTGCCCGTAGACGTCGGTGGCGCCCGAGGAGAACTCCATGGTGCCCTCGCGCGGCTTGGCGCCCTCGGAGACCACCACTATCGCGAACTTCTTGCCGGCCGCGAAGCGCTTGCCGACCACCGCGGTCAGCTCGGCGATGTCGAAGGGCCGCTCGGGCACCACGATCGCGTGCGCGCCGGCCGCCATGCCCGAGTGCAGCGCGATCCACCCGGTGTGCCGCCCCATGACCTCCACGATCAGCACCCGCTGGTGCGACTCGGCGGTGGTCTTGAGCCGGTCGAGCGCCTCGGTGGCCACCGTCACGGCGGTGTCGAAGCCGAAGGTGACATCGGTCGAGGAGATGTCGTTGTCGATGGTCTTGGGCACTCCGACGATCGGCAGGCCGGCGTCCGACAGCAGCCGGGCCGCCTTGAGGGTGCCCTCACCGCCGATCGGGATGATCGCGTCGAGGCCGAGGTCGGCCACATGGCCCCTGGCCTGCTCGACACCGCCGCGCAGATGCGCGGGCTGCACCCGGGACGAGCCCAGGATGGTCCCGCCGCGTGCCAGGATGCCGCTCACCGCGTCGAGGTCGAGCTTGCGGTAGTCGCATTCGAGCAGGCCCCTCCACCCGTCGTGGAAGCCGATGACCTCGTCATTGTGGTCCACGACGGCGCGGTGCACCACGGACCGGATGACGGCGTTCAGCCCGGGGCAGTCGCCGCCGCTGGTCAGTACACCAATACGCATGCTCTCGATACTCCCGCAACTCGACCGGACCGCCGGACCCCCTCGTCCGGATGGATCCCGGCCAGCTTACCGAGCCGGAAGCTCACGCCTCCACGCCGACCGCACTGCGGACATCTGACGATTACCCGAACTCCAGGGGACGGTTCCGCAGCGTGACGCGCCGCGGGTCAGGCGGGCTGCACCGCTGCCGCGATCCGCTCGGCGCGCAGCGCGTCGTACCACTGGTCGTCCACCGGCGGCAGCGCGTTGACATCGAGCGCCAGCTTGATCAGCAGGTCCCCGATGTGCGGGTTGCGGGCCATCACCGGGCCGTGCATGTAGGTGCCGAAGACCGTGTCGTTGAACGCGCCCTCGGTGCCGTCCCCGGTGCCGTTGCCCCGGCCGACCCGCAGCCGGGCCAGCGGGCGGGCGGTCGGCCCGAGGTGGGTGATGCCCTGGTGGTTCTCGAAGCCGGTCAGCGGCGGCAGCCCGAGGTGCGGGTCGATGTCGGCCAGGACGTCGCCGACGCACCGCTCGCCCTCGCCGCGGGTGCTCACCACGTCCAGCAGGCCCAGGCCCGGCTCGGGGCGGCCCAGGTCGTTGATGAACTCGTGGCCGAGGATCTGGTAGCCGGCGCACACCGAGAAGACGATCGCGCCGTTGGCCACCGCCCGGTTCAACCCGCCGTCGCGGCGCAGCCGTTCGGCCGCGAGCCGCTGCGGGCGGTCCTCGCCGCCGCCGATCAGGTAGATGTCGCCCGAGGTCGGGATGGCGTGGTCGGAGCGGACGTCCACCCGGGTCACCGGCACCCGGCGCTGGAGCGCCCTGCGCTCCACCACCAGCGCGTTGCCCTGGTCGCCGTAGGTGCTCAGCAGGTCGGGGTAGACCCACACCAGGCGCAGGCTGGACTCACTCATACGTGCTTCTCCTTGTCGGGCGGCGGCGGCGCGGCGGCCGGGCGGCGGTGTCGGGCGGCGGACCGCCCGCGGTGGCCTGGGTCAGTTGCCGACGCGGCGGCGCAGGTCCTGGAAGGCGGTGTAGTTGGCGATCGCCTCGATCCGGCCGGGCGGTGCGGACCGGACCGCCTCGTCGAGGTTGGCGCACACGAGGAACTGCAGCCCCGCGACCTCCAGGCGTACGGCCAGGTCGAGCTTGCGGTCGCCGATCACCATGATCGGGTGGCCGGCCAGCCGCGGGTAGTCCACGTCCCACAGCCAGGAGGTGTCGGTGCCGTCGGCGCCGCGCGCGTTCACCGACAGGATCACCGGCGTGGGCGGGCCGTCGATCAGCGAGAACGTCTCCAGCCACCCGGCCGGGTTCTTCGCCAGCAGCAGCCGCAGCTCGCGCTGCTGGAAGGTCACCACGTCGTAGCGCCCGGCGACCGCCTGCACCTTGAACATCCGCTCGAGGGCGACCTTGGGGTCGATACCGAAGGCGGCGGCGACGGCGGCCGACACGGCGGCGTTGGACTTGTTGGCCCGGCCCGGCAGCTGGAGGTGGATCGGCCAGGCGACACCGTAGGGGTCGATGACATGGTCACCGGACAGCGCCCAGGTCGGGGTGGGGCGGCGGAAGCCGCACTCGCCGCAGAACCAGTCGTCGCCGGGGCGCTGGAGCACCCCGCCGCAGGACGGGCAGGACCAGGCGTCGTCCTTCCACGACTGGCCGGCCGCGACCCACACCACGGTGGGGCTGGAGGAGGCCGCCCAGGTGATCAGCGGGTCGTCCGCGTTGGCGATGATGATCGCCTCGGACCCGGCCAGGCCCTCGCGCCACTTCTCGGCGAGCATCCGGGTCTCGGCGGCCCGGTCGAGCTGGTCGCGCGACAGGTTCAGCAGGGCGATGGCCTTGGGGGCGACGTCCCTGGCGACACCGGCGAGGTACTTCTCGTCCACCTCGATCACGCCGAAGCGGGCGTCCGAGCCGCCGGCCAGCGCGGAGGTGATGCCGGCCGGCATGTTGGCGCCGAGGGCGTTGGAGACCACCGGGCCGCCGGCCCGCAGCGCCTCGGCGAGCAGCCGGGTGGTGGTCGTCTTGCCGTTGGTGGCGGACACCAGCACCACGTCGAGGTGCCGGGCGAGCCTGGCCAGCAGGTCGGGGTCGAAACGCAGCGCGACCTTGCCGCCGATCACCGACCCGCTGCCCTTGCCCGCCGCGCGGGACACCGCCGCCGCCGCCTTGCCCGCCGTCACGGCCAGCTTCGCCCGTGGCGACAGCGGCTCCGAATTGCCTGCCATCGTCTGTCTTCCTCCTCGACTCCGGCCGCGATGCCGCCCGCGGTGGCCGGTATTCCGTCCCCCGGGCGGCCGTTGCGGCGGCCGGCAAGTTCCGGTCGAGGCCAGCCTATCGACTCCGCGCCGCCTCCCCGCACCGCGCCGCCCGGCGGAGGACCGCGGTCACAGGCCGGGGCTGCCCGCGCGGTCGCCCGCCTCGGCGAGCCGGCCCCACAGGAGATCGGCCAGGTGGCGCACCAGCAGGTCGCGCGACAACGGCCGCTCGCCGAGCCACCAGTCGCCCGCCGCGTACATCATCCCGACGATGCCGTGCCCCCAGACCCGGGCCACCTGGCGGGTGTCGGGGCCGAGGTCGAGGCGTTCCGCTATGACCTCGCCGAGGTCCTCGCCCATCCGCCGCAGCAGCGGGACGGAGTGCCGTCCGACGTCGAAGCCCTTCTCGTCGGAGGAGGTCTCGGCGGGGTGCATCAGGAAGCGGTAGACCTGCGGACGGGTCTCGATGGCCGACAGATAGGCGTGCAGCGTCGCCTCGACCCGGTCCCTGCGGTCGCCGGGGGAGTCCAGCGCGGTGCGCAGGGTGGCCAGCAGGGCGTCGGTGTGCCGCTTGGCCAGCGCCCGGTACAGGCCGCTCTTGTCGCCGAAGTGCCGGTAGAGGATGGGCTTGGTGATCCCGGCCTCGGCCGCGATGGCGTTCATCGACGCCTCGGGGCCGTCCCGCAGCACCACCCGCTCGGCGGCCTCCAGCAGTTCCGTACGCCGCCGCTGCGTGGCCGCCTGCTGGTCCTGCCGCTGTCCGGTCTCCACCGCGCCTCCCCGTTGTTCGATTGCCGGTGGGTCTGCGCAACGTAACACCCCCGGCACGGGCGCTCACGTGGCGCTTGGCGAGTTGACATCGCTTACCAGACGGTAACAGACTGCTGTTACCGCAAGTAACTAGCATGTGGAGGGGACGATGGGCGACTTCACGCTCGATCTCAACGATGACCAGCGGTCGGTGCGCGACTGGATCCACGGCTTCGCCGCCGACGTGATGCGCCCCGCCGCGGCCGAGTGGGACGAACGCGAGGAGACCCCGTGGCCCATCATCCAGGAGGCCGCCAAGATCGGCTTGTACTCGCTGGACTTCTACGCCCAGCAGTTCTTCGACCCCACGGGCCTCGGCATCCCGATGACGATGGAGGAGCTGTTCTGGGGTGACGCCGGTATCGCCCTGTCCATCGTCGGCACCGGGCTGGCCGCGGTCGGCGTGCTGGCCAACGGCACCGAGGAGCAGATCGGCACCTGGGTCCCGCAGATGTACGGCGACGCCGACGACGTCAAGGTCGCCGCCTTCTGCTCCTCCGAGCCCGACGCCGGCTCCGACGTGGGCGCGATGCGCACCCGCGCGGTCTTCGACGAGGCCACCGGGGAGTGGGTGCTCAACGGCACCAAGACCTGGGCCACCAACGGCGGCATCGCCAACGTCCACGTGGTCGTCGCGGTGGTCGACCCCGCCCTCGGCACCAGGGGCCACGCGTCCTTCATCGTGCCGCCCGGCACCCCCGGCCTGTCGCAGGGCCAGAAGTTCAAGAAGCACGGCATCCGCGCCTCGCACACCGCCGAGGTGGTACTCGACGGCGTACGCGTCCCCGGCGACTGCCTGCTCGGCGGCAAGGACAAGCTCGACGAGCGGCTGGCCCGCGCCCGTGAGCGGGCCGCGGCCGGCGGCACCGGGGCGGCCGAGCGGGGCAAGAACGCCGCGATGGCCACCTTCGAGGCCTCGCGCCCCGCGGTCGGCGCGATGGCGGTCGGCACCGCGCGGGCCGCGTACGAGTACGCCCTCGAATACGCCACGGGACGCGAGCAGTTCGGCCGTCCGATCATCGACAACCAGGGTGTCGCCTTCCAGCTCGCCGACATGCGCACCCAGATCGACGCGGCCCGGCTGCTGGTCTGGCGGGCCTCCTGGATGGCGACCGCGGGCAGGCCGTTCACCTCGGCCGAGGGGTCGATGTCCAAGCTGTTCGCCAGCGAGACCGCCAAGAAGGTCACCGCCCAGGCCGTCCAGATCCTCGGCGGCAACGGCTTCACCCGGGAGTACCCGGTCGAGCGGATGCACCGGGACAGCGCGATCTACACCATCTTCGAGGGCACCAGCGAGATCCAGCGGCTGGTCATCGCCAGGACGCTGTCCGGCGTGCCCATCCGCTGACCGGCCCGCCGCGAGGGCTCAGCGGGCCGCCGCCCCGTCACCGGGGCGGCGGGCCGCCGCCTGATCACTTGTCGTTGCTGTAACCGCGCAGCAGGAACCACGCCATGAGCGCCACGCCGACCACCGTGACGACGATGACCGTACGCATCACCGGCCCCGGGCCGACCGTGTCAGACGTCGCCAGGCTCGTCACGTCGTGGATCGCGCCGATGTGCATGAGGATGCTCCTTCTGGTCAGGTCCACCAGCGTAGACCCGCCCGCCGGGCCCGCCGTGGCATGGGTCGCCCCGAACCGCCCGCCGGATGGCGCCGGCCCGCCGACCTGGGGCGCAGCGCCTCGGCCAGCTCGTCCAGCGTGTCGACCAGCAGCGCCGCGCCGCGGCGTACGACCCGGTCGCCCGCCGGGTCCGACGGCCAGCGGTCCAGCTCGGCGCGCAGCGCCGACCAGTCCGGTGCCCGGCGCTGCCTGACCTCGTCGGCCGCCACCGCGGTCGCCCGGCGCAGCGTCGCCGCGAAACGCGCCGCCTCCGGCACCGGCGGCGCGTCCCCGGCCGGCTGGTGCGCCTCCATCAGCAGCCCCACCCGGCCCACCGCCGACAGCGCCGCGTCCGCGTCCCGCACCGCGCTGCGCGACAGCCCGCGGTGCCTGACCGGCTCCGCGTCCGCCCGGCTCACCGCCTGGTCCCAGGCCGCGCCCGCCGCCCGCAGGTCCAGCAGCGCCCGGCGCACCGCGCCGGGGCGGCGCCGCGAGGGCTCGGCGTGCGCGTACATCACCGCGGCCACGTAGCCGGCCGTCGCCTCGGTCCACTCCGCGAGCCGGTCCCGCAGCCGCGGTGTCTCCCAGGCCGGGAAGACCGCGTAGGCCGCCATCGCCAGCACCCCGCCCAGCAGGGTCAGCAGCACCCGGTCGCGCACCGTCTGCTCCAGCTGCGTACCGCCCATGGCCAGCAGGAAGACCACGTAGGCGCCCACGCAGGCCTGCGCGACCACGTAGCCGCTGCGCAGCAGCAGATACATCAGCCCGATGCTGACCACCGCGAGCGCGGCGAAGGTGTACGTGCCCGGGTGCGCGACCTGGGTGATCCCGGTGGCCAGCGCGACACCCACCAGCGACCCGGCGAAGCGGGCCACCCCGCGCTCGTAGGTCTGGGTGAAGTCGGGCCGCATCACCATCACCGAGGCCATCGGCGCCCAGTAGCCGTGCCCCAGCGGCAGCGCCGCCCCGATGAGGTAGCCGACCGCGGCCACCGCCGACAGCCGCAGCGCGTGCCGCAGCACCGGCGAGTCCCAGCGGACCTGACGGCGTACGGTCCGCACCGCGGTCGGCAGCAGCTCGCCGGCCGACGGGCGCAGCAGATGCGCGGTGCCGGTCGCGTCGGAGGGGCCGGAGCCCTCGGCCCTTTCCACCGCGGCGCTCAGCAGCGACACCAGCCGGGTGGCCGACCTGCGGGCGGCGCCGGTCAGCTCCGCGCCCGGCGCGTCGTCGGCCCGCAGCAGCGCGTCGGCCCGCTCGGGCACCCGCACCGGGCCGCCCTGCCTGATCGCCCGGGCCACCGCGTCCAGCACGCTCGCCGCCACCGCCAGCACCTCGCGCGCCCGGTCCCGCTCGGGACCCTCGGCCGCGGCGCCCACCCTCGGGTCGGCCAGCGAGGCGAGCACCGGGCGGATCCGCTCGGCCAGCACCCGGTTGCCGTGCAGCTCCTCGGGCCGCCGCCTGGCCTGCCGCGCGGTCACCTCGGCGGCGCTGCGCGCGGTCATCAGCGGCTCGGGGTCGAACGGCGCCTTCGGGTCGTGCCGCAGCCGGCGCGCGAAGTCCGCCTCGGCCGCGAAGGCGTCGGCCAGCGCGTCGCGCTGCGCGCCCCAGCGCCGGATCGGGAAGACCACGATCAGCGCCGCCTGCACCAGCGCGCCGAGCCCGACCAGCGCCGCGTGCTGGAGCGCGCTGAGCACCGAGGTCGGCAGGGTGACCGTCACCAGCATCACCGCGACCGTCAGCGCCGAGACCACGCCGGTGGTCGGGCCGAGCGCCCACGCCATGCCGGCCGCGAACGCCCAGACCGCCAGCAGCAGGACGAACAGCACCACGTGCGACGCGGCCAGGTAGCCGAGGAAGGTGCTGACCGCCAGCCCCGCACCGGCGGCCAGCGCCAGCACCGGCCGCGGACGCCAGCTGCGCTGGAAGGTGGCCATGCCGGCGGCGAACGCGCCGAAGGCCGACGAGGCCGCGACCGGCGGCGACCACAGCCACAGCGCCAGACCGATGACGATCGCGACCCCGCACGCCGCTCGCAGCGCCACCAGCGGCTCAAGACGGGTCCGTTCGACCCGCAGGCCCGACCTGGCGGTCTCCCGCAGCGCGCGCAACCACGTCATGGTCCAGAGCTTAGGCAGAAGGACATACCGCGGGCCGCCCGCGAAATGCCCCCGGACCAGCCGAAATCGGACAACCGCCGGGCCGGAGTGACGGCGCACACCCCGCGGTCCCGCCCACACCCTCACATCACCGCGCCACCGTCTGCTTCAATGGGGGACATGGCCAGCACTACTGACACCGGGACAGGTCGAAACGACCTCGAACCCTTCTGGCCGTCCCGGCAGGAACACCACTTCGACCGCTGGTGTTGCCGCGCGATCCCCGCGCGGACCCGCGTCACTCGCTGACCTGCCCCGAGCCCGGCCCTCAGTGGCCACGGGCGGCCGTACGGCAGCAGACGGTCCCGCGCACAACGGAGTCCCACGACCCTTCGCGCGAAAGAGCCGAGCCCATGTCGAACCTGCCTTCCGTCACCTCCCTGCCCTCGCACCCCGCACTCGCCGCCGCCCGGCAGCGGCTGCGCGCGGTACGCCCCGACGAAGTGCCGCCCGCCCCCGACTTCCTGCCGCCCGGCGCCACCTGGCTGCCCGCGCCCGGGCACGTCCTGCCCGCGGTCGCGGGGGGCGCCCCGATGGTCGGCTACCTGGTGCTGGTGCCCGCGGAGCCGGGCGCCGCCGTCCCGCCGCCCGTCGCCGACACCCCGCTCGCTCCCGCGCACGGGGTGCGGATCGACGAGGACCGCCGTACCGCCGCGGTGGACGACCGCCAGCTCGACCTGACCTACCTGGAGTTCGAGCTGCTGGCGCACCTGGTGGCCCACCCGCACCGCGTGCACTCCCGCGACCAGCTGGTCACCACCGTGTGGGGGTACGGCCACGTGGGCGACGGCCGGACGGTCGACGTGCACATCGCCCGGCTGCGCCGCAAGCTCGGCGCGGAGCACCGCGGCAGCATCGTGACCGTGCGCCGGGTCGGCTACAAGTACGCCCCGGCGCAGGTCGACCGCTCGCAGCCGGGAGCTACGGCACGACGGTGACGGGCCACTTGCCCGCCTTCACCAGACGGACGGCCACCGAGCCCACCAGCCGGTGGCCGGCCCGCTCCGAGGCGCCGACCACGACCGCGTCCGCGGTGAGCTGGTCGGCCGCCGCGGCGAGCCCGCCGTAGGGGTCGCCGCGGAAGGTGTGGAATTCCCACCGCACCTGGAAAGTACCGCGCAGCCGCTCCACCGACGCGCGGATCTCGGCGACCAGCTGCTCGGCGATCCCGGTGTCCACCTCGGAGACCGGGACGCCGAGTGCGGCGCCGCCCGGCAGGTACGGCTGCACATACACCAGGGCGAGCAGCGCGTTCTGCCGGCGCGCGAGCCCGGCGGCATAGGCGGCGGCGCGCCAGGACGAATCGGATCCGTCGATTCCGGCGACGATCACCTTCGGCCCGTCGGTGCCGCGTTCGAAACGCGGGGGGGATTTCTGCTCGTCCACCCGGTCAGGCTATCGGCCTGCGGCCTGCGGTTTCATCCCCGAGCACGCAGCGTTCTCACCCCAATGGGCGTATTGCCACGACATGCGCACCTTTGGGGGGCACGCTTTCCAGGAGGAGTGAAACCGGCGGCGTCCTTCCGCCCGGCGCGCGCACCACGGTCAGGTCCGCGCCCGCGCATCGACTCGCCGCCCACGCCGCTACCGGGGAGGTTTGTGATGCCGAGCGTGTCCACGAGCGTGTTCGTGTCCAGGCCGGACACCGAGGTCTTCGACTTTCTCGCCGACGCCCGCAATCTCGCCCTGTGGAGTTCCGGGGTGACCTCCGTGGACGCGGCCGCCGTGCTTCCCGGCCGTGACGCCGCGTACCGCTACCGCTACCCGGGCAGGCGCCGGCCGCACGAGCTGGTGACCGCCGACTTCGAGCCGTGCCGCCGCATAGTCTTCCGCGGGCAGCGCATGTGGAGCCCGCTGGGCACGCAGGTGCCGGTCTACGGCTTCGACCTGATCCCGCACGGCGACGGCACGATGGTCCGGCTGTCCGTGACCAGCTGCCTGAGCGCCGCGCTGCTGCTGCTCGCCCCGGTCGTCGCGATGGCCTGGCGGCGTGACCTGCCCACCGACGCCGGCAAGTTCTGCGACCTGCTCGGCGGCCCGGTCACCGCCGCCGCGCCGCCGCACGGTCCGCCGGTGCCCGCCTCCGGCCCGTCCGGCGGCGACCCCGGCGCGCAGGGCGCCCCGCCGCGGCGCGGCTCACCCGCGCCGGGTGGATTCGACTACGCTCATTGAGTGTTAAACTAACCTTGTGACGCGGTGCCCCCGTGCCCGTCATGTGTGACTGCCCCGGCCAGGTCCCCCCGTCCCGGCCGGGGCTCCGCCATGTCCGGCGGCATTCTGCGCGGCGCCGTCACCCGTGGCAGGCTGACGGTGACCCTCCGTCATCGCCCGCAGGAGCCGACGTTGCGCAGAACCCTCCCCGCCGCCGCCCTCGCCGTCAGTGCCGCCCTCGTCCTGGCCACCACGGCGGGGAGCGCGTCGGCCGGCACACCGGCGCAAGCGGAACCGGTGCCGCGGTCCCTCAAGGACGACGGCGGCGGCAGCCAGCTGCTCCTCGCCACCGCGCCCACCGCGGGCGCCACCTCCGGCACCCTCACCTGGTGGGAGCGCGGCGCGGGCGGCTGGCGCGCGGCCGGTACCGCGCCGGCCAGGTTCGGCGGCCACGGCCTGACCGAGGGCGCCACCCGCACCCAGGGCACCGGCACCACCCCCACCGGCCTGTACGCGCTCCCGTTCGCCTTCGGCAACAGCGCCGCGCCCGCCGGCGGCACAGTGCCCTACCGGGGGGTGACCCCGGCCTCCTGGTGGTGCGAGGACACCGGCTCCGCCTCGTACAACCGCTGGACCGACCCGCTGCCCGCGGACTGCCGGCCGGGCGAGGCGGAACACCTGGCCGACTACCCGGTGCAGTACGCGCACGCCGTCCTCATCGGCTTCAACTACACCGCGCCGGTCAAGGGCCGCGGCGCCGGCATCTTCCTGCACGTCAACGGCAGTGGTGCCACCGCCGGTTGCGTCTCTGTGCCCGCCGACGCGCTGGACCGGCTGCTCGGCTGGCTGCGCCCCGCCGCCCGCCCGAACATCGCCATCGGCACCACCGGCGGCGCCCTGGCCGTGACCCGCTACTGACCCGCAGGGGCGCCGCCCGCCGCCCCGGAGTCCTGCGCGGCGACGCCTGACAGCTTGTCCGGGTTGGTGACCAGGTAGATGTCGGTGACCTTGTCACTCTCCGCGTCCAGGTCCACCACCATGAAGGCGGTGGGGGAGCCGTCGGCGAAGACCACCACCGACGGGTCGCCGTTGACCTGCTGATAGCGCAGGTCGACCGAGTCCGGCAGCCTGCCGGTCGCGTAGCCGGTGATCAGCTTCGCCACCTTCTCCTGGCCGGACACCGGCCGCACCGTGGCGTCCGCCTTCCCGCCGCCGTCGGCCCACAGCGTCACATCGGGGGCGAGCAGGCTCATCAGCCCCGCCAGGTCGCCGCCCAGTGCGGCGGCGATGAACCGCTCGGTCACCTGCCGCTGCAACCGCCGGTCGGCCTGGTAGCGCGGCCTACGCGCCTGTACGTGCTCACGCGCCCGGTGCGCGAGCTGCCGTATCGCCGCGGGGCGGCGCTCCAGGATCACGGCGATCTCGGTGTGCGCGTAGCCGAAGACCTCGTGCAGGACGAACACCGCCCGCTCCAGCGGTGTCAGCGTCTCCAGCACCACCAGCATCGCCATCGACACCGACTCGTGGCGCAGCGCGGATTCCGCGGCGTCCGCCGAGCGCGCCGCCTGCGGGGAGTCCGACGCCTCCGGCGTCCCGGTGGCCAGCGGCTCGGGCAGCCAGGGGCCGACGTACGCCTCGCGGCGGCGGCTGATGCCCGCCCGCCGCGCGAGCGCCTGGTTGACCGCGATCCTGACCAGGTACGCGCGCGGGTTGTCGATGCCCCTAAGGTCCTGGCCGTCCCCGCCGTCCCCGCCGTCCCCGCCGTCCCCGCCGTCCCCGCCGTCCCCGCCGTCCGTCCGGCCGGTGCGGCGGGACCAGGCCAGCCAGGTCTCCTGGAGGACGTCCTCGGTGTCCGAGACGCTGGCGAGCATGTTGTAGACCACCGAGAACAGCAGCTCCCGGTGGCTGGCGAACACCGCGGTCGCGCGGTCGACCACCGCCGCCGGACGGCGGACCGGAACGTCGGACACGATTGGGCCTCCTGTGGTGCGTTTCCCCGTCGGCCCTATGAGGGCATAGGGATCAGCAGGCGTGACACCGCCCGGCCGGAATGTGATGTGCGTCTCGCCGGCGGGGGGAATCATGCCTGCTGAGACGGTTTTGTCCGACTGTTCCCGCGATCCGGTGCGGCACCCGCTGTCACATCCGGGCACGGCCGGACGCTCACTGCTGCGTGGGGCGTGCGCGACGGCCCGGCGGCCGCCCGGCGACGGGTGTGGGAGGGGAGCCGCCGGACCGTCGCAGCGCCCGCCGCCGCCCCGCCCGGGGCGGACGCAGACCATTGACGTGCCGAAGGAGAAGTAGTCCGCAGTGGCCGACACAGAGCAGGGCATCGATTTCACCATCATGTACTCCACCCACCGCGCCTTCCAGCGCGACCTGCGGCGGCTGGCCGCCGCGGTGCAGGCGGGGAAGGCCGGCTCGCCGCGGGTCCTGGCCGGCTGGGAGAACTTCAGCCACCAGCTCCACAACCACCACTCCGTCGAGGACACCGACCTGTGGCCGAAGGTCGAGGCGAAGATCCAGGGCCGGCCAGCCGACCAGAGGCTGATGGAGGCCATGGAGGCCGAGCACGCGGATCTCGGCCCGCGGATCGACGCGGTCGACGCCGCGCTCAGGTCCGGCGCCGACGATCTCGCGACCCGGGTCCAGGACCTCCACGAGCTGGTGGACCACCACTTCACCCACGAGGAGAACAGCGCGCTGCCGCTGATCCAGGACGTGCTGACCCCGGCCGAATGGAAGAAGTTCGGCCTCGCCAATGCCAAGAACCTCGGTATCAAGGGCGTCGCCGTCTACATCCCCTGGGTCGTCGACGGCGTCTCACCCGGCGACAAGCGCGACTTCCTGGCCGCTTTCCCGCCGCCCGTGAAGGTGGCGAACACGCTGCTGTGGGAACGTGCGTACAACAAGAAGGGCCTCTGGAAGGCCTGAGGGACAGCCGGCCGCGGCCGGCCCGACGCGAGGTGACGGCATGTGCTGGTCCGCCACGGCAGATCTTGCGGCCGGGTCCGTCATCTGCGCGCTGGGCGCGGCCTGCGTCGCGCGGACCCGGCGGGTCCGCGACCTGCCGCTGGCCGCGCTGCCGCTGCTGCTCGGCGCGCACCAGCTGATCGAGGCCGCCGTCTGGCACAAAGGTGGCGGTACGGGCGCCGCCACCACGGCCTGGGCGGTCATCGCGCTGCCGCTGCTCGCCGCCTGGGTGCCGCTGGCGGTGCTGTCCGCCACCTCCGCGGGCGCCCGGGGCCGGCTCGCCGCCCCGGCCGCCGCCGGCGTCGCGACGGCGGTGATCCTCGCGGTGTGCCTGGCGGACCGCGCCCCGTCCGCCGACATCCGCGGCCACACGGTCGGCTACGCGGTCCACGTACCGCACGCGTCCTGGCTGATCGCCGGCTACCTCTTCGCCACGGTGGGCGCGCTGCTGCTCGCGCCCGAAACCACGCTGCGCCTCCTCGGCGCTCTCACCGCCGTCGGCGCCGCCGTCTGCGCCACGCTGTGGCGGCTCGAATTCGTCTCGACCTGGTGCGCGGTCGCCGCCGCGGCCTCCCTGGTCCTCCTGGCCCGCACACCCCCCGCGGGCGGCTCCCGGCCCCTTCCCCCGGCGACCGGCTGAGCACGAGGGTGCCCTCCGCGGCGCGGGACACCGCCCCGACGGCCCGCAGGCCGCCCCGCAGAGGCGCAGACCACCGTCAGTAGCGCAGGACGGCCGCCACGTGACCGACGTCGGCCAGCTCGCCGTCCGGCACGAAGCGGACCCGCGCGCCCGTGTCGAGCGCCTGCTCGGCGATCTCGTCCACGATGTCGTCGCGCGCGCCCCGGTCGCCGGACGCGGCAGGCACCAGGTGGTCGCCGTCGTCGCGCACCGTCGTGCGGTAACCGTCCTCGATCGCGACCAGCGCCACCCGCGCCTCCGCGACCGACTGCCACACCTCGTCCACACCGCCCGCGAAGGCCTTGCGGCTGCGGGCCCGGTCCAGCTCCGACAGCACTCCGGCGACCTCCTCCTCGGCCCGCCGCCCCGCGGCGGCGGCGAGCGCCTCGCGCAGCGCCTCCGCCGGACCCTCGGCGAGACCGCCCTGGACGATCTGCCCCGCGGCGTCCCGCACCAGCCGGCCCGCCTCGTCGAGTGCTGCCAGCGCCTCCGCCTCGCCGACCAGGTACAGCGGCCGCGGGTCGGCCGCCACGACCACCCCCGCGGTCTCGGTCACCTGGCGCAGGAACTGCCGGGTGCGCTCGTCGGTGAAGGTGCTCGGGGTGTCGCCGATACGCTCCTCGCGCTCCGGGTCGAAGTCCTCCGGTGTCCGCCGCACCGGGAACGTCCCGGTGACCTGCTCCGGCATCCGCCCCTTGGCCCCGCTCCACAGCGTCGCCACGTCCGCGGACACCGCCAGCACCCAGAACGGCTGGTTGGCGACATGCGCGGCCACGAGATTGCGGGTCAGGAACGTCTGCGCGAGCAGCACCCGGGCCGGCACGGTCCGCGCCAGCGTCCACACCTGGTGCTCGCCGGGCGCGGCGAAGATCGCCAGACCGTCCTCCGCGTGCACCGGATCCACCTCGCCGAGCGCCTGGTCGAGCTGGCCGATCACGTCGATCCGGTCGGCTCGCGACACCTCGGGGTCGTTGTGCACCGCGTCCTTGGCCTCTTCCAGCAGATTGCGCAGCCGTACGGGATCCTGCGCGTTGTCCGGTTCGCGGCGGTGGGTGGGCAGCAGGACCGAGACGGCCGGATAAGGCCGCGGCCGGCGCAGGTCGGCAAGGATGGCGGGGCTGATCGGCGCGTGCATGGCGGTGCCCTTTCGGCGGCGGCATCGTGTGCCGGTGGCGTCCCCCGGAGCGTCCCTCTGTCTCTTCATGGATAGCTCAATGTGCGGCCCCCCGCAGCTTGTGCGCGGGGGCTCCCGGCCTGCCGCCTCGCCTCACCCGTACGGTCCACGCACGCCGCGTACGCCGTGACCGGCGGCCACCCGCGCGGAAGCGGAACGGGCGCCGCCCCGGGGCCGCCGCTGACAGCGTCCGGCCCGTGTGCGAAGCTGCCGACCGCGACGAGGGGAGGCGGCGGTGGGCGAGCACGAGGCCACGGCCAGGGCGCGGACAGCCGGCGAGCGGCAGCCGAACGGCGCACCGGGCACGGGGGGACGGGGCAGCGCGGGAGCGGCCGGTACGGCGCTCGCCGTCGTCGCGGTCGCCGGCACCGCGCTCGGCGCGATGCTGCTGCGCCCGGAGCGGTCGCTGCTGGCGAAGAGCGGCGGCCCGCTGGACAGCACCCCGGTCGTCATCCTGATCGCCCTGGCGTGCCTGGCCGCAGGACCGGTGCTGAGCAGCCGCTACCGCGCCAGGCTCGGCTACGAGCAGAATCTGCCGCCCCTGGAACAGCGGCTCGCCGACGTGGTCAGGGTGACCCTGATCGCCGCCGCGCTGCTGATCCCGATCGTGCTGCTCACCATGCACCGCTTCCCGCCCTCCGGGCCGACCCCGCCGGACGCCAGGCCGAGCGGCGACACGCCACTGACCCCCACCCACCGCCCGATCCCGGCGCCCAAGGCGTACAAGCCCACCGGCGGCCCGCAGTTCAGCCTGCCGCACATCGTGGAGCTGCTCGGCGTCGCCGTCCTGGTGATCGTGCTGCTCGTCGCCGGCTACCGGCTGTGGCGCCAGCTGCGGCCCGCCCCCGCGACGCCGCTCGCCTACCGGCCCGCGACCGAGCAGGACCTGCTGGCCGAAGCGGTCGACTCGGGGCGCCGCGCCCTCTTCCACGGCACCGACGCGCGCGCCGCCGTCATCGCCTGCTACGCCGCCATGGAGACGTCGCTGGCCGACTCCGGCGTCGCCCGCCGAGCCTCCGACAGCCCCCAGGACCTGCTGGAGCGCGCCGCCGGCAGCGGCCTGCTGACCGGCCCGCACGCGAGCGCCCTGACCGTGCTCTTCCGCGAGGCCCGCTACTCGACCCACCCCATGGACGGCACCCACCGCGACCGGGCCGCCGCCGCGCTCGACGCCATCGCCGCGCAGCTCGCCGAGCACGCCGACGCGGACGGCACCCGTCCTGACGGCGGCGCGCCGGGACCGCAACCGACCGCGGGAGCCCACCGGTGAACGAACCCCCCGAGCCGGGCGCACCCGGTTCCGTACGCCACTCGCTGCTCGTTCTGTACGCGGTCGGCGCCGCCGCGGTCGTGCTGCCCGGCCTTGCGGAAGGCCTGCCGGGCGCGGCCACCGGCCTCGCCGTCTGCGTCGCCGCGGGCCTCGGCATCGCCCGCTACGCCGGCGGCGCGGGCGCCCAGGACAGCGGCTTCCGCCGCTCGGTCCGGCTGCTCGGCAGCCGCGCGCCCGCGCTCGGCGAATGGCAGCGCATCGTCGACAAGTCGATCGGCGACCGCAGCGACGTGCACTTCACCGCCACGCTCCGGCCCCAGTTGCAGCGCCTGTTCGCCGCCCGGCTCGCCGAACGGCACGGCATCGAGCTGTACCGCAGCCCCGAGCGGGCCAAGGCCCTGATCGGCGCCGACCTGTGGCCGTGGATCGACCCCGAGCACCGCCCCGCGCACCGGCCCGACCACCCCGAGCAGGTGCTCCGCGCGCTGCTCGACCGGCTGGAGGCGCTGGGGGCACCCGCGGGCGGAGCCCCGCGGACGGACCCGCGACCGGCCGCCGCCCGTACCCCGACAAGGCAAGGTGAGGACCCGCAGTGACCAGCCAAGACCACATATCCGAGCACAAGGCCCTGACCCCGCGACAGGCCGGCGAGCGGGCCGCGGACGTCCTGGCCGAGATCCGTACCGCCGTCGTCGGCAAGCCACGGCCGCTGGACATGGTCATGCTCGGCATCCTGGCCGGCGGCCACGTGCTGATCGAGGACCTGCCCGGGCTCGGCAAGACCCTGCTGGCCCGGTCCTTCGCCACCGCGCTCGGCCTGGACTTCCGGCGTATCCAGTTCACCCCCGACCTGCTGCCCTCCGACGTCACCGGCGCGCCCTTCTACGACCAGCGCACCGCCGACATGGTCTTCCGGCCGGGACCGGTCTTCACCCACCTGCTGCTCGCCGACGAGATCAACCGCACCCCGCCCAAGACACAGGCCTCACTGCTCGAAGCGATGGCCGAGTCGCAGGTGTCCACCGACGGCAGCACCCGCCCGCTGCCCGACCCCTTCGTGGTCATCGCCACCGCGAACCCGATCGAGTACGAGGGCACCTACTCGCTGCCCGAGGCCCAGCTCGACCGCTTCCTGCTCCGGGTGCGGATGGGCTACCTCACGGCGCCCGAGGAGACCGGGATGCTGCGCGCCCGGATCGCGCGGGCCGCGCCCGAGGCGGTGCTGCGCACCCTCAGCAGTCCCCAGGAGGTGCTCGCGATGCGCGCCGCCGTGGAAGAGGTCGAGGTCGAGGACGACCTGCTCGACTACGTCGTCGCGCTGGTCGGCGCCACCCGAGGCCACCAGCACATCCAGGTCGGCGCCTCGCCGCGCGGCGGCCTCGCCCTGGTCCAGCTCGCCCGCGCCCGCGCCGTACTCGACCTGCGGGACTACGCCACCCCCGAGGACGTCAAGGACGTCGCCGTCGCCGCGCTCGCCCACCGCGTCACCCTCAAGCCGGAACTGTGGGTCCGGCAGATCGAGGCCGACGACGTCATCGCCGAGATCGTGCAGTCCGTCCCCGCCCCGCGGACCCTGCCCAGCAGCCCCGTCGCCCCATGACGGAGCGACCGGCCGCCCTGGACCGGGCACTCGGCGGCGTCACCGCCGCGCCCACCGAGCCGCCGCCCGCACCGCAGCCGGGCTGGCGGGCCGGCGACCGCACCCTGCGCTACGGCACGGTCGCCGCGGTCGCGGTGGCCGCCGCCCTGATCACCGGCCACGCCTGGCTGCTGGCCGCCGCCGCGGCCCCGCTCGCGCTGCTCGCCCTGGCCCTGCCGACCGGCGGCCGGCCGCAGCACGTCGTTCCCACCGCCGACGTCGAGCCCCGGCGCTGCTTCGAGGGCGAGCGGATCACCGCCGTCATCACCCTCGCCCACGACGGCACCGCCGGGCGCCTCGACCCGGGCGTCGCCCCCGGCCCCGGCGTCGTGCTCGACGACCTCGACGTCGCCGCCGGGCGGATCAGGCTGACCTTCACCGCGGAGCGCTGGGGCCGCTGGACGCTCGGCACGGTCGACATCGACCTCTACGACACCGGCGGCGCCGCCCGCCGCACGGTCCGGGTCGACCTCGGCGAGGTCGCGGTCTTCCCTGTCCCCACCAGGACCGGCGTCACCCCGATCCCGGTACGGCTGCCGCAGCGGCTCGGCGAGCACACCTCCGCCCAGCGCGGCGAGGGCGTCGAGGTCACCGGCGTCCACCCGTACGTACGCGGCGACCGGCAGCGGCGGATCCACTGGCCCGCGACCACCCGCCGCGGCGAACTCCAGCTGCACCAGTTCGCCGCGGAAAGGGCCGCCGACACCGTCGTCCTGCTCGATGTGCTCGCCGACGTCCGCGACCCGGCCACCGGCGCGTCCTCGCTCGACGAGACCTTCCGCGCCGCCGCCGGACTCGTCCGCGCCTACCTGCGCACCCACGACCGGATCGGCGTGGTCTCGGTCGGCGGCACGACCCGCTGGCTGCAACCCGGCAGCGGCCAGAGCTACTTCTACCGGATCGTGGAGAGCGTCCTCGACGTCCGCAAGGACCTCGGCTACCGCACCGCGGGCCTGCGACGGCTGCCGCCGCCCGCCCTGCCGGAGAGCGCGCTGGTCTACGTCTTCACGCCGCTCACCGACCAGCGCATCCTCGACGTCCTCGACCAGGTCAGGTCACGGGCCAACCCGCTGATGGTGGTGGAGATACCGACCGGCGACCCGGCGGTCGATCCGGGCGACAGCACCGCGGAACTCGCCCTGCGGCTGTGGCGGGCCGACCGCGAGGCGATGCGCTTCGCGCTGACCGAACGCGGCATCGCCGTCGTCGCCCACCAGCCGGGCGAGACCCTCGACCTCGCCCTCGCGCCGCTGCTGCGCACCCGGATCCACGGAGGACGCCGATGAGCCGCTCCGCGCCCGACCTGCACCGGGTGACCGCCCGGACCCTCGGCGTCGCCCTGGCCGTCGCCGCGTGCAACCCGCCGCGCACCCTCGACGGTACGGTCATCGGCTGGGTGTTCGTGCTGGCCGCCGCCGGCGCCGCGTGGTGGGCCGCGCCGATGGTCGACGCGCGCCCGGTGCTCAGCTCGTGGCGGTGGACCGCGACGGCGGCGCACCGGCGCAACACGCTGCTGCCCGCGGGCGCGGTGGTCCTGGCCGCGATGACCGCTCCCGCGGTGTGGCTGGCGGCCTGCGTGACCGGGCTGCTGGTCGCCTACCTGCTGATCACCGACGGCTGGACGATGGGGGCGACGGCGCCGCCCGGCACCGACCGGGCCACCCCGGCGGTTGCCGCTGCCGCGGCGGCAGCGGTCGTCTTCGCCGCGGCCAGTGCGCCGGTCGCGGACACGTCCTGGTCCCGGCTTCCGGCGGCGCTCGCCCTCGCGGCCACGGTCACGTGTGTGGCCCTGGCCCTCCGCCGCGCCCGCTGACGCGGGACCCGGCTTGAACGGCGGGCCTCCCGCCCGGGCCTCTGCCGGTGGTGCCTCTTGCGGTGCCCGCTTGCCCGCGGGCCGTCGCGGCTTGTCGCGCAGTTCCCCGCGCCCCTTCCGCGGGTGCCACGTCCTGTGGCGTTCACGGTGCCGCTGCACAGTGGCTGAGCGCGCAGTTCCCCGCGCCCCTACGGGGCACGTTTCCCCCGCCGCAGAGGGCAAGCCTCAGGGGCGCGAGGAACTGCGCGCCCAGCACAGACGGCGCAGCAGCCAAGCGCGCACCGCAAGTGGCTGCCCCCAGGGGCGCGGGGAACTGCGCGCCCAGCCACGATGGCGGGAAAGAAGCGACGCCACCGCAAGTGGCACTCACCCAGGGGGGCGAGGAACTGCGCGCCCAGCCACGATGGCGCCGCAGCCAAGCGCGCACCGCAAGTGGCTGCCCCCCAGGGGCGCGGGGAACTGCGCGCCCAGCCACGATGGCGGGAAAGAAGCGACGCCACCGCAAGTGGCACTCATCCAGGGGCGCGAGGAACTGCGCGACCGCCCCCGCCGGTGGGACGGCTGGCGCGGGTCGGGGCCGCGATCGGAACGGCGGTCCCGGACACAGGCTGTATCGGTTCAGTAAATAGGGCACCCTCGTACCAACCCCCCGCTTCCCATCAGCACTTGCCGTGCTTTACCGTTTAATGGCCGGTCCGCCCCGGGCCAGGAAACCGCCGACGCCGCAGGCACCACGCATGACGCGCAAGGCAAGAGGCACGAGGCAAGGAGTAGCGATGAAGGACGTCACGCCGCTGGTCGACGGCTGGAAGCTCCGCCTGCCGGGCGACGGCAAGGGCACCGCCACCGGGAAGGCCGGCGCCGGCGCCACCGTACCCGGCTGCGTGCACACCGACCTGATCGCCGCGGGCCTGCTCGCCGACCCCTTCCTGGACCGGAACGAGACCGCGGCCGCCTGGGTCGGCCGTGCCGACTGGACGTACGAGACGGAGCTGCCCGCGTCCGCCACCGCCCACGAGCGCAGCGACCTCGTCTTCGACGGGCTCGACACCGTCGCCGCGATCACGCTCGGCGGCCGGCTGCTCGGCGCCACCCGCAACATGCACCGCGGCTACCGCTTCGACGTCACCGCCGACCGGTCGGCCACCGGCGCGACGCCGCTGACCGTGGCCTTCACCTCGGCCTACACCGAAGCGGAAAGGGTCAGGGCGCTGGTCGGCGACCGGCCCAACTCCTATCCCGAGCCCTTCCAGTACATCCGCAAGATGGCCTGCTCCTTCGGCTGGGACTGGGGGCCGACCCTGGTCACCGCCGGCATCTGGAAGCCGGTGCGGCTCGAACACTGGTCGACCGCCCGGCTGGCCCAGGTCACCCCGCTGGTCACCGTCACCGGCGGGGCCGGCGGCACGGGCCGGGTCGAGGCCCGCGTCGAGCTGGAGCGCACCGCGGCGGGCGCGGACCGGCCGCTGACCGTACGGCTGCGGGTGGGGGAGACCGTCACCGAGACCGCGGTGCCGGCCGGCACCGACCGGTTCACCGCGGTCGCCGAGATCGAGGCGCCCGACCTGTGGTGGCCGCACGGCTACGGCGAACAGCCGCTCTACGACTGCGAGGTCACCCTCTCCGACGCCGGCGGCCCCGCGGCCGATCTGGACCGGTGGCAGCGCCGTATCGGATTCCGCACCGTCACCCTGGACACCTCGCCCGACGAGCACGGCACCGCCTTCACCCTGGCCGTCAACGGCACCCCGGTCTTCGCCCGCGGCGTCAACTGGATCCCCGACGACGTGCTGCCCACCAGGATCGACGCCGCCCGCTACCGGCGCCGGCTGCGCCAGGCCGTGGACGCGGGCGTGGACCTGATCCGGGTGTGGGGCGGCGGGATCTACGAGAGCGACGACTTCTACGACGCGTGCGACGAACTCGGCCTGCTGGTCTGGCAGGACTTCCTGTTCGCGTGCGCCGCCTACCCCGAGGAGCAGCCGCTGCGCTCCGAGATCGAGGCCGAGGCCAGGGAGAACGTCGTACGGCTCGCCCCGCACCCGAGCCTGGCGCTGTGGAACGGCAACAACGAGAACCTGTGGGGCTTCCGCGACTGGGACTGGGCCGACGGCCTGGCGGGCGACTCCTGGGGCGAGGGCTACTACCTGGGCCTGCTGCCCAGGATCGTCGCCGAGACCGACCCCACCCGCCCCTACTGGGCCGGCAGCCCCTGGTCGGGTTCCTGGGACCACCACCCCAACGACCCCCGGCACGGCACCGCCCATTCCTGGGAGGTGTGGAACAGGACCGACTACACCGACTACCTGGACACCGTCCCGCGCTTCGTCGCCGAATTCGGCTGGCAGGCACCGCCGGCGTACGCCACCGCCCGCCGGGCGCTGTCCGACGACCCGCTGACCCCCGACTCGCCCGGAATGCTGCACCACCAGAAGGCCGAGGACGGCAACGGCAAGCTCGCCCGCGGCCTGGCCCGGCACTTTTCCGTCCCCGCCGACTTCGACACCTGGCACTATCTGACCCAGGTCAACCAGGCCAGGGCGGTGGCCACCGGCATCGAGCACTGGCGCTCGCACTGGCCGGTCTGCGCCGGCACCGTCGTGTGGCAGCTCAACGACTGCTGGCCGGTGACCTCCTGGGCCGCCATCGACGGCGACGAACGCGAGAAGCCGCTCTACCACGAGCTGAAAAGGCTCTACGCCGACCGGCTGGTCACCGTGCAGGCGCGCCCCGGCGGCCGGGTCGCGGCGCTGGTCAACCAGGGCGCGCGGGCCTGGACGGATACGGCGGTGCTGCGCCGGGTCGCGGTGGACGGCGCCGTGCTGGCCGAGGTGCGGCAGCCGTTCAGCGCGGCGCCCAGGACCGTCGCCGAGATCGCCCTGCCGCCCGAGGTGCTGCCCGCGGCCGGCAGCGGCAAGGAACTGCTGACCGTGCAGGCCGGCGACCGGCGGGCCTTCTGGTTCCCGGTCCGCGACAAGGACTTCGACTACCCGGCGCCCAGCTGGGACATCGACGTCGCGGTGCGCCCGGGCGGCGCCGCCGAGGTCACCGTGACCGCCCGCACCCTGCTGCGCGACCTGCTGCTGCAGGCCGACCGGCTGGGACCGGCGGCCACCGCGGACCGCGGCCTGACCACGCTGCTGCCCGGCGAGAGCGTGACGATCACCGTACGCGGCTGGGACCGGCCGGCGCCCGACGCCGCGGCGGCCGCGCTCCACTGTGTGAACGCGGCCGTGCGGAACGGGGAAGCGGGCGGCGGCCGGCAGTGAGGGCACCCGGGGGGCGCCGCTACTTGGTCGCCCCCCGGGTGAAGCCGTTGTAGATGAACCGCTGGAGGAACAGGAAGATCACCAGCGTCGGCACGATCACCAGGATCGCCCCCGCCGAGATGTCCTCCCAGTGCGCGCCGAACGGCCCCTTGAAACGGAAGAGCGACGTCGAGATGGTCCCCAGGTTCTCCGACGGCATGTAGAGGAAGGGGATGTAGAAGTCGTTGTAGACGGTGATGCCCTTGATGATCACCACGGTGGCGATGGCCGGCTTGAGCAGCGGCAAGATGATCCGCCAGTAGATCGTGAAGGTGTTGGCCCCGTCGAGCCTGGCCGCCTCGTCCAGCGACACCGGAATGCCCCGGATGAACTGCAGGAAGATGTAGATCGACACGATGTCGGTGCCCATGTACAGCACGATCGGCGCCCAGCGGCTGTCGAACATCCCGAAGCTGTTCACGATCTTGAAGGTCGCGACCTGGGTCGTCACGCTCGGCACCAGCGAGCCGATCAGGAACAGCGCGATCACCAGTCGGCGCAGGCGGAAGTGGAAGCGGTCGATGGCGAACGCCGCCATCGACCCGATCAGCACCGTCCCGGCGATCGAGAAGACCAGGATGAACGCGGTGTTCCAGAACGCCCGCAGCATCTTCCCGGCCCGGAAGGCCGTCACATAGTTGTGGTAGTTCAGCCAGTTGTGCGGCAGCGACAGCGCGCCGCTGCCCTGCGCCATCTCCCCGGACGTCTTCAGCGAGGTCAGGAACACCGCGAGCAGCGGCAGCAGCACCACCGCGCCGGCCAGCACCAGCGACACGTACACCGCCGTCCTGGCCAGTACCTTGCGGGTGCGCGCGGTGCGGTCCACCGTGTCGCCGGGCGGCGCCGCGGCCTTGTCGCGGACGAGCAGCGAGGTCATACGAGATCGTTCCTCTCGTCGGGCACCACGATGCGCTGCAGCCAGGTCACCAGCAGGATGATGACCAGCAGGGCGACGGCCGCCGCCGAGGCGAGCCCCATCTTGTTGAACTCGAAGGCCAGCTTCACCGTCTGGATCACGAAGGTCTGGGTGCCGGCCGCGCCGCCGGTCATGATGTACGGGATCTCGAACGCCGCCAGCGAACCGGAGACCGCCAGGATCGCGCTCAGGCTCAGCACCGGTTTGATGCCCGGCGCGATGATGTGCCGGAACTGCTGCCAGCGGTTGGCGCCGTCCAGTTCCGAGGCCTCGTACAGCTCGCCGGGTATCGACTGGATCGCGCCGAGGAAGAGCACGAAGTTCAGGCCCATGAAGCGCCATACCGACACCGCGGACAGCGAGATGTTGGCCGTCCGCCCGCTGCCCAGCCAGAAGTGGTGCCCGTGCACCCCGAAGCCGCTCAGCACCGTGTCGAGGGTGCCGTGCGGCTGGAAGAAGTACAGGAAGACGAAGCCGATCGCGACCCCGTTGAGCAGGTAGGGGAAGAACAGGATCCCCTTGAAGAGGTTCCTGAACCGCACGTCGAAGCTCAGCACGGTCGCGAAGTACAGCGCCAGCAGGATCTGCACCACCGACGCCGCCAGGTAGTAGACACTGACGAAGAAGACGTGGAACAGCTCGGGTCTGGTGAACAGCTCCACGTAGTTCTTGGTCCCGACGTAGTTCCGGTCCGGGCTGACCCCGTCCCAGTCGGTGAAGCTGTCCCTGATCATGTTCGCGACCGGAATGTAGGTGAACGTGATCAGCAGAGCCAGCGGCACCGCCAGGTAGAGCCACGGCGTCACGGTCCGCCAGACCCGAGCGCGGGTCACAGGTTCGCGGTCTTCTGCGCGGCGGACCACTTCTTGGCGAGGTCGGCGAAGACGCCCTGGAGATCACCGCCGGCCGCTCCGCGGGCCACGTCGATCAGGTGCTGGCGGTAGTCCGGCTTGTCGGTCATGCCGATCTCGGACTGGTTGTCGATGCTGGTGACCTTGGCGCTCTGCGCCTGCGACATCTCCACGAACCGCACCCCGGCGTCCTGGAACGGCTTGAGCGCGGACGGCAGCGGCGCTCCCCTGAGCGAGGGGACGGCCTGGTTGGCCTGCACGTAGCCGGACGTGTCGGTGAACCAGTCGATCCAGGCGCGGGCGGCGGCCTTGTGCTTGGAGTGGATGTTCACCGCCTCCTGGTAGTCGGGCGCCACCGGGGTGCAGGCCTTCCCGTCCTTCTGCGAGGGGAAGGGCATGTAGCCGATCTCGGCCGGGTCCCGGCCCGCCTTCTTGGCCGCGTCCTGCATCTGCACGATGGCCCACGAGCCCAGCCACATGGTGCCGATCTTGCCGGTGGCCAGCAGGTTCTTGCTGTTCTCCCAGTTGGTGGTGGTCGGGTCCTGCTCGGAGAGCCTGTCGTGCACGATGGTGTAGAGCAGCGTGTCGCCGACGTTCAGGTCGCTGCCGGCCTTCCACGGGTCGGGGTCGGTGGCCGGCTCGTCGGCCGCCTTCGCGTCGCAGGTGACCGCGCCCTGGACCTGCGTCCAGGCGGTCAGCGGCCAGCCGTCCTTGTAGTTGGTGTAGTACGGCGTCGCGGACGTCCTGGCCTTGACGGCCCTGAGGTCGTCGAGGAATTCCGCCGGCGTGGTCGGCCAGGTGGTGATCCCGGCCTGCTGCCAGACGGTCTTGTTGTAGACGAAGCCGTCCGCGTTGGCGAAGTTCGCGATGCCGTAGACCTTGCCGCCGACGGTGGCCTTGTCGGTGAAGGTGTACTTCTTGCCCAGGACGTCGGCGGAGCCCAGCGAGGCGAAGAACTTCGGGTAGTCGTCGGTCTTGACGGCCGCGGGGATCATGAGCACGTCGCCGTAGTTCGACGTGTTCATCCGGATCTTGACCTCGCCCTCGTAGTCCGTGATGCCCTCGAAGGTGACGTGCACCTTCGGGTAGAGCTTGTTGAACGCGGCCGCGTACTTCTTCATCGAGCCGTCCTGCACCAGGTCGGTGCGCTGGGTGAGGACCTTGATGTCGCCGGTGACCTTGCCCGGGTCGGTCGGTGAGGCGGCCGATTCGCCGCCGGACGACGACGAGCCGCCGCCGCAGGCCGTCGCCAGCAGCGCCATGGTGGCGAGCAGCGAACCGGCGAGTGCTGTGCGCTTCATATGCACCATCTCCGTTTCCACGACGTCCGAGCGAGTCCAGGAGGGGACGACGCGCAGCGCGGTTACTTAAGCGATTCAGCAGCGGAACGACCGCACTATTGCATTGGGTTGTGGGTCGGTAAAGGGACTGAATCAGCGCTGATGCTTAACCGTTACACAACGTTCAGTGCCCGGAGCCGCCGCGCGGTGGGGTAGGTTGGGCGCCGCACTGCAGCACACCGCGACCAGCCGAGGAGGTGGGACCGATTACCGCCAGTACGTACCGGGCGCTCCCACCGCACACCCCCGCGAGGCCCACGGCCTGCTAGTCGGGACCTGGGAAGCGCCTGCCGGCTTCCCGAGAGGCTCATATGTCGGACTCCGTCACACCGTTGCCCGAGACCCTGCCCGAATCCGCCGTCGTCGCCCGGCTCAGGGCCGCCGGCTGCGTCTTCGCCGAGGACGAGGCACGGATCATCCTCGACACCGCCACCACCGCCGACGAGCTGGCCGCCATGGTCGCCCGGCGGGCCGGCGGGCTGCCGCTGGAACACGTCGTCGGCTGGGCCGAGTTCTGCGGTCTGCGGATCGCCGTGGACCCCGGGGTCTTCGTGCCCCGCCGGCGTACCGAACTCCTGGTGCGCGAGGCCGTGGCCCTCGGCCGCGCCGCCGCGGGCGAGGACGGGCGCGAGATCGTCGTGCTCGACCTGTGCTGCGGCTCCGGCGCGGTGGGCGCGGCACTGGCCGCGGCCCTGGGGCGTACGCGGGTCCACGCCGCCGACCTCGACCCGGCCGCGGTCGCCTGCGCCGCCCGCAACCTCGCCCCGTCCGGCGGGCGGGTCCACCGGGGCGACCTCTTCGCGGCCGTCCCCACCGGGCTGCGCGGCCGGATCGACCTGCTGGCCGCCAATGTGCCGTACGTGCCCTCCTCGGCGGTCGGGCTGCTGCCGCCCGAGGCCCGCGACCACGAGGCGCTCATGGCCCTCGACGGGGGGCACGACGGCCTCGACGTGATGCGCAGGGTCGCGGCCAGTGCCGCGGGCTGGCTCGCGCCGGGCGGTTCGCTGCTGGTGGAGGCCGGCGAGCGGCAGGCGCGGGCCGCGGCCGGCGTCCTGGCCGGCGGCGGCCTGCGGCCGCGTGTCGCGACCGACGACGACCTCGGCGCCACCGTCGTGATCGGCACCCGGCCGCAGCGCTGAGCGGGAGCCGCCCGCGCACGCCGCCCCGGCCCTCGCGGGCCGGGGCGGCGGTTCAGTCCTGCTGCTCGGCGGGCCGCAGCCCGGCCGTCCACTTCTCCTCGATGTTGCCGAACTTCCACACCGCCATGGCCACCGCCCAGGTGAGGAAGAACAGCCCGACGATGACGTAGCCGACGATGTTCAGGTCCAGGCCGCCCACCCAGTCCCAGAACGCCCCGTGCAGGTTCGCCTTGTCACTGACCAGGCCGAGGAGTTCGACCGTGCCGATGATCAGCGCGACCGCGACCGACAGTCCGGTGATGGTGAGGTTGTAGTACACCTTGCGGACCGGCTTGGAGAAGGCCCACTCGTAGGCGAAGTTCATGAACGAGCCGTCGATCGTGTCCAGCAGGCACATCCCGGCCGCGAACAGCACCGGCAGGCACAAGATCGCGTACCACGGCAGCCCGGAGGCGGCGCCGGACCCGGCGAGCACCAGCAGCGCGATCTCGGTGGCGGTGTCGAAGCCCAGCCCGAACAGCAGCCCCAGCGGGTACATCTGCCACGGCTTGGTGATCGACTTCATCACCCGGCCGAGCAGCCGGTTCATGAATCCGCGGTTGTTCAGGTGCTCCTCGAGCGCCGCCTCGTCGTAGTGGCCGCCGCGCATCTGCCGGAAGACCTTCCAGATCCCGGCCAGGATCAGCAGGTTGATGAACGCGATGACGTAGAGGAAGGTGCCGGAGACCGTGGTGCCGACCCAGCCGGTGACGCTGTGCAGCTGCGAGTTGTCGTTCTCGACCGGGTCGGCCAGCGACCTGACGCCGAGCGAGAGCAGGAAGGCCAGCCCGAAGACGATGCTGGAGTGGCCGAGCGAGAACCAGAAGCCCACCGACAGCGGCCGCTTGCCCTCGTGCATGAGCTTGCGGGTGGTGTTGTCGATCGCCGCGATGTGGTCGGCGTCGAAGGCGTGCCGCATGCCGAGGGTGTACGCGGTCACCCCGATGCCGATGCCGAAGGACTTGGTGCCCAGGCTGTAGTGCTCGGGTGCGACGATGGCCACCAGCGTGAACCAGCCGATGACGTGCAGTGCCACGATGAACGCGGCCATCCCGCCGAGCCGGGTCCACTCCGCCCGGGTCATCGACCCCGATATCCGTCGCCAGCGGGTCCCGGTGGGTGCCGGGGCCTCGGCGGTGCTGGTCATACGCTGGTCCTCCGTCGGAGCGGCTGGGGAGCGGTTGCCGCAACAGACTACTTGTTGCGAACCGCTTGCAATAGCTTCCCCCGCCGGGTCCCGTTCACACCGCCCGGGATCAGCGCGGTGCCGCGGCCCGTACGTGATGGCGGCCGATCGGCAGCACCAGCGGGGTCCCCGACACCTCGTCGGTCACCACGCGGCTGGCGATGCCGAAGATCCCGCGCACCGTCTGCTCGGTGACCACGTCCGCCGGCCGGCCTTCCGCGGCGATCCTGCCGTCCCTCATGGCGATCGGGTGGTCGCCGTAGCGGCAGGCCGGATCACCGGCGCGCCGACGACCGCCGTCACGATGCCGACCTGGATCCCGCCCGGCCTGGCCGCGACCCGGCCCAGCACGTCGGAGACCAGCAGCAGCGTCGGCGCCAGCCGCATGGCGTACGGCAGGATCCACCGGTGGTCGGGGCCGGGCGGCGGCGCTGCGCTCGCGCTTCTACGGGCGGCTGAACGCCGCCGAACGCGCCGGCCTGTCGCTGATCCTGGTGACCGGCTCGCTGCTGGTGCACTCCGGCCGGGCCGGCCTCGGCGGGGCCACCGCGGCGGCCCTGCTCTTCATCCGGCTCTTCGACCCGGCCAATGTGCTGCTCGGGCCGGCGGCGACCCTCCAGGAGGCCGCCGCGGGGCTCGCCCGGCTGGTCGGCGCCGCGGACCTCACCGCCGACGGGTCCACGGCCCCCGGCGTATCCGCGGCGCCCGACGCCAAGGCCGCGGATGTCACGACCGCTCACGTCGCCGCGGACGGCCGCATCGTGGAGGAGGGCACGCACCGCGAACTCGTAGCGGCGGGCGGCCGTTACGCGGAGTTGTGGCAGGCCTGGTCGCAGCACACGGTCGTGCCGGAGAGCTTGGTCACAGGCGCCGGGAAAGCCGGGCCGATGTCCGTTCGTCCTGATTGACGCATGACAGAACGGACCCCTAGGCTCCACAGCGTAGTGATGACGTGGGAAAGCTGGTGGAAATCCAGCACGGTCGCGCCACTGTGATCCCGCCGCCGCACAGGCGATACGGGGAGTCAGAGAGCCGCTCATCACGACGCCCAGGGAACAGGGACGCACGATCCCCCAAGGAGGGCTCACCTTGAGTAGCATTTCCGCACCCCGCCCGGCAGCCACGCCGGTCGTCCTGCCGGTCTCGAAGGCCGTGCTGTGGCTGGTCGGCACCGCGATCCTCGCGCTCGCCGCCTACTACTTCGTCGGCGTCGACCAGGGTGCCGTCTCGGTCTTCGGCAAGGACATGCACATCCACGAGTTCGTCCACGACGCCCGCCACTTCCTCGGTTTCCCCTGCCACTGACACACCACCGGAACCCGAGGTACGGACAACTCGACATGGAAAAGAAGCTCATCCTGCGCGGCGTTCTGGCCGGCGCAGTCGCAGGGCTGCTCGCCTTCCTCTTCGCCCGCGTCTTCGCCGAGCCCCAGATCAGCAAGGCGATCGACTACGAGAGCGGCCGGGACGCCGCTCAGGCCGTGCTCGACAAGGCGGCCGGGCTGCCCGTGGAGGCGGCCGACCCCGACCTCTTCAGCCGCACCATCCAGGCCGACGTGGGCATCGGCGTCGGCATGATCGTGTTCGGCATGGCGATGGGCGCGCTGTTCGCCGTCGCCTACGCCGTCTGCCTCGGCCGGGTCGGCGGGCTGCGCGCCCGCAGCCTGGCCCTGCTGGTCGCGGCCGGCGGTTTCCTCGGCATGTACCTGGTGCCGTTCATGAAATACCCGGCCAACCCGCCCGCCATCGGCCACGAGGACACCATCAGGGCCCGCAGCGGCCTCTATCTGGTGATGGTGGTGTGCTCGGTGGCCTTCCTGGTGGGCGCCGCCTGGCTGGGCAGGCGGCTGCAGGCCAGGTTCGGCAACTGGAACGCCACCCTGCTGGCGGCCGGCGCCTTCGTCGTCGCCATCGGCGTCGTCATGCTGGTCCTGCCGTCGCTGGGCCATCTGGGCTCCAACAAGCAGCACTTCGGCAACCACGCCACCGAGACGCCGCTGCCGCTCACCGACGACGACGGCCGCATCGTCTACCCGGGCTTCCCCGCCGACGTGCTGTTCTCCTTCCGCTTCTACTCCGTCGCCGCGCAACTGCTGCTGTGGTCGGCGATCGGCCTGGTCTTCGCGCCGCTGGCCGAACGCCTGCTGCGGCCCCGGCCGGACACCGCCCCCGCGCGAGGGACGGCGCCCGTACCGGCATGACGCGCGACGCGTACGGCACGGCCGCGCCGGGCGCGGTGATCGAGGAGATCGCCGCGCTCGGGCCGTTCTTCGCCGTCTCCCTGCACCCGGCCGCCGCGCCGCCCGCCGGGCCGTGGCAGCCGATGAGCGGGCCGCTGCTCGCCGAGCGGGCCGCCGGCGTCAGGGCGTATCTGGCCGCGTCCGGCGGGCAGGGGCCGGACGCGGTCGAGCCGCGGGTCGCCGCCTCGGTCGCCCATCTCGGCCTGGCCGCGCGGCTGGTGTCGCCCGCACTGGCCGCGGCGGTCCTGTACGGGCGCCCGCTCCACTACGACCTCGACGCGGTGCGCTGGCAGCCCGCACTGGGCGGCCCCGTCCCGGTCTCGCTGCCGGACGACGCCCTGCGCCCGCCCGTGCCCGCGCCCGACCGGCTCGCCGACGCGGCGGCCGGACACATGCTGGACGGCCCGCTCGCCGAACTGGCCCGCCGCCTGGGGGCGTTGGGCGTCTCCCCGCACATCCTGCTGGGCAACACCGCCTCCGCGGTCAACGGTGCCGCGACCGCGCTGTCCGCGGCCCGCCCCGAACTCGCCGCCCGCGCCCGCGCCTTCGCCGCCCTGCTGCTCGACCGGCCGCCGCTGAGCGCGCAGAGCGCCCGTACACCCGCGGGCGCCTTCCGGCGGCGCAGCTGCTGCCTGATCTACCGCGCCGCCCCCGACCGCGGGGGCGCCCTGTGCGGTGACTGCGTCCTGCGCGCCGCGACCGGCTGACCCCGCCTCCGCCTCCGCCTTCGTGGCCCGATCCGCCGTTGCGCTGTCGATCCTCACGTACAGTGCGGCCAAAGGGTGTTCGGATCCGTACTCACCAACGGGTCCTGGATGTCCTCCGCCCGTGCCAGGAGGGCGAACCGCAGGGCTGTGCGTCGCGTGTGCGCGCCCTTTGGACGGGCCCAGGTATGCCGGAGAGGTTGGTGCCCTGGTGAAGGCAGCCGTCGAGAGCTTCGACGCGTCGCGTGATGCGCGTTTGGCGGCCTACAGCGCCGTCTCCACATCGCTGGCGCTGTGCAGTGATCACGAACTGCGCGACCTTGTGGACACGGCCGCGCCGATAGGTTCTGGCATCGGCGGGACCTCGGCGCTGCTGGAGGTCGGCGGAACCCCGGTCTTCGTCAAGCGGCTGCCGCTGACCGATCTCGAAAGGCAGCCGGGGAACGTCCGGTCCACGGCGAACCTCTTCGGGCTACCGACCTTCTGCCATCCCGGCCTCGGGGTGCCAGGAGGCCCGGGTTGGGGGGCCTGGCGGGAATTGGCCGTGCACACCATGACGACGAACTGGGTGCTCGCACAGGATCACGAGGGCTTCCCGCTGATGTACCACTGGCGGGTGCTGCCGCACCCCGGGCAGGTGCTGCCCGAGCAACTGGCCGACGTGGAGAAGGCAGTCGCCTACTGGGGAGGCGGGCCGCAGGTGCGCCACCGGATCGAGGCGCTGCGGGACTCCTCGGTGAGCGTCGCGCTGTTCCTGGAGTACATCCCGCAGAACCTGCACGACTGGCTGGACGTCCAGGTCAAGGCCGACGGTGATACGGCCGAGCAGGCATGCACCATGGTGGCGAGGGAACTCCAGGCCGGAACCTCCTTCATGAACGCCCGCGGGCTCCTGCATTTCGACGGCCACTTCCAGAACATCCTCACCGACGGCAGACGCCTGTTCTTCACGGACTACGGCCTCGCGATCTCCTCCCGGTTCGACCTGTCGAAGGAGGAGGCCGGCTTCTTCGCCGCACACCAGACCTATGACCGCTGCTACACCGTCACCCACCTGGTGATCTGGCTCGTCACGGCCCTGTACGGGTACGAGGGGGACGAGCGCAGCGCGTTCGTGCGCGCCTGCGCCCGCGGCGAACCTCCCACGGGCATCCCGCCGCGGGTCGCGGCGATCCTCACCCGCTACGCCCCGATCGCCGAAGTGATGACGGACTACTACCGCGAGTTCCGTTTCGTGAGCAGGCAGACCCCGTATCCGCGGGAGGCGATCCGCCGGATCGGCGGGCCGGACAGCTCGTTCACCATCTGACGGGCCTCGGCGGCCGACAGCCGGCCTGGACGATCTGCCGGCCCGGCCCGGCCGACACCCACCGGCCCGCGGGCCACCCCCTGGGCTGCTCCCTCCGCTGGCTGACTTCCATCGCTTGGCCGGCCGTCGTTCCCGGCGCCGCGCCGCACCGCCGGAAGGCCGTCGCGGGCGTGCGCGGGGCGGTGGAAGCAATGCTCGACACCGGTGTGCCGGGCCGTCGTATGCCCGTGCGCCCTCAACCGGTTCATGGCCGGCGGGTACGGTCCCGCGGCGCCCGCGCGGAGCGCTTTCAGCCAATATAGCCGTACATCTGTCATGGACAGGTAAATAACCTGACACTGTGCATCCGTGCGTAACCGTACGGGCAACCCCCACACACCCAGCGGAGGAATCCGTCCCATGCGAAGAATCAGCTTTCTCGTCGCCGCTCTGACGGCGGCGTTCGCGGCCGCCGTCGCCCCGGCGGTAGCGGCCACCCCCACCGCGGCCGCGCTTCCCGTCCTCAGCCAGACCGTGCCGGGCGGCCCTCCCGTCAACCCGGGCGACCTCCTGACCTCGTCGCTCACCCCGGGCACCACGCTGAACTTCACCACCGCCCCCGGCGGCCCGGTCGGTCTGTTCTGCAAGCAGTCCAGCTGGCGCGGCCAGGTACTGTCCAACCCGCCCGCACCGGGCACCGCGGTGATCAATCTGCTCAACCCGGTCATTATCGCGGGCTGCTTCGACAACTCGCCGACCGTCACCGGCGTCACGAGCGTCACTGTCGGCAACCTCCCGGCGACCATGACGGTCAGTGACACCTCGGGCTACCCGATCCAGATCCTGCCGTCGACCGGTCCGCTGGTGATCGCCTACACCGTGACGACGACCGGCCCGACCGTCACCTGCGTCTTCCAGGCGGGCGGCCCGGTGAACGGCAACACCGGGCCCGGCGGCGCGCCGTGGAAGTTCGTCAACCAGCCGTTCAAGCTGGCCAGCGGGTCCCTGCCGGCCTGCGGCACCTCGCCGACCGCGTTCCTGACCGTCCAGTACAGCCCCGTACTGGACGCGTCAACGGGCGGCGCCACCGTCTACGTGAACTGATCCGATAGCCCGGCCCACCCGCCGGGCACCTCCCGGGGCGGCCGGAAACACCCGCTCCGGGAGGGGGCGACGTGTGCCGCCTGCCGCCCGGCGCCCGGCGCCCGACGTGTGCCGCCTGCCGCCCGGCGGCTGACGCAGAGGCCAGGGGCGCGGCGCCGACGCGGCGATGCCGTCGAGGAGAAGCTGGACCTTGCGGTGGAACCACGCTTCGGGGGAGCGTTCGCCGACCCGGCCGAGCGCCTCGGCGACAGCCGACCCGGCAGCGGTCCGGCCGTCCTCCTCACCGGGGTCCGCGACGGGTGCGCGGCGCGGCTCCACCGCACTCCCGGACCCGGAGTCCGCCTCCCCGGCGGCCCGGCCGGCCAGGAAATACAGCAGCACCTGCTCGTGGAGCATGTCCTGCGCGAGCACCGCGGACTCCGCGTCGAAGCCCATGTCCACCAGTACCGACGCCGTCCTGACGCCCTGCCGGGCGAATTCGGCGAGCCCGACCCGCAGGCCGGCGATCCGCAGCGCGAGCCCCGGGTACTGCTCGAACAGCCGGAAGGCGGCGCGGGCCACGGCGCGCAGATACGGCCGCCAGCCGGCGGTCGGCGCGGGCCAGTCGACCGCGGCGACCACCTGGTTCGCCGCCGCCGCGACCAGCTCGTCCTTGGTCGCGAAGTAGCGGTAGAGCGTCGAGTGCGTGACCCCCAGCCTGCGCGCCACCGCGCTGACGCTCATCTCCTCGAAGCCCACGTCGACCGCGGCGTCCACAATGGACCGCCGGTTGACCTGCGGCGGCCGGCCCGGCTTCGGCACCCGCAGCCGGGCGTTCAGCTCGGGGTGCGCGGGCAGGCGCAGCGGCGGGGATCCGGCTGGCGGGCGTGGCATGCGGCAATTGTCGCCGACGATCCCCGCGGGGTCCGCCGGTCCGCGTACCGGCTCGACCGGCCTCGACCTCCGGCTGGCGTACGGGCTTGTCCGGCCTCGGCCTCCGGCCGACGTCGAGGTGCCCCGGACGGGCGGCGGATTAAGGACGAGGCCGTTCCGTTCGGGTGCGCGGCAGGCTGCCGTGCGGGGGCGCCGACGTGGTGGAACCGGGACGGCGGGCAGGCGGAGGGTTCTTCGCCCGGCGACGCCCATGCCGCTGCTCCCCGTCAGGAACAAGGCCGGCTTCACCCGGCAATGACAGGCTGTTCGCAGGAGGTGGGGCGGGGGCACCAAGCCGCACGCACGCTGTGCCACACTCCGGTGGGTGAAACAGATCTACGTCATCGGCATCGGAGCGGGTGACCCCGAGCAGCTCACCCTCCAGGCGGTCCGCGCCCTGGGGCGCGCCGATGTGTTCTTCCTGCTGGACAAGGGGGAGGACAAGGCGGGCCTGGTGCGGTTGCGCGAGGAGATCCTCGAACGGCATGCCGCCCGCCCGCACCGGGTGGTCGTCGCCCGCGACCCGGACCGGGACCGTACGGCCGCAGGCGGGGCGTACGCACCGGCCGTGGACGACTGGCGGCGGCGCCGCGCCGACATCTACCAGCGGCTGATCGCCGAGGAGTTGGCCGACGACGCCTGCGGGGCCTTCCTGGTCTGGGGCGATCCCGCGCTCTACGACAGCACCCTGGCGATCCTGGAGGACGTGCACGCGCGCGGCGGCATCGCCTTCGACTGGACGGTGGTGCCCGGCATCAGCAGCGTCGCGACGCTGGCCGCCCGGCACCGCACCGGGCTCAACCAGGTGGGACGCCCGGTCCAGATCACCACCGGGCGGCGGCTCGCCGACGAGGGCCTGCCGGACGGCGTGGACGATGTGGTGGTGATGCTCGACGCCCGCCAGGCCTTCGGCGCCCTCGCCGGCCAGGGCCTGCACATCTACTGGGGCGCCTACCTCGGCACCCCCGACGAGATCCTGCTCGCCGGCCCCCTGGACGAGGAACTGGCCGACCGCATCCGCACCGTCCGAGCCGAAGCGCGCACCCGCAAGGGCTGGATCATGGACACATACCTGCTGCGCCGAGGCCCGCACGAATCGGCCGCGCCCCGTTGACGCTGCGGGTGCTGATCCTTGGTGGGACCGCAGAAGCCCGCGCGCTGGCGGACATGGTCGCCGGAGACGCGGGTCTGGACGTGACCACGTCCTTCGCGGGGCGTACTCCGGAGCCGCGGCTGCCCGCGGGGCAGGTCAGGACCGGTGGGTTCGGCGGCGTGGAAGGGCTCGCCGGGTGGCTGCGCGAGCAGCGGACCGACGCCGTGGTCGACGCCACCCATCCCTTCGCCGAGGTGATCAGCCGCAACGCGGCGCAGGCGGCCGACGCCACCGGCGTACCGCTGGTGGCGCTGCGCAGGCCCGGCTGGAGCGCGGGGGAGGGGGACCGCTGGCACTGGGCGGACACCCTTGCCGGGGCCGCGGCGCTGCTCCCGGCGCTCGGGCGCCGCCCGTTCCTCACCACCGGCCGCCAGGACCTGGCCGCCTTCGCCGGCCTCCCGCTGCGCTTCCTGGTCCGCGCGGTCGCCCCGCCGCTCCCGCCGCTGCCCGCGCACTGCCATGTGCTGCTCGACCGCGGCCCCTTCACCCTCGACGCGGAACGCGCGCTGCTCCGCGAGCACCGCATCAACGTCCTGGTCACCAAGGACAGCGGCGGCCCCGCCACCGCCCCCAAGCTCACCGCCGCCCGCGAGGCCGCCCTCCCCGTCCTCGTCGTCCGCCGCCCGCCACCGCCCGCCGGGGTCCGTACCGTCACCACCCCCGCCGCCGCGGCGCACTGGCTGCGGACCTGCTGACGGCCCGGTCCCCCCGCGCCAACTGCCCGGGTCAACCGATCGGTTGACCCGGGTATCAACCCGCCCGCCGCGCACCGCACCCCGCTGGTCGATCCGCCACCCGCCGCCAGCGCGGGATTCTCGGTCCACGGCGGCGGAAAGCCGCCGCAAGGTCACCGGGAAAGGCCACGGCAATGACGGTCATCGAGGTCGAGCACCTGCACAAGCGCTACGGCGACGACATCGCGGTGCACGACGTGTCGTTCACGGTCCAGGAAGGGGAGATCTTCGGCATCCTCGGTCCGAACGGCGCGGGCAAGACGACCACAGTGGAGTGCCTGTCGGGGCTGCGGCCCGCGGACGGCGGCCGGGTGCGGGTCCTCGGCCTCGACCCGCGTACCGACCGGGCCGCCGTACGCCGCCAGCTCGGCGTGCAGCTCCAGGAGAGCGGCCTGCCGGACAAGCTGCGGGTGCGCGAGGCCCTCGACCTCTTCGCGTCCTTCTATCCCGACCCCGCCGACATCCCCGGGCTGCTGGACCGGCTCGGCCTGGCGGGCAAGGCCGCCGCCCCGCACAAGAGCCTGTCCGGCGGCCAGAAGCAGCGCCTCGCGATCGCCCTGGCCATGGTCGGCCGGCCCCGGGTGGTGGTGCTGGACGAGCTGACCACCGGGCTCGACCCGCACGCCCGCCGGGCCACCTGGGACCTCGTGGAGCAGATCCGCGACCAGGGCGTCACCGTCGTCCTGGTCACGCACTTCATGGAGGAGGCCGAGCGGCTGTGCGACCGGGTCGCGCTCATCGACTCCGGCCGGGTCGTCGCCGTCGACACCCCCGCGGGCCTGGCCGGGCGGGCCGGGCAGGAGCAGCGGATGCGCTTCCGGCCGTCCGCGCCGCTCGACGAGGACACGCTGCGGGCGCTGCCCGAGGTGACCACGCTGGCCCGGCACGGTCCCCAGGTCGAGCTGACCGGCACCGGCAACCTCGTCGTCGCCGTCACCTCGCTGCTGGCCAGGCGCCACATCATCGCCGCCGACCTGCGGGTCGACCAGGCCACCCTCGACGACGCCTTCATCGCCCTGACCGGCCACGCGCACGTGCCGACCGGCCCCGCCGACCCCCGCTGACCGCCCGCGCCGAACCGCGCCGACCGGTCACGCGGCACGTCCGCCGTCTGCCCGCGCCCGAGTCCGCCGACCCGCCACCCCGCACACCCGCCTCCGCGCAGACGACCCCGACCCGCCCCGCCCGACACCCCGTTCGAGGACGCCTCATGACCACCTTCGCCCCACTCGCCGCCCGTACGCCTGCCCGTATGACCGCCAAGGGCTTCCGCACCCTGACCGCCACCCAGGCCCGGCTGCTGCTGCGCGCGCCGGCCGCCCTGATCTGGCTCGCCTTCCCGCTGCTGATGCTCATCGTCTTCGGCAGCATCCCGGGCTTCCGCACCGCCACGGACGACCTCGGCGGCAGGAGCGTCCTCGACGTGTACGTGCCCACCATCGCCGCGATGGTGCCGCTGTTCCTGGGCTGCACCGCCCTGCCCATGACGATGGCGGACCACCGCGAGAAGGGCTTCCTGCGCCGGCTGTCCGTCAGCCCGGTCCCGGCGGCCGGGATGCTCGCCGCGCTGCTGACGGTCATCGCCGCCCTGGCCGCGGCCGGCATCGCCGTGATCACCGCCGTCGGCAGCCTCGCCTACCACGTCAAGGCGCCGGCGAACGCCGGCGCGGTCGCCGCCTCCTTCCTGCTCGGCAGCACCGCCGTCTTCGCCCTCGGCCTGGTGGCCGCCGCCCTCGCCCGCACGTCGGGCGCCGCCAGCGGCATGGGCGTCCCGCTGATGGTGCTCAACTTCTTCTTCAGCGGCCTGTACGTCCCGCTCGCCGAACTGCCGCGCATCCTCCAGCGGATCAGCGAGTACGTCCCCTTCGGCGCGGTGATGGCCGCCTGGGACGGCCGGGGCGCCCTGTGGCAGCACCTGGCGGTGCTCGCCGCGTACACCGTGCTCGGCGGTGTGCTGGCCGCCCGGCTCTTCCGTTGGGAATGATGGCCGGGTGAAAGCAGGACACGACGACAACCCCGACGTACGGTTCCAGCAGCTCCAGCACTATCTGCCCTACATCGGGCTGACGGTCTCCCTGGTACTGGCGCTCGCCCTCGGCCCCCGCACCGCGGCGTTCGCGGCGGTGGCCTGCGGGCTGTCCGCGGTGGCGGCGCTGTGGCTGCACTTCGTGGACCTGCCCTATCCGGCGCCCGCACGGCAGCGCGGCCGGGCGATCCTCTTCTTCGCCGGCCTGCTGGTCCTCATCGCCGCGCTGATCACGCTCAGCCCGTTCTTCGGCTTCTTCGGCTTCACCGGCTACTTGCAGGTGGCGCTGCTGCCCCGCGCCCTGTGGGGGCCGGCCATCGCGCTCAACGCGGCGCTGATGGCCACCACCCAGGTCGGCGGCGTCGGCAATCTGCACGGCGGCACCCTCGGGGTCTACGCGGGCCTGGTGGTCGTGAACATGGTCTTCGCCGGCGTCATCACCTTCCAGGGCATCGAGGAGGACCAGCGCAGCAGACGGCGGGCCGAGATGATCGACGAACTGGCCGAGGCCAACCGCCGGCTGCGCGAGACGATGCAGGAGAACGCGGGGCTGCACGCCCAGCTCGTCACGCAGGCCCGCGAGGCCGGCGTCCTCGACGAGCGGCAGCGGATGGCCGGCGAGATCCACGACACCATCGCCCAGGGCCTCACCGGCATCGTCACCCAGTTGGAGGCCGCCGAGCGCTTCGACGCCGACCCCGCGCGCCGCGCCAGGCACCGCGAGCTGGCCAGGACGCTGGCCAGGGAGAGCCTGGCCGAGGCCCGCCGCTCGGTGCAGGCACTGCGTCCGGGGCCGCTGGACGAGGCGGCCCACCTGCCCGACGCCCTGGACGACCTGGCGCGGCGCTGGTCGCAGACCTCCGGCGTCGAGGTCAGGGTCGAGATCACCGGCAGCGCCGTACCGCTGCCGCCGGCCGTGGAGGTCGTGCTCTTCCGCACCGCCCAGGAGGGCCTGGCCAACATCGCCAAGCACGCCGCCGCCTCCCGGGCCGGCCTGACGCTCTCCTACACGCACGAGGTGGTCATGCTCGACGTGCTCGACGACGGCGCCGGCTTCGACACCGCGCCCGGCGGCGACAGCTACGGCCTGACCGCCATGCGGCAGCGGCTGCGCCAGGTCGGCGGGACGCTGGAGATCGAGAGCAGCCCGGGCGACGGCACCGCCCTGAGCGCCAGCGTCCCGGCGACCACTGCGGAGACAGCCGCCACGGGAACGGCGACCGCCGGAACGACCGCCGCGGGAGCAGCCACCGCCGTAGCGGCCACCGCGGGAGCGGCCACGCCTCCACCTGGCGCCCGGCCTGCGGAAACCGCGACCCCGGCCCTCGGTCCGCTCCCGGCCGCGGGGGAGAATGCCGTGTGACCATTCGCCTGCTCATCGTCGATGACCACCCCGTCGTCCGGGACGGCCTGCGCGGCGTCTTCGACGGCGACCCGGACTTCACGGTCGCCGGTGAGGCCGCGGACGGAGCCGAGGGCGTGGACCGGGCCGTGGCGCTGGCCGTGGACGTCGTCCTGATGGACCTGCGGATGCCGCGCATGGGCGGGGTCGAGGCGATCCGGCTGCTGGCCGGGCGCGCCCCGGCGATCCGGGTCCTGGTCCTCACCACCTACGACACCGACGCCGATGTGCTGCCCGCGATCGAGGCGGGCGCGACCGGCTATCTGCTCAAGGACGCCCCGCGCGGGGAACTGGTCCGCGCGGTGCACGCCGCCCACCGCGGTGAGGCCGTCCTCGCCCCGACCGTGGCCAGCAGGATCCTCGGCCACGTCCGCGCCCCGGCCGCCGCCCCCGCCGCGCCGGAGACGACCCCCACCGACCGCGAGCTGGAGGTCCTGCGCCTGGTCGCCGCGGGCACCACCAACAAGGAGGCCGCCCGCCGGCTGTTCATCAGCGAGGCCACCGTCAAGACGCACCTGCTGCACCTGTACGCCAAGCTGGGGGTACGCGACCGCGCCGCAGCGGTGGCCGCCGCGTACAAGGCGGGCCTGCTCCGCTGACAGGCGCTCCCGCCGTGCGTGGGCGATGATGGAGGGGACCTGCAGCCCAGGCCGGGAGGCAGCCCATGGAATATCCGGAAACGTACGAGCTGGTGTTCCACGCCGCCGCTGTCGAGGACGACGCGGTACTGGTGCACCGTACCGACCGGTCCGGCGCCGGCGGCTACCCCATCTACCAGGACGACACCGGTATCGTCCGCGCGGAGATCAGCGCGGACGGCGAGGTCCGTATGGTCGCCAGCGGCGGCCACCAGTCCCCGGACGTGCCCCTCGTGGTGCGCTCCGTCCCGCGCTGACCGCGCTCGGCCCGTTCCCCCGCCCACCGCTCAGCCCGCACCGCCCGGCCCCGCGCCGTCGATCAGTACGGCGCGGTCCCGGGCGGCGATCACCGCGGCCGACAGGCTCTCGATGTCGTACGCCCCGTGGTGCCGCCGGCCGTTGATGAAGAAGGTCGGTGTGCCCGACACCCCGCTCAGGTCCGCCGATTCCACGTCCACCTCCACCCGGGCCGCGCCCCTTCGGGCGCGCAACGCCTCGTGGAAGGCGCCGACGTCGAGTTCCAGCTCCCGCGCGTGCGACAGCAGGTCCTTGACCTGCAAGGCGTCCTGCCGGGTGATGAGCAGGTCCCGCATCTGCCAGAACGCCCCCTGTATCGCGGCGGCCTCGGACGCCTCCGCGGCGAGCTGCGCGTGCGGGTGCACGTCGGGCAGCGGCAGGTGCCGCCACACGTAGCGGATGTCGCCGAAGTCGGCGAGCAGTTCGCGTACGACCTCCTCCGCCTGACCGCAGTAGGGGCACTCGAAGTCCCCGTACTCCACCACCGTCACCGGCGCGTCCAGCGGCCCGCGTACGTGGTCGCGCTCGGGGTCCACCGGCTCCGCGAGGTCGACGACCGCCTCCGCGGTGCCCAGCAGCGCCCGCGCCTTGCGCTCCTTGGGCATCCGGGAGGTGATCAGCGCCACCAGCGAGGTGGCCAGCATCGCGAAGACCACCGCGCTGAGCACCCCGATCTTCGCCTGGTCCAGCTGCCGCCCGTCGAAGGCCAGCGTCGCGATCAGCAGCGACACCGTGAAGCCGATACCGGCGATGGCGCCGCCGCCGGCCACCGCGCCCCAGCCCACCGGCGGCCGCATCCGGCCGCCGCTCAGCTTCGTCGCCAGTACCGAGGCGCCGAAGATGCCGATCGGCTTGCCGAGGCCGTAGCCGAACAGGATGCCCAGCGTGATCGGCGAGGTGAAGGCGCTCGACAGCAGCGAGCCGTTGATCTCGATACCGGCGTTGGCCAGCGCGAACAGCGGCACGATCGCGTAGCTGGTCCACGGGTGGTACAGCCGCTGGAGCCGGTCGTTGGGCGACAGAGCGGAGGCGATGCCCTGCCGCGCCTCCCGTTCCAGCTCCGGCGTCGGCTGCTCGCGGAAGGACCGGAACAGCCCGCTGGCCCGCTCCAGCGCGTCCCGCGAGGCCGGGTAGGCGTACGACATCAGGCCCATGAGCAGGCCCACCACCACCGGGTCCACCCCCGAATGCAGGAACGCCACCCAGGCCACCACCCCCAGCAGCGCGTAGACCGGCCCGCGCCGCGAACCGGTCCTGCGTACCAGCACCGCCAGCACCAGCACGCCCACGCCGACCAGCAGCGGTGTCCACGACAGGTGGTCGCTGTAGGCGACGGCGATCACCGCGAGCGCCAGGAAGTCGTCGACCACCGCCACGGTGAGGATGAAGGTGTGCAGCCGGCGCGGGAAACGCGACCCGAGCAGCGCCAGCATGCCCAGCGCGAACGCGGTGTCGGTGGACATCGCGGTGCCCCAGCCGTGCGCGGAAGGACGGCCCGAGTTGATCGCCAGATAGATGACGATCGGCACCACCATGCCGCTGATCCCGGCCAGCAGCGGCAGCGGGATCCGCCGCCGGTCGCGCAGTTCCCCCATGTCGAACTCGCGCCGTGCCTCAAGCCCCACGACCAGGAAGAACAGCGTCATCAGCCCGCTGTTCACCCAGTCCCGCAGGTCCATGTCGATGCCGTGCGAGCCGAGCCGTACCGACAGCCGGGTCTCCCAGACCGTCGCGTAGTCGTCCGGTGCGATGTTCACCCACGCCAGCGCCGCCAGCGTCGCGGCCAGCAGCACCGCCGCGCTGCCGGTCTCGGTACGGATGTACGCCCACGGCGACGAGACCCCCGAACGGTCCCGTTCGGTCCGACCCGTCAAGGGCGTGGTGAAGCCCCGGAACATCCAGCCTCCCGCAGTTCAGGTATGACCGACACCCTGACACGTGCCGGCCGCCGCGGGCGCGTCGAACCGGCAGGTGGACACGGTTCGTTCCACCGGGAAGCCGCCGCTGTGGGGCCGCGGGGGGCTTCCTGGTGGGAGGATGGTGACAGCCGGACATGGGACGACGACGAGGGGGGCGGCCGGTGGTGGCGCGGGACGATGCTGTGATCGGCTGCACCGGCGAGCTGCTGGTCCGCACCCGCGGCGCCGAAGGGCCCGGCGAGGTCCTGGTACGGATCAGGGGCGGCACCGAGGCCTTTCTGGCCTGGTCCGACGATCCGCTGCCGAAGGGCACCACCGTGCTGGTGGTGGATTCCCGCGGCACGCGCCAGGTGGACGTGATCGAGTGGGCCGACCCGCTGGACGCCCCGGCCGGCTGAGCCGCGCAGACGAAGGAGAAGCAACAATGTTCGGTTATCGCGTACCCGCACCCGATGAGGCGATGCTGATCTCGGGCGGTCGCCGTGGACTGGGCGGTGCGCCCTTCCGGGTGGTCACCGGACACGGCAAGTTCGTGCTGCCGATCTTCCGCAAGACCCGCTTCCTGACCCTGGCGATGTGCGAGTCCGAGGTCGCGGAGACCTGCGTGACCCGGCAGGGCATCGCGCTGACGGTGAAGGCCGTCATCGCCTTCAAGGTCGGCAACGACCACGAGAGCATCGTCAACGCCGGCCAGCGCTTCCTGTCCGACCAGGACCAGATGTCGATCCTGACCGGCCGGATCTTCGCCGGCCACCTGCGCTCCATCATCGGCTCGATGACCGTCGAGGAGATCGTCACCGAACGGCAGAAGCTCGCCACCGAGGTGCTGGAGACCTCCAAGACGGAGATGGCCAAGATCGGCCTGAGCGTCGACTCGCTCCAGATCCAGTCCATCGACGACGGCGACACCGGCTACATCGACGCGATGTCGGCCCCGCACAAGGCCGCCATCCAGCGGCAGGCGCAGATCGCCCAGGCGCAGGCCACCCAGGCGTCGGTGGAGGCGCAGCAGGTCGCCGCCCGCAACCAGGCCGAGTACGCCCGGCAGACCGCCGTCGTCCAGGCCGAGTATTCGGCCCAGGTGGACCGCGCCCAGGCCCAGGCCGCGCAGGCCGGGCCGCTCGCGCAGGCGCACGCCCAGCAGGAGGTGCTCGCCGCCCAGACCGAACTGGCGCTGCGGGCCGCCGAGCTGCGCCAGCAGCAGCTGGTCGCCGAGATCGTCAAGCCCGCCGAGGCGGAGGCCGAGCGGATCCGGGTGCTGGCCGTCGCCGACGCCGAGCGGATGCGGATCCAGGCCGCGGCGGCCGCCTCGCACGACCGCGTCGCCCTCGACCGGATGATCATCGACCAGCTCCCGCAGATCGTGAAGGAGGCCGCGGCCGGCCTGTCCGGCGCGAACGTCAACGTCCTCAACGGTGCGGACGGCCTCAGCGAGATCGCCGCGGGCCTGGTCAGCCAGGGCCTGACCATCCTGGACTCGGTCCGCAAGAACCTCGGCCCCGACGGCAGCCCCACCGGTTCGCCGACCGGCGCGGTCGAGGTGCACGGCCGCCGCAAGTCCGGCGGCCAGGTCGACATCGACTGACCCGCACCTCGGAAGGGCACCTGGGGGCGCCGCGGATCCACCGGTATGCTGGACCGGCGGCAGCCCCCTTGCGGGGCAGTCGCACGGCGGTGGGGCCCGCCGTACCCGAACCACGGCGCGAGCGCCGTCAACGGTCCCTACTTGCGACGGGCACAGGTGTGCCCGTCTCCGGCGAGTAGGAGACGTACATGGCAGAGGCCCGTTCCCCCGAAGTGGACGACGAACCGGTCGACCCCGATGTCGACCTGCGCATACCCGCTCAGCGCGCCGAACTGCGCGCGGGCCAGGCACCGGTGATCGCCGTGGTGGCGCTGGGCGGTGCCATCGGCGCGAGCGCCCGCTACGGAGCCGGGCTGCTGTGGGCGACCGCGCCCGGCGCCTTCCCCTGGACGACGCTGGTGATCAACGCGGCCGGCTGCGCCGTCATCGGCGTCCTCATGGTCGTCATCACCGACGCCCGGGCGGCGCACCGCCTGGTGCGGCCGTTCTTCGGCACCGGGGTCCTCGGCGGATTCACCACCTTCTCCACCTACGCCGTGGACGTGCAGCGCCTGGTGGACCGGGGACAGGCGCGGACCGGCCTGGCGTACCTGTCGCTGACCCTGCTCACCGCGCTGGCCGCGGTCTGGGCCGCCGCCGCGCTGACCCGGCGGCTCGTCCGGTGGAGGCGGTCCGGCGTTCGCGGCGGGACCGGGAGGGCGGACCGGTGAACTGGATCCTCGTCATCGCCGGCGCCGTGGTCGGCGCCCCCCTGCGCTACCTCACCGACCGCAGGATCCAGGCCGGGCACGACACCGTCTTCCCGTGGGGGACGTTCACCGTCAACGTCGCCGGCTGCTTCATCCTGGGCCTGGTCACCGGCGCGGTGACGGCCGGCGCCGCCTCCTCCCAGGTCCAGCTGCTGGTGGGAACGGGCTTGTGCGGAGCGCTCACCACCTACTCCACCTTCTCGTACGAGACCCTGCGGCTGGCCGAGAGCGGCGCCCGCTTCTACGCGGTCGCCAATGTGGTGGGGAGCGTGGCAGCGGGGCTCGGCGCGGTCTTCACGGGGACGGCGTTCGCCCAGGCCCTCTGGGCGTAGCGCCCCGCAGGCCGGGGTCAGCCGCCGGCCGGTGCCGCGACCGCCGCTGCCGGGCGGGCGGTTCGCAGCCGCGGGCAGGTGGAGCAGGTCTCCGCCGGGCACACGGTGTAGTGCATGCAGCAGCCGATCCGGGTACGGGTCAGCCGCTCGGGACCCGGGTGGTCGTCGGGCAGCCGGCGGAAGGCCGCGCCGCCGGGGAAGGGCGAAAGCGGCCCGGGAAGCAGCCGGGCCGCGAGGTCGGCGCCGCGTTCCTCCTCGCCCAGGGCGCGGCCCAGGTGCCACAGCCCCGACACCAGGTCGTCGCCCACCATGCCCCACAGGGCGCGGGTGCCGCGCCGCAGGTGCGGCCGCAGGGCGGTGAGCAGCGGACGTACGTGGTCGGCGACCGCCCGGCGCAGCTCGGCCCGCAGGTCCTCCTCGCAGTCCAGCACGACGGCCTCCGCGCTGCCGGCCGCCCGGTCGCCGGGCAGGCAGGCGAAGACGCCGGGCGCGACCCGCAGCGTCCCGTCCGGCCCGAGCCGGACGTCGGCCGGACGCAGCCGCGGCACGCGCCGCTCCAGATACCACGGCCCGCTCATCAGCAGCCCGGCCGACCACAGGTAGCCGTGCAGGGCGCGCGAGGCCACCACGTCGTCGCGCGCCGCCACCCCGTAGGCGGCCCGGATCCGGTCGGCTTCGGCCGCCAGCCACGACTGCCGGGCCGAGGCGTCGTACGCCAGCCGGGCGCCGTCGACCCAGTCCTGCCCTGCCGCGCCGCCCGGCGCGGCGACGGTGAGGCCGAGCACGGGGCAGAGCGCGGCCAGCCGCCGGTAGGCCAGGACCAGACTCACGGATGCTCCCCGCAGCATTCTGAAAATAAAGTAAGGCTAGCCTAATCACGATCTTGACGCGCCGGCAACTCAACTCGCCGAGAGGTGAATTGACAACATTAGGTATGCCTAACCTAGGCTCGTCGGGCTGTGGGCCGCCCGCCCCCGACGGACCGGGCCGGTCCGTCTCCTCCGCGCGGAAGCTGATCTCCTGTGCAGATGTACCTGCTGGCCGTGAACCCGACCGACTCGGTCACCGAGGGGTTCCTGCCCGCCGCGCGTCGCCTCGGCCTGACCGTCACCGTGCTCACCGACCAGCCCGCGGCACACCGCGCCGCCGCGCCGGACGCGTACGAGGGCGTCGAGGTGCTGGAGTGCCAGGTCCACGACTTCCGGGCGGTGGTGGCCCGGATCTCGGCCCACCGGCGGCCCGACGCGGTCTTCAGCAACAGCGACCATCTCCAGGTCCAGACGGCACTGGCCGCCGGGTACTTCGGGCTGCCGGCCAAGGACTGGCGGGCGGCGCTGCGGACGAAGGACAAGGCCGAGATGCGCCGGCGCCTCGCCGCGTCCGGCCTGCCCGCCGATACCGCGGTACGCGCCGCCGAAGTGCCCGCGGGACACGATCCCGGCAGCGCCCTGGACGGGCAGGGCATCGGCTACCCCTGCGTGGTCAAACCTCGGGAGGGAGTGGCCAGCGAGGACGTCGTCCTGGTCGGGGACCGGGCGGAGCTGGTGGCCCGCTGCGCGCAGATCAGGTCCCGCCGCCCGGACGCCGCCCTGGTCGTCGAGGAATTCCTGCCCGGCGGGCTGCGCACCCTGGAGACGCTCGGGGACGGCGCCGCCCGCCGGGTGCTGGGCGGCTTCCGCACCCGGCTGTCCCCGCCCCCGTACTTCATCGAGGAGCGGCTGACCTGGGACCCCGACCGGTCCGGGCCCGTCGTGGACCAGGTGCTGGCACAGCTCGACGCCCTCGGGGTGGGATTCGGCGCCTGCCACACCGAATTCGTCGTGGACCGCGGCCGGGCCCGGCTCGTCGAGGTGAACTACCGGGCCATCGGCGACCAGTGCGACCTGCTGCTGGCCGACCTGCTCGGGGTGCCGCTGTTCGAGCTGATCCTGCGCGTCCATCTGGGTGAGCCGCTGCCGCCCGACCCGTGGCCCGCGCCGTCCGGACGGGCGGCATGCCTCGCCTACCCGTACGCCCGCGAAGGCGGCACGCTCACCGCCGCTCCCGACCCCGAGGACCTGGACCTCGACGGGGTACGGCTGGCCTACCGGCCGCTGCGGGCCGTCGGCAGCCACCGGCCGCTGCACCACACCAACCGCGATCTGCTGGGCGTGGTGCGGGGCATCGGCGCCGACCAGGAGACCGTGGACCACGCCGTGGACGCCTTCGTGGCCTCCCGGAAGTGGGAGATCACCGCGTGACGCCGGCCGGCCCGCGGGACCGGGCCGCCCGGCCGCCCGGCGCGGCCGACGCCGTGGAGGGCGAACTGCTGCTGCGGGTGCTGAGCACCCTGCTCCGCGAGGACGTCTGCGGGCTGCGCACCCGTACCACCGCCGAGGACCGCCCGGACGGCCGCTGGCTGCGGCTCGGCGGCCCGGGGGAGGAGGCCCTGCTGCTGCCGGTCGGCGAGGACGGCTTCCAGAGCGAGTACGCGGCCCGGCTGCCGCTGCTGCGCGCCGAACCGGCGCCACTCGCCGAGGCCGACGGGACCGTGCCCGCCGGCCGCGGCGGCCGGGAGCTGACGAGCGGCGAGGACGTCCTCGCCGCCCTGGCCCGGTTCGCCGCGCCCGAGGACGCGGCCGGCTTCGAGGCGTTCGCGGCCGAGTACGACGACGCGCTGACCTCGCTGCGGCTCCAGGACGCCACCCGCGAGGAGACGATGGCCAGGCTCACCGCCCGCCACGGCCCCGATCCGGCCGCCTGGCGGGGCCAGGCCGCGTCCCTGGCGTTCGACACCCTCGCCGCCCGCCGCGGACACCCGCTCTATCCCACGTCCGCCGCCCGTACCGCCTGGAGCGCCGGCCAACTCCTGCGGTTCGCACCCGAGTTCGCGCCCCGCTTCCCCCTGCGCTGGCTCGCCGTGCCGCGCACCTCGCTCACGCTGAGCGCCCCGGCGCCGGGCGTAGCGGAGGGCGTACCGGAGCGTGGCCCGGCGGGCGTACCGGCGCTCGGATCAGCCGGCGAACCGCTCACCGCCTTCTGGCCCGCGCCCTCCGACCTCGGGCTCACCGGGCTCGACCGCAGCCATGTCGCCCTGCCCGTGCACCCGCTGACCACCGCCGGCCCGCTGCAACAGGCCCTGCGCACCGCCGGCCTGGCCGAGGACGCGGTGCTCGCCGCCCGCCCCTTCCTGACCGCGGAGCCCACCCTGTCCACCCGGACGGTGGCGCTGCCCGCGCACCCCGGCGTCCACCTGAAGCTGCCGCTGGCCACCTCCATGCTGGGCCTGCTCAACCGGCGCACCATCAAACCCGGCACTCTCGTGGACGGGGCCGCCGCCCAGCGGCTGCTGGCCGCGGTGACGGACCGCGAGCCGCGCTTCCAGGGGCTCGTCCTGCACAGCGACGAGACCCGCTGGGCGCACACCGGCCATGAGCTGATCGCCGTGCTCGTACGGCGGCAGCCCGCCGGGCTGGACGACTGCACCGTACTGCCGCTGGCGGCGCTGCCCGCCGCCGCGCCCGACGGGCGGCTCGTGGCCGACCACCTCGCCGACCGCTGGACGGGCGGTGATCCGGTGGCGCTGCTGGACGCCGCCCTCACCCTGCTCCTCGACTGGCAGGCGACCCTGTTCGGCTACGGCATCGCCCTGGAGTCGCACCAGCAGAACGTCTCGCTGGTACTGGACGGCAGTGCCGGCAGCCCCCGGGTCCGCCTGCTGTTCAAGGACGACGACGGGCTGCGGATCAACCGGCACCGGCTCGCCGCCGCCCTGGGCCCCGGCGCCCCGGGACCCGCCGACTTCGACGACCCGCGGATCGTCGTGGACGACGACGGCCCGCTGCTGGCGCTCTTCACCACCATCACCGTCCACCTGTGCGCGGGGTCGCTGGCCGTCGCGCTGTCCGGTCCCGGCCGCGCTCCACTGCCCCGGCTGCTCGGGCTGGTCCGCCACCGCCTCGCCCAGGCGGTGGCGCGGCTCGGCGACTCTCCCGGCGGACCCGGAGCGGCGCTGCGCGCCGCGGTGCTCGAAGCCGACCGGCTGCCGGTCAAGGCGATGGTGACCGCGGGCACCCTGCTGACCAAGCGCCGCTCGGGCGCCTCCGACATCAACAAGCACTACACGACCGGCCCCAACTACCTTCTGCGCGAGCACTGATGACCTGGTCCTGCGTCCCGTCCGCCCCCTCCGCCACCGCCGCCCGCGATCTGCCCTCACCCGACGACGCGGTGGCCCACACCCTCCTCAACTGCCTGCTGCGCGAGGTCGCCGGCCCCGAGCAGTCGGCCGTGGTGACCCGCGGCCACCTCGTCCTGCGGCTGCCGTACAACGGGACACGGCTCCGGGTCGCGATCCGGCGCACCTCGCTGCTGGGCGCGCACCGCTTCACCGGCCCTGTCTCGCAGGACGCGGCCGGCGGGTGGTCGCCGATCGGCTGGCGCCAGGTCGCCGAGCACATCCGCGCGGAACTGGCCGCGCGCACCGGTCTGGCCAACGACGAATTCGTCGCCCAGGTCGCCGCCAGCCACCAGGGCGTCACCGCCGCGCTCGCCCTGCCCCGGCCCCGCCGCGGCACCGGCCCGCGCGCCTTCTACCTGGCCTCGGAGCGGTCCCTGGTCTTCGGCCACCGCTTCCACCCCGCCCCCAAGGCCCGCGACACCGGCCGTGCGGCCTGGCGGACGTACGCGCCGGAGGCCGCCGCTGTCTTCCCGGTGCGCATGCTGGCGGTCCGTGACGCGCTGGTCGTCGAGGAGCACGCGGAACCCGGGGCGACCGCGCCCCTGGACAGGCTGGGCCGGGCGCCCGCCGGCTACCGGCTGCTGCCCGTGCACCCCTGGCAGTTCGACCTGCTGCGGCGGCGCCCGGCGCTGGTGGCGGCCCTGCGCAGCGGCGACGTACGCGACCTCGGCGCCAGCGCCACCCGCTTCGCGGCCACCGCTTCGGTGCGCAGCCTCTACGACGGCGAGACCTTCCTGAAGTTCAGCCTGAACGTGCGGATCACCAACTGCCTGCGCAAGAACGCCTTCTACGAGCTGTCCGGCGCGGTCGCCCTGACCCGGCTGCTCGCTCCGATGGCCGCCGACCTCGCCGCGCGCTTCCCCGGCAGCGCGGTCCTGCGGGAGCCGGCGTACCGCAGCCTGGCGCTGCCCGGCCCCGGCGGTGAAGCCGATGTGGACCTGCTGGAGGGCTTCGGGGTGATCGTCCGGGAAGGCCTGGAGCGCCGCACGCGGCCGGACGCCACCGCGCTGCTGGCCGCCGCCGTCGCCGACGAATACCCCACAGGACCCGCGCACATCTCCCGCCTGCTGCCCGGCGGAGCCGGACCCGACGCGGTGCTGCGCTGGTGGCGGTCCTATCTCGGGCTGCTCGTGCCCCCCGTGCTGGCCGCGTACTTCGACCACGGGGTGGTGCTCGAACCCCATCTGCAGAACGTCCTGGTGTGCGTCGGCGAGGACGGGCTGCCGCTCCAGGTCCTCTTCCGCGACCTGGAGGGCACCAAGCTGCTGCCCGAGCGCCACCGGGCCGCGCTGGCCGGACTGCCCGAGCACATCGCGGACCCGCTCACCTACGACGCCGACCAGGGCTGGACGCGGCTCGCCTACTGCCTGTTCGTCAACAACATCGGCGAGATGCTGGCCGCGCTCGCCGACCTGTCCCCGGGCACCGAGCGGGCGCTGTGGGCCGCGGTGCGCCGCGTCCTGGCCGACTACGGCGCCCGGCACGGCCGCCAGCCCCGGCTCGACGCGCTGCTCGCGGGCGAGCCGCTGCCGGCCAAGGCCAACCTGCTCACCCGGTGGGAGCGCGCGGCGGACCGGCAGGCGGCGTACGTCCGGCTGCCGTCACCGCTGACCCCCCGGCCGGCTCCGGGCGACCGGCCCGCGCGGACGGCGAAGGAGCCGGCCGCGGGCCCGCCGGTGCCCTGCCCGGGCGGCCGGGACCGGCGAGGCGGCGCCGCATGGTGACCGCCCCCGGGCCGCGTGTGCGCGACGCCGCCCTGTCCCTGCCGGCAGCCGACCTGCCCGCCTACATCTACGACCTCACCGCGCTGGCCACCCACGCGGCGGCCGTCCGCGCCGCGCTGCCGTCCCGGGTGGAGCTGTACTACGCGGCCAAGGCCAACCCCGAGCCGCGGATCCTGGCCGCCCTCGCCCCGCACACCGACGGCTTCGAGGTCGCCTCGGGCGGCGAACTCGCCCATGTGGCCGAGGCGGTGCCGGGGCACCCGCTGGCCTTCGGCGGCCCCGGCAAGACCCCCGCCGAGATCGCCGCCGCCCTGGACCGCAAGGTGCGGCGCTTCCACGTCGAGAGCGCGCACGAACTGCGCGTCCTCGCCCACCTCGCGGCCGGCCGGCCTGCGCGGACCGGGCCGGCCCGGGTGCTGCTGCGCTTCAACCTGGCCGTCCCCCCGGGACTCCTGGCCGGCGGGGCGCTGGCCATGGGAGGACGCCCCTCACCCTTCGGGCTCGACCCGGTCGAAGCCGACGCGGCCGTACGGATGCTCACCGACGGGTCGTGCCCGGGACTGGAATTCGCCGGGGTGCACGCGCACCTCGCCAGCGGCCTGGCCGCGCCGGAACTGGCCGCCGTCGCCGCTGCCGTGGCGGACTGGTCGGCCGCACTGGCGCGGCGGCACGGCGTCGCCCTGCGCGAGCTGAACGTCGGCGGCGGCATGCACGTCGACTACGCCGATCCCGCCGCCCGCTTCGACTGGGCCGGATACGGCACGGCCCTGGGCCGTGTCGCGAGCGCCCACCCCGGAGTGGTGCTGCGCATCGAGCCCGGCCGCGCGCTGACCGCGTACTGCGGCTGGTACGCCACCGAGGTGCTCGACGTGAAGCGCAGCCACGGCGAGGAATTCGCCGTCGTCCGCGGCGGCACCCACCATCTGCGCACCCCCGCGGCCCGCGGCCACGACCAGCCCTGCGCCGTCCTGCCCGTATCCGACTGGCCGCACCCCTGGCCCCGCCCCGAGGGCGGCCCCGGCCCTGTCACCCTCGCCGGCCAGCTGTGCACCCCCAAGGACGTCCTGGCCCGAGCGGTGCCGGCCCCCGGCATCCGCGCCGGCGACCGGGTCGTCTTCGCCCTGGCCGGCGCCTACGCGTGGAACATCTCCCACCACGACTTCCTGATGCACCCGCACCCCACCGTGCGTTTCGCGGGCGGCACGGGCGCGGACGCCACGGCCGGTGAGGGACCGGCCGACCCCGGGTGAGCCGGGCGCTCACACCCCCCGCAGGTCCCTGACCCGCTGGAGCTTGCCCGCCGACCGCTCCAGCGTGCCCGGGTCCACCACCGTCACCTCGGCGCTGACCCCGACGCGGTCCTTGATGCCCCGGGCGATGGCGCCCGCCGCCGCGTCCCGCTCCGCGGGGCCGGCGCCGGGCCTGGCCTCGGCGCGTACCGCCATCCGGTCGAGGCGGCCGGCCCGGGTCAGCTCGACAGCGAAGTGCGGGGCCACCCCCGGGGCGCGCAGCACGATCTCCTCGATCTGGCTGGGGAAGACATTGACCCCGCGCAGGATGATCATGTCGTCGCAGCGCCCGGTGACCTTCGCCATCCGCCGGAAGGCGGGCCGCGCGGTGCCCGGCAGCAGCCGGCTCAGATCCCGGGTGCGGTAGCGGATCACCGGCAGCGCCTCCTTGGTCAGCGAGGTGAACACCAGCTCCCCGCCGGCCCCCGGCGGCTGCACCGCGCCGGTCAGCGGATCCACCACCTCCGGGTAGAAGTGGTCCTCCCAGATGTGCAGCCCGTCCTTGGTCCGCACGCACTCCTGCGCCACCCCGGGGCCGATCACCTCCGACAGGCCGTAGATGTCGACCGCGTCGATGCCGAAGCGCTCCTCGATCTCCTGCCGCATCCGCTCCGTCCACGGCTCCGCGCCGAACATCCCCACCCGCAGCGACGTCCCCCGCGGATCGACGCCCTGCCGCTCGAACTCGTCCAGCAGCGTCAGCATGTACGACGGGGTGACCATGATGATGTCCGGCCGGAAGTCCTGGATGATCTGCACCTGCCGCGCCGTCATGCCGCCGGACGCCGGTACGACCGTGCAGCCCGCCCGCTCGGCGCCGTAATGCGCGCCCAGGCCGCCGGTGAAGAGGCCGTAGCCGTACGCGATGTGCACGGTGTCGCCGGCCCGCCCGCCGGCCGCCCGGATCGAGCGGGCCACCACATCGGCCCACATCGACAGGTCCGCCTCGGTGTAGCCGACGACCGTCGGCCGCCCGGTGGTGCCGCTGGAGGCGTGCAGCCGCCGCACCCGCTCCCTGGGCACCGCGAACATCCCGAACGGATACGCCTCGCGCAGGTCCTCCTTGGTGGTGAAGGGGAAGTGCGCCAGGTCCGCCAGGCTCCGGCAGTCCTCGGGCCCGACACCGGCCGCGTCGAACTTGCGCCGGTAGACCGCCACATTGTCGTACGCGTGCCGCAGGGTCCGCCGCAGCCGGGTCAGCTGGAGTGCCGCCAGCTCCGCGGGGTCCGGATCACGGTCCATGGCGTCCACCCTCCGCATCCCACCGCCGACCGATCGTTCGGTCATGAGTCCAGGTCAACGAACCAGTCTCACCGCCCGCTGTCAAGGACATGCCCGCCCGGCCGGTACGGCGCCCCCGGTGAAGTGGCGCGCCCGGCACAGCGGACGCACAGTGGAACGAGAGGGCCGGACTCCCTGTCCGCGTTCGGACGCCCGCTCGCCGGGCACAGCCGCGCAAGGCCCCACGACCGTGCCGCCCGCAGCCGTGAGGTCCGGCGGTACGACGACCCGCCCTTCCCAGCTAAGGGGTATTCCCATGGCGAACACCGAGAACGCGCCCAGGTCCGTATCGGGCCGCCACAGCGATGTCGGCGGCAGGACCACCATCGCCGACTCCGTGGTGGCGATCATCGCCGGCGTCGCTGTCCGCGAGGTCGACGGGGTCCACACCATGGGCGGCGGCGCCTCCCGTGCGATGGGCGCCGTACGCGACACGGTGTCGCGCTCCACGGACTTCACCCGCGGGGTGAAGGTCGAGGTCGGCGAGAAGGAGGCCGCCGTCGACCTGGACATCGTGGTCCTCTACGGCACCGAGATCGCCGACGCCGCCAAGCAGATCCGCTCCCACGTCGCGAACGCGGTGGAGCGGATGACCGGTCTTGAGGTCGTGGAGATCAACGTCAACGTCCGCGACGTCTACATCCCCGGCGAGGACAACGACGACGACGAGGAAGAGTCCCGGGTCCGCTGACCTTCCCCGGAGCCGCCCGCACGCTCCCGCTCGGATCCGCGCCCGTCCGTACGACCCGTCCCCGCCCCCGCGTAACGGCCGGAGTCACGCCAAGTCGCTCGAAATGATCAACATGGCCTGAAAGTGCGGGTGTTGAACGCGGGGGAGGTGTAGGGCGGGCCGCCGCCCGGCCTATGATGGCGGCGAAGAAACCGGTGATCACCGGGGCGCGGCCCCGGGCCAGAGCGGTGGCGGGGTAGTGGGCATGGTGGACGAGACAGCGGTCGACGACATGGATTCCGTGTCCGAGGCGCAGGCGGGCATCCGTACGGACATACCGCACAGTGCGCGGATGTACGACTACTACCTCGGCGGCCGGACGAACTACCGGCCCGACCGCGACGCCGCGCACGAGGTGGCGACCGTCTTCCCCGGCGTCTTCACCTGCGCCTCGGAGAACCGCGACTTCATGCACCGGGCCACCCGCGTCCTCGCCCGCTCCTACGGCATCAGGCAGTGGCTGGACATAGGCACCGGCATACCGACGTCGCCGAACCTCCACGAGGTGGCGCAGTCCATCGTGGACGACGCGCGCGTGGTGTACGCCGACCACGACCCGATCGTGCTCAACTACGCCCGCGCACTGCTGCGCAGCACCCCGGCCGGCCGCACCGCGTACGTCCAGGCCGATGTCACCGACCCCGACTCGATCCTGTCCGACGACGCGCTCGCGGCCACCTTGGACCTGTCCCGGCCGGTCGCGCTCAGCCTCAACGCGCTGCTGCACTTCGTGCCCGACGACCGCGACCCGTACGGCATCGTCTCCCGCCTGATGGCGGCGCTGCCGTCGGGCTCCGCGCTGGCGATCAGCCACTGCACGCCCGACTTCGCCCCCGAGGTGTGGGCGGAGGTGGAGGGCGTCTACCGGCACGGCGGCACGGCGCTCCAGGTCCGCTCCCGGGGCGAGGTCGAGCGCTTCTTCGACGGGCTCGAACTGATCGACCCGGGTATCGCCATCGCCGACGACTGGCGCCCCGAGGAGACCGCCCGCCCCGAGATGCCCGCCGTCTCGGACGCGGACGTCAGCCTGTGGGCGGGCGTCGGTATCAAGCCATAGCCGGGGGAGCGATTCCGGCCGCCGGGCGGGCTTGCCGGGCCCGCGCCGGCTGAGCGGTCAGCGCGCCGGGGTCAGTGCGGCGGCGACCGGCGCGAGGTCGGCGTCGGCGGCGATCGACTCCTTCTCCGGCTGCTCGGCCAGCGGCGCCTCCGTGCCGAACAGCCCGCAGGAAGCGCGGGTGGACGGTGCGCCCGATGGGTTCGTATACCCGTGGCCGCACACCGCCGACGCACCCGCCGCCAGGACCGTCACCTACACCAACAGCGGCACCGCCGACGTCACCCTCCCCTGAAGGCGACGGCCGCCGACGCCGAAGGCACCGACGCCTCGGCGGCGTTCACGCTGTCCGCCCCGGCGGTCACCGCCTCGGTCACGGTCACCGCCGACCCGGCCAAGGCGCCCTACGGCGTCACCGACGGCCAGGTGGAGGCGAGCGCCGCGGACGGCACCGTCGCCGCGCACACCCTGATCGGCCTGGACCGTGAGGAGGAGCGGTACGGCCTGACCATCACCAGCGCCGACCGCACCGGCGCGGCCCTCCCGGGCACCGCGGTGGTCCACCGCACCGGCGGCCTGGACCACTTCCCGGTGGAGATCCCCGACAGCGGCCGGCTCACACTGCGGCTGCCCAAGGGCGAGTACGCGGCCGCCGCACGCCCCGGTCTCGACCTCCACCTGACGTCGACACCGACCTCCTCCGCACGGCCGGGGCCGTGTTGCCCCTGTCGGCGGGGGGCCGCTGATCGGCGCGGTAAGGGTAGGCTAACCTACGCCGTATGAGCGTTCGAGAGAGTGCTGCTGCCGGCGAGTCGCGCCCGCGCGGCCATGAACTGTCCGCCGCCGCGATGACGGTGGCCTACGACGGCGTCGATGTCGTGCACGATGCCGCGATCTCGCTGCGGCCCGCGGAGGTGACCGCGCTGGTCGGGCCCAACGGCAGCGGGAAGTCGACGCTGCTGCGCACCCTCGCCCGCCTCCAGCGGGCCCGCCGCGGCACGCTCACACTCGACGCCGGTACCGGCACCGCCGCGGACGGCTTCGATCTCACCGCACGCCAGTTCGCCCAGCACGTCGCGCTTCTGACGCAGGGACGGCCCACCCCGGGCGGACTGAGCGTCCGCGACGTCGTGGAATTCGGCCGTTACCCCCACCGGGGGCGCTGGGGCCGGCCCGACCCCGGCGGCACCGCCGCCGTCGACCGGGCGCTCGGCCTGACCGGCGTCGAGCGCTTCGCCGAACGCGGCGTCGAGCACCTGTCCGGCGGCCAGCTCCAGCGGGTGTGGCTCGCCAGCTGCCTCGCCCAGGACACCGGTGTGCTCCTCCTCGACGAACCGACGACGTATCTGGACCTGCGCTACCAGGTCGAACTCCTCGACCTGGTGCGCGACCTCGCCGACGACCACGGGATCGCGGTCGGCGTCGTGCTCCACGACCTCGACCAGGCGGCGGCCGTCGCCGACCGGGTCGCCCTGCTCCACGAGGGCCGGATCGTCGCCGAAGGACGGCCCGAGGACGTCCTGACGCCCGAGCGGCTGTCCGGCGTCTACGGCATCCGGATCGACGTCGGCACCGACCCCTCGACAGGCCGGCTGCGCACCCGCGCGGTCGGCCGCCACCACGCACGGAACGAAAGGCTCCACCCCGCCTCATGAGACTCCGCCACGTCACCGCAACAGCCACCGCCACCGCCGCCGTTGCGGCGCTCGCCCTGACCGGCTGCGGAACGACCCACTCCACCGCGGACGCCGACCCCGCCGCCGCGTCGGCCACGACCACCCCCGGGCCGATCACCCTCACCGACGCCACCGGCACGAAGGTCAGCCTCGACGGTCCCGCCACCAAGGTCGTCGGTACGGAGTGGAACGTCGTCGAGGACCTCGTCACGCTCGGCGTCGACCCCGTCGGCGTCGCCGACGTGAAGGGCTACAAGGCCTGGGACACCGCGGCCCCGCTGAAGAACGCCCCCAAGGACATCGGCACGCGCGGCGAGCCGAGCATGGACACCATCGCGGCCCTCGACCCCGACCTGATCATCGCCACCACCGACCTGTCCGCCTCGGCGGTGGCGCAGCTGCGCAAGGTCGCCCCGGTCCTCGAAGTGCGGTCCGCCGACGCCGCCGACCAGATCGGCCTGATGACCGGGAACCTCGACCTGATCGCCGCCGCCACCGGGACGGCCCCGAAGGCGGCCGCCGTCAAGAAGGCCTTCGACGCGAAGATCACCGCGGGCCGCGCCGCCCTGGCCGCCGCGGGCAGGGCCGGGGCCAGATACGCCTTCGGCGACGGCTACGTCGAGTCCAACCAGGTCTCGATACGCCCCTTCACCAGCGGCTCCCTCATCGGGGCCGTCAACGAACGGCTCGGGCTCTCCAACGCCTGGACGGTCAAGGGCGACAAGGACTACGGCCTGGCCACCACCGACGTCGAAGGCCTCACCGGACTCGGCGACGCGCAGTTCGCCTACATCGTGAACGCCGTCGACGGCGACCCGTTCGCCGGCAACCTCGCCAAGAACGCCGTCTGGAAGTCGCTGCCGTTCGTCAAGGCCGGCCAGGTGCACCGGCTGCCCGACGGCATCTGGATGTTCGGCGGCACCGCGTCCATGGAGGCGTACACCGACGCCGTCGTCGCCGCCCTGACGAAGTAGCGCCATGACCGCCACCACGCCGGCCGCCGCCGTCGGCCACCGTACGGTCACGGCGGGCGCGGCCGCGGTGACCGCCGCGCTCGTGCTCCTCGTCGCGGCCCTCGCCGTCATCGACATCACGCAGGGCACGGCCGCCGTCGGCGCGAGCCAGGTGTGGAAGGCGCTCACCGGCCACGCCGACCAGGCGGACGCCTCCGTCGTCGTCGCCTCACGGCTGCCGAGGATGGTCGCCGGCGTCCTCGTGGGAGTCGCGCTGGGCGCCGCGGGCGCCGCCCTGCAAGCGGTGAGCCGCAATGTGCTGGCCTCGCCCGACACCCTCGCGGTGAACGCCGGCTCCTACCTGGCGCTCGGCGTGCTCGGCGCGACGGGCCTGTCGTTCCCGCTGCTGGCCTCCTCAGGAGTGGCCTTCGCCGGCGCCCTGGCCGCGGCGGCCGTCGTGCTCGGTCTCTCGGGCCTCGGCGCCGGGACCGTACGGCTCGTCCTCGCCGGCAGCGCGCTCGCGCTCGGGCTCGGCTCCGTCACCGACGCGCTGCTCCTGCTGTTCCCCGAGCGGACGAACGGGCTCTACCAGTGGAGCCAGGGCAGCATCAGCCAGAACGGCTTCGACGGCGTGCTCCAGATGGGCCCGATCGCGCTCGCGGGCCTCGCGGGACTCCTGCTCGCCGCCCGCCGGATCGACGCCCTCGCCCTCGGCGACGACGCGGCCCGCGGGCTCGGCGTCCCGGTCAGGGGCACCCGGATCACGGTCGTCGTCCTCGCGGCGCTGCTGTCCGCCGCGGCGGTGACGCTGGCGGGACCGATCGGCTTCGTCGGGCTGTGCGCACCCGCGCTCGTCCGCCCGCTGGCGGGACGGTTCCGCGGGCTGCTCCGGGCGCGGACGGCGATACCGGTCGCCGGCCTCGCCGGTGCGGCGCTCGTCCTCGGCTCCGACGTCCTGCTGCGGGCGTCGGTGAGTTCCGAGTCCGCGGTCGCGGTGCCCACCGGAGTCGTCACCAGCCTGATCGGCGCGGTGTTCCTCGTCGCCATGGCGCTGCGCACCCGCGACTCCGGCGCGTCGCCCGCGCCCGAGCGGCTGCGCATCCCGAGCCGGGCGGCCTACCTCGCGGCCCTCGCCGTGCTCGTCGTCGTACTCGTCGGCGTGGTGATCGCGGCGGTGCTCCTCGGCGACACCAAGCTGCTGCTCGGCGACGTCGTGAACTGGGCCCTCGGCCGGGGCGACCACGTCGTCACCTTCGTCCTGGACACCCGGGTGCCCCGGGTGCTCGCCGCGCTCCTCGCGGGCGCCGCGCTCGCGCTGGCCGGCACGCTCGTGCAGGCCGTCACCCGCAACGCGCTCGCGGAACCCGGCGTCCTGGGCGTGTCCGGCGGGGCCGGCCTCGGCGCGGTGCTGCTGGTCACCACCGTCCCCGCCGCCGGATCCTGGAGCATCGCGGGCGCCGCCTTCGCGGGCGCCTCGGCCACCGCCGCGATCGTCTTCGGGCTCGCCGCGCGCGGCGGGTTCCAGCACAACCGGCTCGTCCTGGTCGGTATCGGCGCGTCCGCCGGGACAACGGCGCTCATCAGCCTGCTCATCGTCCTCACCGACCCGTTCAACGCGACGAAGGCCCTCACCTGGCTGTCGGGCTCGACCTACGGGCGGACGATGCCCGACCTGCTGCCCGTCGCGGCCGTGCTCGCGGTGGGCACCGCCGTGGCGGTCGCCCGGCGCGGCGAACTCGACCTCGTCAGCCTGGACGAGGACACCCCGCGGCTGCTCGGGATGCGGCTGTCCCGCGCGCGCCTGGGCCTGCTGGCGACGAGCGTCCTGCTCAGCGCCACCGCCGTCGCCGCCGCGGGGACGATCGGCTTCGTGGGACTCGTCGCCCCGCACGCGGCCCGCGCACTCGCCGGACGCCGGCACGTACGGGTCATCCCGGTCGCGATACTGCTCGGAGCCGCGCTCGTCTGCGCCGCGGACCTGCTCGGCCGTACCGTGATCGCCCCCGCCCAGCTCGGCGCGGGCCTGATGACGGCCGTCATCGGCGCCCCGTACTTCCTCTACCTGCTGATCCGCACCCGGAAGTAGCGCGTCGGGGGTGCCTTCGCGGAGGCTCGGCAACCGGGGCGCGCAGGCCCAGGAGCCGGGGGCGCAGGGACCTCGGGAATCGGGGCGGAAGGCTTCAGGAATCGGGACCCCGCGACAGCCGGGGCTGCTCGGCGAGGTGGAGCAGGGCCGGCTGCCCGGGACGGTGGGCGGGCCAGTCGGGGAGCCCGGCGTGCTGGGGGCTGCCGCTGTGGGCGAACGCGATCCACGCCCCCCGGACCACGCGGACCAACTCGGCGACCTGGCCGGGCCGGGCGCCCTCCATCATGGGGGCGATCTTCCAGGCCGCGGTATTGCCGAAGACGAACGGCAGTTCCAGGCAGTGGCAGGCGCGCAGCGGGCTGCCCTCCGGGTGCCAGTCGAAGCGGTAGACGAAGACCCGCCCGCCGGCGTCGGCGAGGCGCGCCGCGAGGCGGGCGGTGGGTCCCGCCAGGAAGTGCTCGGTCGTCAGTGCGGAGGCGAGCTGCCCCGGGGTCGCCTCAGGGTGCCTCGCCAGTTGTACGGAGATCGCCGCCTCCGCCGCCGCGTCGCCGTACACCTTGCGGGCGGCCCCGGCGACCTGCTCGTGCGTCAGCTGCCGCAGGCGCGGGTCGGGTGCGTAGAAGGCGTCGACCTCGTCCCTGTTCCAGCCCAGCAGGACGTCCACTGCCGGCGGGGCCGCCGCGACCGCGGCCGTCAGGTCCTCCTGGACCCACTCGCCGTCGGCGACGAGTTGCAGCGGCGGCGACAGGTCCAGCAGGCGGCCACCGGCCCTGGCCAGTACGTCCTGGGCGTCCAGGAAGTCCTGGGCGGGCCGTCCGCGCAGGTCCGCGCCGCCGCCGCTCTGCTCCAGGACGTGCACGAAGCGCTCGGCGATCCCGGCGGCCTGATCGGTGGTCAGCGGGCGCATGCCGAGCGGCGGACTCTGCAGGACGGCCCGCTGGAAGAGGCCCGCCGCGGCGGGCGCCGCCATCAGCGCGATGATCGACTGGGCACCCGCGGACTGGCCCAGCACCGTGATCCGCTCCGGGTCGCCGCCGAAGGCCGCGGCGTGCTCGCGGACCCAGCGCAGCGCGGCGATCTGGTCGAGCAGCCCGGCGTTCGCGACCCCCGCCTCGCCCAGGTAGAGGTATCCCAGCGCGCCGAGCCGGTAGTTGGCGCTCACCGCCACCAGGTCGCCCGCGGCGGCGAAATCGGCGAGGTTGTAGCGGTCCATCCCGCCGGAGCCGCTGGTGAAGCCGCCGCCGTGGAGGAAGACCACCACCGGGCGGGCGGAGCGGTCCGCGGCGGGCGTCCACACGTTCAGCGTCAGGCAGTCCTCGTCCTGCGGCATCCCCAGCGGCCCGATGGCATGGTCGAGCCGCCCCGGCGCCTGGGGCGCGGCAGGCCCCGGCCGGCTCGCGTCACGCACCCCCGCCCACCCGGGCGCGGGCCGCGGCGCCGCGAAACGGCCCGGCCCGACCGGGGCGGCGCCGAAGGGGATCCCGAGGAAGCCGACGACCTCGCCGTCCCGGCGCCCCTCCACGACACCGCCCGCCGTGGCCACGCGGACGCCCGCGCCCGCCGGCGTCACCGTCGCGCCCCGGGCCGAACGTCTGCAGCGGTGCTCATCACTGGACCTCCCGAGGACGCGTGCCACCGGTGGCGTGCGGCGGCGGACATGCACCCATCATTCGGCCCGAAACTACGCGCGACACATACTCGTTGGGCCTCCCGCTATACCCGTACGGCCACCGGCCGGTAGTTTGCCGACCTCCGGCAGGGGCACGCGGCAGCCATGACTCACGAGACGACTGAAGCCCCCGTCGAAGAACACCTGATCCTCAGCGCCGACACCAACGGTGACGGAAAGCTCGACGTATGGATGAGCGACACCACAGGCGACGGCACGCCAGACCTCTACCAGTTCGACACCACCGGCGACGGCACGGTGGATGTCACCATCGTCGAGGAAACCGACCACGGCCAGATCGAACGCACCGTCATAGAAGGCGACGCGGGCCACCCCCAGCCCTCCTGACCCGCCCGCCCGTCACCCGGCCCGCCCCGATCAACGTGGCGGGCCTGGTCCATGTGTGCTCCTGGAGGCCCTGCCCGCCGCCCGGCTGTGCCGGATACGTCCCGACGACGGCGAGGAGGCCTCCGCGGCGGCCGGTCAGGACTTCAGGGCGATACCGCGGCTCGTCTCGGTGGGCAGCGCCTGGCCGTGGCAGCCGCCCAGGACCTTCGAGATGGCGGCCTTCTCGGCAGTGCTCACCCACAGGCGGTACTTGGCTTTGACCGCGATCTGCCGCGCGACGTAGGTGCACCGGAAGCCGTCGGACTTCGGCAGCCACTTGCTGGCGTCGTCGTCGCCCTTGCCCTCGTTCGCGGGGCCGTCGGCGGCGATGAGGTTCAAGGGGTCGTTGGCCAGCTCTTCACGGGTGGCCTGGGGGAGGGCCGACGCGCCGGTCTGCCAGGCGTTGCCCAGGGAGACCACATGGTCGATCTGGACGGTCAGCGACGTACCGCGGCCGCGGGTGAAGTCGATGGTCTTGCCGGTGTAGGGGTCGTGGAGCCTGCCGGACTCTACCTCGCACTTTCCGTCCAGCTTCACGGAGATGAGGTCGCGGCGCAGGATGTCGTCGCGGGTCTCGCAGTGGTTGTGGCCGCCGGGTGCGCCCTGCTGGTCCGTCCACGCCTCGCCGAAGTCCTTCACCCGGTCGTAGCTGCTGATCGACCCGTCCGGTTTCACCTTGAGCTCGGCCAGCTCCGAGGCCGCCGAGCCCCCGCCGCCCGACCCGGCGGCCGTGTCCTGACCGGAAGGCGCCGCGCCGTCGGTCACGTCCTTCGGCTGACACCCCGCCACCCCCAGTATCAGCACCGATACGGCTGCCGCCGCCACCGCCCGCGCCATCACGTCCACCTGTCGGCCCATCACGCCTCCACTCACCACGGCTTTTACCAGGACGGGTTACCGGCCTTCGCCCGAGCACACCTGGCCGGAACCGGCGAAAGGAGAGGACCGCTGTCGTACCGGCCCCGCCCGCTGACCGGAAACAGTCCCGACCGCTCGGGTCGCCTTCGGCGTGGTAGCCGCCGATATCCGGGGCAGGTGTGGGGGCAGGTCGATGGCGGCGGCGCGGAGGTGGTGCGGATGGACAGCACGAAATGGTCGCTGCTCTGGTTGTTGGCGGCAGTCGCCGTCGTCAGCCTGATCGTCGCGATCAGGCTGCTGGTCAAGCTCGTCCGCTCGTGGCGGCTGGTCAAGAGCTCCGGCATCCCGATGTCCACCAAGACGATGTTCTGGGCGTCGGTGGCCTACCTCATCTGGCCCGTGGACCTCCTGCCGGACCCGATCTACATCGACGACGTCGGCTTCCTGCTGCTGGCCCTGCGCTCCCTGCACGCGGCCGCCGCCCGTTACGGTGTGAGCCGCACCGGCAAGGACCTGGGGCCCAAGTCCCTCAAATAGCCCGGGAGGACGGTGGTCGGCGCCGGATTGTCGGTGGTGGCTGGCAGGCTGCCACCCATGGACGCGAGGTGGAAACTACGCCGGGTCTACGGCGCCGATCACGACGACCCCGATCCCGGGCCGCAGCCCGGGCACGACTACGCCGAGCTGGTGGGCGGGGCGCTGGACGGCCTGCTGCTGGACATCACCGGCCGGACCCCCGAGGAGCGCTCCGGCGGCCTCGCGCTGACCACCGAGATCGGCCGCTTCGGCCCCGGCGGCCGTGCCTGCTACGCCCCCCGGCCCGGCGACCCCCACCTGTGGGACTGGGAGGGCGACGCGCCTTGAACCGCCGGGTGGTTGATCGGCCCGCGGCACGCTTGGTAATCTCCGCGCGGAGGCACCCACGCGCCTGCCCCGGACGAGATGTGCGCCGTACCCGGCCTGCCAAGACGACGCTCTCGGGAGACGTCATGGGCGGGACCGCACACCGGATCACCTTCGCGGCCGAGCCGCCGGAGCCCCGCGCGCTGGACGTGCGCTGGATCCACGGATCGCCGTCGGCGAAGCACAACACCGATCCGGACATCCAGGTGCACGCCTACGACGAGCACACGGTGATCCTGCGCCAGAACATGGCGGTCAACTACGAGGCGCCCTTCCTGTTCCTGCTGTTCGGCAACGACCGGGCCGTACTGATCGACACCGGAGCCACCGCGTCCGCCGAGTTCTTCCCGCTGCGCCGGGTCGTCGACGACCTGGTCGCGCGCTGGCTCGCGGAGCATCGCCGGGACGGCTACGCGCTGCTCGTGCTGCACACCCACGCCCACGGCGACCACATCGCGGGCGACGCGCAGTTCGCCGACCGGCCCGACACCACGGTTGTGGGCGCGGACGCGGGCAGCGCCCGGGCGTACTTCGGGTTCGCCGACGGCCCGGGCCGGGCGGCCCGCGTCGACCTCGGCGGCCGGGTGCTGGAATGCCTGGCCACCCCGGGCCACCACGAGGCGGCCGTCACCTACTACGACCCGCACACCGGATTCCTGCTCACCGGCGACACGGTGTATCCCGGGCGGCTGTACGTCGAGGACTGGGCGGCCTTCCGCGCCACCGTGGACCGCTTGATCGAATTCGCCGGCACCCGGCCGGTCACCCATGTGCTGGGCTGCCACATCGAGATGACCGACGAGCCGGCCGTGGACTACCCGATCCTCACCACCTACCAGCCGCACGAGCCGCCGCTGCAGATGACCGTGGGCCAGCTGCGGGACCTGCGCGGGGCGATCGACGAGGTCGGCGACCGCCCCGGACGGCACGCCTTCCCCGACTTCGTCATCTGCCGCAGGGACGCGTAGCACCGCCCGGGGACGAGGCGGCCGGGCGACCCGTCAGCGGGCGACCCGGGCGTTCTGCGGGGCTGTCGGGTCGCCGCCCCCGCTGTGCATCCGGTCCGCGGCGGCATCGCGGTGGACGACGCCGCCCGGCTGGTCGTGCCCGCTCCGGCGGCCCCAGCGGCGGGCCAGCGCGGTGCAGGTCATCAGCTGGATCTGGTGGAAGAGCATGAGCGGCAGCACCATCAGGCCGACGTCCTTGCCCGCGAAGAGCACCGCAGCCATGGGCAAGCCGCTCGCCAGGCTCTTCTTGGAGCCGCAGAAGACGATGGTGATGCGGTCCGCCCGGTCGAAGCCCAGCCTGGCACCGGCCACGCCGGTCACACCGAGCGCCGCCGCGAGCAGGGCGGCGCACAGCGCCAGCAGGGCGAGCAGCCGCCACGGCGACAGCGAGTGCCAGACGCCCGCGACCATGCCCTCGCTGAAAGCGGCGTAGACGACCAGCAGGATCGACCCCCGGTCGACCATGGTCACCGCGGGCTTGTGGGCGGCCAGCCAGCCGCTGGTCCAGCGCCGGGTCGCCTGGCCGAGCAGGAACGGCAGCAGCAGTTGCAGGACCAGCGTCACCGCCGACCCGGCGTCGATCCGGACCGAGCCGCCGAGCAGCGCGGACGCCAGCACCGGGGTGACCGCGATGCCCAGCAGGCTGGAGAAGGAGGCCGCGCAGACCGCCCCCGCGATGTTCCCCCGGGCCAGCGAGGTGAAGGCGATCGAGGACTGCACGGTCGACGGCAGCAGACACAGGAACAGCACCCCCTTGGCGAGTTCCGGGCCGAGGACGGGCGTGCTGATCGCCCGGGCGGCCAGCCCGAGCGCCGGGAAGAGGACGAAGGTCGACGCCATGATCGTCAGGTGCAGCCGCCAGTGCCTGGCCCCGTCGAGCGCGGCACGCGGCGAGAGCCGGGCCCCGTAGAGGAAGAACAGCAGGGCGATGGCGGCGGTCGTGACGCCGGACAGGCCGTCGGCGACGCCCCCGCGCGCCGGGAGCAGCGCCGCCACGCCGACGGTCGTGAGGATGGCCAGGATGTACGGATCGACCCCGAAGCGGGCCAGCACGGCACGGAAGGCGGTCAACTGCTCCTCTTTCCGGGGGAGTACGGATGCCCGGGGCCGCGCGGACCGGAGGGGCCGGGGCCGCGCTGCGGTACGTTCGCCACCTCGATCCTTCCGCTGCCGGTGCAGCGATTGTATTCAACGGGGCGTGCGGTGCCCGAGCACAGGTCCCAGCGGGCGGCGACGCGTCGGACGACCGCCCCGCCGGTGAGCCGGGCGATCCGCGACGACGTGAGCGCCCGGGTGCACCGGCCCGGCCGGCGCCTCACCGGGGAGGCGCTGGCGGCGCGCTACGGCGTCCCGCGCGTACCGGTCCGCGAAGCGCTGCGCACCCTGGAGGCGGAGGGCTTCCTGCGGTCGCGGACGGACGTTTCCGTAGTGTGCGGCCACTGGGTGGTTCGTGCGGGCGTCCGCGTGGACAGGCGGGAGACATGTCCAAGGTGAGTTCTGTGAAGGTGTGGCCGCCGGCTCGCTCCGGTGCGTGCCGGGAGCGTCAGGGCCGGCGGGTGCGGGCGTGATGGCCGCGGGATCCGGGCACGTGGGCGACCTGGGCAGGGGAGTGTCCCTGCTGTGGCGGGGGCAGAAGTGGGCGCTGCGGCATCCGCGGGACTGGCTGTTCGGCATGGTGCCGGCCCTGATCAGCTTCGCCGGCTACGTGGTCGCGCTCGTGGCGCTGGTGATCTGGTCGGACGATCTGGTGGCCTGGGCGACGCCCTTCGCCGACCACTGGGCCGCCGCCTGGCGCGGGCTGTTCCGCGATCTGACGGTCGCGGTGGTGGTGGGCGGCGGGCTGCTGCTCGCGGTGGTCTCCTTCACCGCGGTCACGCTGCTGGTGGGCCAGCCCTTCTACGAGGCGCTGGCCGGCCGGGTCGACGAGTCGCAGGGCGGCGCGCCCGCGCCGCTGGAACGGCCGCTGTGGCAGGAGCTGTGGATCGGGCTGCGCGACAGCGTACGGCTGCTGGTGCGGGTGGCCGCGTTCGGCGTGGTGCTGTTCGCGGCGGGCTTCCTGCCGGGAATCGGCCAGACGGTGGTGCCCGTCGTCGGCTTCTGCGTCTCCGGCTTCTTCCTCACCCAGGAGCTGGCGTCGGTGTCGATGCAGCGCCGCGGGGTCGGGCTGCGCAAGCAACTGCGGCTGATGCGGGGACGCCTCGCGCTCGTCCTCGGGTTCGGGGTGCCGCTGGTGCTGGCCTTTCTGGTGCCGTTCGTCGCCGTGCTGCTGATGCCGGGCGCGGTCGCGGGCGCGACCCTGCTCACCCGTGAGCTTCTCCCGCCGGCGGCGCCGGCGGCTCCCGTGGTGCCCGGGGCCCCCGGAAGGGCGTGAGCACGCGTCATGCCTCGGGCAGCGGCTCCTGCTCGACCTCGAACCGCCCGGGTCCGCGTACCTCCCGCAGGCCCAACTTGTGCGCGCAGCCTTCGCCCAGACCCCGCATCCGCGCCTCCCGGCCGGTCAGCCGGTGCCCGCACATGGCGCAGCGCACCACGCGGTAGCCCGCCGCCAGTTCCTCGTCCGTCGCGAGGCCGGGCAGCGGGGCGGGATCAGGGCGCATGGGGACAGTGTGCCGAAACCGGCCCGGTCGCGGGGCACGACCGGTGCCGTACGAGTCAGCTCTCCTGCGCGTCCGCCGCGCCGGCCGTTCCCCCCGCGATCCGGGCCGCCGCCTGCAAGGCGGTGTCGACGCTCGGATGGACGAGCACCTGGCCGAGCGCGGGAAGGACGGCCGGCGAGGCCACGACCGTCGGCGCGGGAATCGATCCGGCCGTCCTGAGCCTCCAGGTCCTTCCCCCGCCAGATCGTGGTCGGCGACGGGGCGATCGCCGTGCAGATCCTGCCGGACCCTGGTCGAACCGTAGCCCTGTTATCGCTCCGAAGGGGACAAAATCAGAAATTCACGGACCCGTAACGAGACGCCGGATCCCGCGCTTGCGAACCGCGCCCCGCGCGGGGAGCGCGGGCGCGCCGGAAGGGGGGCGCGGTCACCCCGGCGAGGTCACGCGGTCACTTTGGCGAGGGGGTCACGCGGTCACCTTGGCGACGAAGGCCGCAATGTTCGCCGCGGTCCGCTGGATCTTCTCCTCCAACGTGATCGTCTCGTGGATCCGGGAGCCGGCGCCCGCGTCCTTCTTGCCCCGCACGTAGAGCGAGCAGGCGAGGTCGCCGCATATGTAGATGCCCACCGAATTGCCCTGCTGCCCGGCCTTCCCCGCCTTCGGCGCGACCATCAGGGAGACGCCGCCGGTATGGGTGGTCACGCACACCGAGCACATGCTGCGCCGCGTCTGCGAGAAGGCGGGCCTGGGGCAGCGCGCCGCGAGGGCCGTCGGGCGGCCGTCCAGCTCGGTGACGAGGTAGGCGCGGTCGGGGGCCTGCGGATCCCGCCAGCCGAGGTAGTCCAGGTCGTCCCAGGGCAGGTCGGCCAGGTCGCGCGGGACGGACAGCCGCTTCGCCTCGCCCTTGGTGCAGTTCACGAACGCGGCACGGATCTCCCGCTCGGTCAGTGGTGTCATACGGACCAGGCTAATTTGCCTAAAGGTATTAGGCAAATGCATAATAAGTTTCACCAGAGGGGAGCAAGGCTATGGCACGCGCAGGGCTGACCCCGGAACGGCTGACCCGGGCGGGAGCGGAGCTGGCCGACGAGGTCGGCTTCGACCAGGTCACCGTCTCGGCGCTCGCCCGGCGCTTCGACGTCAAGGTCGCGAGCCTGTACTCGCACCTGAAGAACTCCCAGGACCTCAGGACCCGGATCGCTCTGCTCGCCCTGGAGGAACTCGCCGACCGGGGCGCCGCCGCCCTGGCCGGGCGGGCCGGCAAGGACGCCCTGGCGGCCTTCGCGGACGTCTACCGCGACTACGCCCGGGAGCACCCCGGCCGCTATGCCGCGGCCCAGCTGAGGCTGGACCCGGAGACGGCCGCCGCCAGCGCCGGGGTGAGGCACGCGCAGATGACGCGGGCGATCCTGCGCGGCTACGACCTGGCCGAGCCGGACCAGACACACGCGGTCCGGCTGCTGGGCAGCGTCTTCCACGGCTACGTCAGCCTGGAGACGGGGGGCGGGTTCAGCCACAGCAGCCCCGACTCGCAGGAGACCTGGCCGCGGATCGTGGACGCCCTCGACGCCCTGCTGCGGAACTGGCCCGCCCCCTGACCGGGCGCCCGTACCGGCCGGAGGACGCTGCCCGCGCGGCGCACCGGCGAAGCCGAACAGTCACTCTGACCAACAGGTTGGGACCATGCACACCGATGACGACTGGATCACCACACCCATCACCGCGGACCTGCTGCGCGGCGCCCTCGACCTGGAGCGCACCGCGCACGGCGTGCTGCCGCACCGGCTGCCCGCCTGGGTCCGCGAGCAGTTCCCCGACGGCCAGCTGGCCATGGTCGAGGCCCAGCCGTCCGGCGTACGGCTGGTCTTCCGCACCCGGGCCACCGTCGTCGAGCTGGACACGCTGCCCACCAAGCGGGTCTACGTGGGCGCCCCGCCCGGCCCGGACGGCGTGTACGACCTCCTCGTCGACGGCCGCCTGGCCGGACAGGCCGGTGTGAAGGGCGGCAACACCCTGACGGTCGACATGACCACCGGGACCGTCGAGAGCCGGCCCGGCCCGTCCGGCACCCTCCGCTTCACCGGCCTGCCCGACAGCGCCAAGGACGTCGAGATCTGGCTGCCGCACAACGAGACCACCGAACTCCTCGCCCTGCGCACTGACGCTCCCGTCGAGCCCGTGGCCGCCGGGGACCGCAGGGTGTGGCTGCACCACGGCAGCTCGATCAGCCACGGCTCCGACGCCGCGAGCCCCACCACCACCTGGCCCGCGCTCGCCGCCTCCCTCGGCGGCGTGGAATTGGTCAACCTGGGCCTGGGCGGCAGCGCCCTGCTCGACCCGTTCACCGCGCGGACCATGCGGGACGCCCCCGCGGACCTGATCAGCGTCAAGGTCGGCATCAACCTGGTCAACGCCGACCTGATGCGGCTGCGCGTCTTCACCCCGGCGGTGCACGGCTTCCTCGACACCATCCGCGAGGGCCACCCCGGCACGCCGCTCCTGGTCGTCTCACCCCTGCTGTGCCCCATCCACGAGGACACCCCCGGCCCGAGCGTCCCGGACTTCAGCAGCGTGAGCGAGGGAAGGCTCCAATTCCGCGCCATGGGCGACCCCGGGGAACGGGCCGCCGGCAAACTGACCCTCAACGTCATCCGGGACGAGCTGAGCCGCCTGGTGAAGCAGCGGGCGGCCGACGACCCGAACCTGTTCTACGTCGACGGCCGCGACCTCTACGGCGAGGCGGACTTCGCCGAACTGCCGCTGCCCGACCAGATCCACCCGGACGCCGCCGCCCACCGCCGCATCGGCGGGAACTTCGCCGCTCGGGCCTTCGCCTCCGGCGGCCCGTTCAGCGCCGAGGGCGGCTGAACGCCCCGCGGCCGTCTCACAGTTCGACGTCGGGGTGGAGCCGGCCGATCGTCCAGGTGCGCATGCGGCGTACCGCGAAGGTGCAGGCGAGAAGGAAGACGGCGGTGAAGCCGGCGAGGATGCCGCAGTCGCTCAGCACCCGGCCGGTGTCGCCGCCGGACACGGCCACACGCAGCCCGTCGATTGAAGCCGCGCGGTACGGTGATGGTGAACGCGTAGTCGCCGGCGCGCAGCCCGTCGGCCGCGCGGCCGGCGTCCACGAAGTGCCAGTCGAACTCGCGGTCGGCCTTGAGCTGTTGGACCAGCTGGGCGCCGGCCTGCACGCGCTGGCCCTGGACGCCGTGCGCGAGCTGGTCCTCGTTGACGACGGCAACCGGGATCTGGCCGGTTCTGCCGTAGGGGTCTGAGTTCGCCCACAGGTAGGTCGCGCCGTACAGCAGCGGTATCAGGCACAGCAGGAGCGGTACGAAGCGGCGCAAGGGTCCCCGGAAGCTGCGCAGTTCGAGCCAGGCGAGTCTGGCGAAGGTCACGGGGCCGCCTTCCGGGTGGTGGGTGCGGGATCCGGGTCGCCCGCGCGGTCGTCCGGCCCGTCCGTGTCCGTCGCACCGCCGCTGCGGCCATCAGCGGCCGTACGGCGCCCGGCGCCCGCGGCCCCGGTGCCGGTCAGCGCGTCCGCACTGAGCCGGGGGAGGGCGAGGGCCGTATACGGCGGTTCCGGGCCGTCCGGCGGGGCGAGCGCGGCGCTGAGCACCGTGCACCCGGCGGCGTTGGCCTGCCGTACCGCCTGCCACGCCGCCGCGCGCTGATCCGGCGGACAGCCGCTGTCCACATCGTCCACCACGAGCGCGCGGGGGCTCTCGGCGAGCGCGAGGGCCAAGGCCAGCGCGAGCGAGGCCACCGGGTCGAGATCGGCCACCAGAGTGTCGTCCGGGGCGTCGAAGCCGACGACGTCCATCGCCCGGCGTACCGCGGCACGATCGGCGCCGGGCGCCAACCACCGCCGTTCGGCGGCCAGTTCGCGCACCCGCAGCCGCGGCTCCAGGAAAACGGCAGGAGCCGCGCGGGCCACCGCGACCAGCCGCCGCACCCGCCCGGCCGCCCGCGGCACGGCATGACCGCCGACCTGCACCGTCCCCGCCGCCACCCGCAACCGCCCGGCGAGCGCCAGCAGCAGCGAGGTGCGGCCGGAACCCGACGGGCCGTGCGCCACGGACAGCCCACCGGCCGGCACCCGCAGGCTGACGCCTTCCCACACCGGCCCGCGCGGACCCCGCGCGCTGAGATCGCGCGCGGCGACCTCGACTCCCTCGATCCACGGCTCCTCGGCAGCGGTCACCTACCAACCAGTAACCCAGATCGGCACGGACACACCACCGCACGATGTGACGCCCGGCACGACCGTTCCCCCGGGCCTCCGGCTGTTGGCGCCGCGCCGGGCGCACCCCTCCGTCAGCCTCGGAGAACGCGACCGGCGCGCCCCCTGTCGGACGGCGGCACCGCCCGGCTCGGAGGGACGGCTCGCCCGCGTTCCTCTGCGCGGACAAAAGAATCGGGCGGCGATGTCGAGAACGCGTGCCTGGCTCCGTCCCCGCGGTGAAGGCGGCCACAATGGGGTCGCACCGGCACCGAGGAGACATGCGATGGCCAAGTATCTGCTGCTCAAGCACTACCGCGGCGCCCCGCCGGCGGTCAACGACGTGCCCATGGACCAGTGGACGCCGGACGAGATCTCGGCCCACATGCAGTACATGAACGACTTCGCGGCCCGGCTCGAAAAGACCGGCGAATTCGTCGACGGCCAGGCACTCGCCCCCGGCGGAATGTTCGTCCGCTACGACGGCGAGGGCCGCCCGCCGGTCACCGACGGCCCGTTCGCCGAGACCAAGGACCTCATCGCCGGCTGGATGGCGATCGACGTCGACAGCTACGAGCGGGCCGTCGAGCTGGCCGGGGAACTGTCTGCCGCTCCCGGCGCGGGCGGCAGGCCGATCCACGAGTGGCTCGAACTGCGCCCGTTCCTGACCGAGCCGCCCACCATCACGGAGTGACCTCCCGGTGAACGAGCTGCTGCTCCGGAGCTTCACGCCGAGCGTGCTCGGCATCCTCGTCCGCCGCGGAGCCGGCTTCGCGGCGGCCGAGGACGCCGTCCAGGACGCGCTGATCGAGGCGGTCCGCGTCTGGCCGGCCGACCCGCCGCGGGACCCGAAGGGCTGGCTGGTCACCGTCGCCTGGCGGCGCTTCCTCGACGCGACCCGGGCGGACACCGCCCGCCGCCGGCGTGAGGACCTGCTCGACGAGGAGCCGGCGCCCGGGCCCGCGCCCGGGCTGGACGACACCCTTCAGCTCTACTTCCTGTGCGCCCACCCGACGCTGACACCGTCCTCCGCGGTCGCGCTCACCCTGCGCGCCGTCGGCGGGCTGACCACCCGCCAGATCGCCCAGGCCTACCTGGTGCCCGAGGCGACCATGGCGCAGCGCATCAGCCGGGCCAAGCGCGCCGTCTCCGACGTGCGCTTCGACCAGCCCGGCGACGTCGCGACCGTGCTGCGCGTCCTCTACCTGGTCTTCAACGAGGGCTACTCCGGCGACGTCGACCTCGCCGCCGAGGCCATCCGGCTCACCCGGCAGCTCGCGGCCGCGATCGACCACCCCGAGGCGGCGGGGCTGCTCGCCCTCATGCTGCTCCACCACGCCCGGCGCGCCGCCCGCACCGCGCCCGACGGCAGCCTCGTCCCGCTCGCCGAGCAGGACCGCAGCCGGTGGGACACCGGGGTGATCGCCGAGGGCGTGGGGATCCTGAAAGCGGCCCTCGCCCGCGACCGGCTGGGCGAATTCCAGGCCCAGGCCGCCATCGCGGCACTCCACGCGGACGCGCCCACCGCAGCGGAGACCGACTGGGTGCAGATCGTCGAGTGGTACGACGAGCTCGCGCTCCTGACCGACAGCCCGGTCGTCCGGCTCAACCGCGCGGTGGCCGTCGGCGAGGCAGACGGACCACGCGCCGGCCTGGCCGCGCTCGCGGCGCTGGACGACTCCCTGCCCCGCCACACCGCGGTGGCGGCGTACCTCCACGAGCGCGACGGCGACCTGACGACAGCGGCCCGCCTGTACGCGGAGGCGGCCCCCAAGGCCCCCAACCTCGCCGAACGCGACCACCTGACCCGCCAGGCCGCCCGCCTCAACACCCGCCACCGCTGACAGTTCCCCCCGGCCGTATGTCCCGTGAACCGCCGTCAGCTGGTGGGTGCACGCCCGTTCGGCCGTGTGGGATGCTGGGCAGGCCAGGCGGGAGACCGGCACAGAGGCGGCGGTCTCCGGTGGGCAGCCTCATTCGCGTCGCGGTATCGGGGATGGCGGTATGGCCTTCGTGCTCATGGTCATCGGCTCACTGGCGGTCCTGTCCGGCGCCGGAGTGGCCCTGTCCGGCAGAGCGCTGCCGTGGCTCCGGGACCGGACGCTCAGACCGGTGCCGTGGGGCCTGGGGTATCTGCTGCTGGGCCTCGGCCTGATCCTGATGGGCGCCCTCCAGAGCGACCACTCGGGTGGACCCGTGTTCGCCGTGCCCGTCGTGCTCGTGGCGGCGGCCTTCACCCTGATGCTCCTCGGCACCCGGGGCGCCGTCCGCCCCCGGCGCGGCTGACGTCCGCACCGCCGGCGTCCTCCTGCGGCCCATCCCGCGATCCGGTCGGCCCCTACGTCACCTGTCGCTGCCCGGACGCGCGGGACCTGGTCTTGTCGCGATTGCCGCACCGCGGCCCCCGCTCGGTCGGCGGGCCTGGAAGGATCACGCTCATGCTGCAAGTGTGTCTGAACGGTGCCAGGGTGCGCGCCGAATGCCCTCACCTTCCCGTGACCCCGCAGGAGCTGGCCGCGGCAGCCCGCGCGGCCGTCGCCGCCGGCGCCCGGGACATCCACCTGCACCCCAAGAACGCCGACGGCGAGGACACGCTGGAGCCCGCCGCCGTCGCCGCGGCCCTCACCGCCGTGCGGGCCGTCGCCCCGGGCGTCCCCGTCGGCGTCACCACGGGGGCCTGGACCACACCGGACCCCGCGGAGCGCGCGTCCCAGGTCCGCTCCTGGACGGTGCTCCCCGACCACGCCTCCGTGAACTGGCACGAGGACGGCGCCGCCACAGTCGCCGCCACCCTGCTGGACCGGGGCATCGGCATCGAAGCGGGCATCTACTCGGGGACACAGGCAGCGCGGCGCTTCCTCGGCTGGACGGACTCCCACCGCGTCCTGCGCGTCCTGGCCGAGATCACGGACACCGATCCGCGGACCGCGCCCCGTACCGCAGCCGGGCTTCTCGGCGAACTCCGCCCCGCCGCGGAATCGCCGGTCCTGCTCCACGGCGAGGACGAGGCCGCCTGGGCCGTCCTGGAGATGGCCGCGTCCCTTCGGCTGGACATGCGGATCGGCCTGGAAGACGTGCTCCAGCTGCCGGACGGGACGACAGCCGAGACCAACGCCGACCTCGTCCGTGCCGCACGCGGCATCATCCCGTAGGCGTTCAGGCGGCTGACATCGGGCCCGCGCCCTTCGCCACGGGACGACCGGGGGACATGTCCGGCAAAACGTGTGGTTTCGGGCACCGCGCGCCGGGCATCCGCACACCATGATGGGAACGCTGATACGAGGCTCCGTCGCCGGGGCCGCCGGTACGACACTGCTGAACGCGATGACCTACGGGGACATGGCGCTGCGCGGCAGACCCGCGAGCGACGTGCCCGAGCGGACCGTGGTCGCGCTGGCCGCGAAGGCCGGTCTCGGCGTCCCCGGTGAGGGACAGACGCGGGAAAGCCGGCTGACCGGGCTGGGCGCGCTGTCCGGGATCGCCGTGGGAGTGGCCGCGGGCACCGCCGTGTCGGTGATACGGCGAGCGGGCCTGCGGCTGCCCTGGTGGGCCGGCGGCGTACTGACCGGAGCCCTGGCCATGGCAGCCACCGACCTGTCCATGGCCGACCTCAAGGTCAGCGACCCCCGCACCTGGTCCGGCGCCGACTGGCTCTCCGACGCGGTGCCGCACCTCGTGTACGGCCTGGTCACGTACGGCGTCCTGGTGGCCGCGGAGCCGCGCTCATGAGGGCGCCGATCCCCATACTGGCGGGAGCCGGGCTGGCCGGCGCGGCGTCCGGGCTACGCAGCCAGATCGGCCTGGCGGCCGTCTCGATGAGCGCCCCCCGCACGCTCGATCCGCGTCCGGGACCGCTCGCGCTGCTGGCCAGGCGCCCCGTCCGGGCGGCGACCGCGACCGCGGCCCTCGGCGAGCTGGTCGCGGACAAGCTCCCGCAGACCCCGAGCCGCCTCGGCGCGCCCGGCCTGATACCCCGCGTCGTCCTGGGCGCGCTGGCCGCCACCGCGCTGGCCGCCAGATCGGGGCGGGACGAGGGCGGCGACCGGTCCGACACGTTCGACGGCCGTGATCACCAGGCCCGCCCTGCGGTCCCGGCGGCCACGCTCGCCGCCGCCGCGGTCCTCGGCGGCGGCGCCGCGGCCGGTGCCGCATTCGCCGGCGCCTGGTGGCGGCTGACGGCCGGGCAGTACGGCCGCCCCGACTGGCCCGCGGCGGTGATCGAGGACGCGCTGGCCGTGGCACTGGTCCGGACGGGCTGCTCCCTGGCCGCCGGCAGGAGCCGTACCGCGGGCTGAGCCCCGCCGCCCCGGCGTCCGCCGTCGCGCAGCCCGCGCGGGACTCAGGTCGCGGCGGGCCGCCAGCCCAGCGCAGGCCCGAGTACGGTGGCGATGTCGGTCAGGATCTGGATGTAGTCGTCGTGCTCGAAGGTGAAGGGCAGCGCGAAGGCGACCTCGTCGATCTCCCGGAAGGCGGCGTGGGCGTAGAGCTGCTCGGCGATCCGCGCGGAGGGTCCGACGAGGTCGGGCGCGTACATCAGGCGCGCGGGTCCGTGCGGTACGGCGGTACGCGGCAGGCGCTCGCGCGCGAAGGCCTCGTATCTGGCACGCTGCTGCGCCGAGGCGTTGTCGGTCGGGATGACGACGAGCCCCTGCGAGACGCGGGCCCGCCCCGCGTCGGGGTGCTGCTCGCGGAAGGCCCGGACGTGCGAGAGCTGGATCGCGGCGAAGTCCTCGGACTCCTCGGCCTTGACGACGCTGCTGGTCAGGAAGTTCATGCGGTGCTCGCCCGCGAACCGGGCGGACCGCAGGCTCGCGCCGCCGTACCACATGCGGCTGCCCAGTCCCGGGGCCTGGGGCTGGACGCGGTCGGAGAACGCCTCGAAGCCCACGGTCCCGCTGAAGTCGCTGGCGGGTTCGCCGCGCACGAAGTCCAGCAGCCGCAGCACCCGTTCGTAGCCGAAGTCCTGGTTGTCGGCGGTGTCACCGTAGAGCGCCTGCTTGACGCGGCCGTAGTGCATCGGCGGCCCGACGCTGACCCCCGGGCTGAGCCGGCCCTCCGAAAGGATGTCGACCGTCGCCAGATCCTCGGCGAGCCGCAGCGGATTCTCCCAGCCCAGCGGGATCACCGCCGTGCCCAGGCCGATACGGCTGGTGCGCTGCGTGGCCGCCGCCAGCACCGCGACGGGCGAGGAGATCCCGTACTGCAGATGGCGGTGCCGCACCCAGGCGCTGTCGAAGCCCAGGCGCTCACCGAGTTCGATGATCTCCAGGGTCGACTCGTGCCCCCGCCGCGGATCCGCGGGGTCGAACAGGCCGATCGTCAAGAACCCCAGCGCCCGCAACGGCTCCGAGTCCAGCGGCATCGCGTTCCTCCCTCGTCCGTCCCTTGTCCCGCCGCGCGGTCCAGCGTTCGAGGGCCGCGTCAAGCCGGCCGTGGACCGGCAACGCGAGGTCGATGTCCGACCACCGGCCGGCCGCGCCGAGCGCCTCCGGCCCGGTGACCGCAGCCCCGGCGGTGCCGCCATCGTCCTCAGCGGCTGCGGGCAACCGTCCCCTGACCCGCTTCCGTTCCTCGGCGTCGAACACCTCGCAACCCTATCCGCCGGCCCCGCCACCAGCGGGCACCCGCTCGGTGCCGCCCCGCCGGCGGCTGCGGACCGCACCCGCACGACAGCGCCCCTTCCCGGTGGGCGAGCTTGCCGGGAAGGGGCGTCTGGCGTACTGAGCCCGTCGGCCTCCTATGGCCGGACCTGGCGGGCGTACCGTCCGCGGTTGTTCACCCGCGTGTACGCGACGGCGTCAGCAGGTGGTGTCGGCCTGGCGGAACCAGGCGTCGCTGTGGCCGTTGCCGTGGCCGAGGTGGTACCACGTGCCGTTGACGAGGGCCACGTTGCCGGTGTCGCTGATGCCGCCCCCGGGAGCGACGGAGTAGACCCAGGTGCTGTCGCCGCCGCCGGGGGAGGAGTAGAACGGCGCGGTGTTCACGGCGGAACAGTTCGCCGTATTGGCGGTGGCGTCGGCCGGAGCGGCGGCCAGGAGCCCGCCCGCGCCCAGTAATGCCGTGGCGAAGGCGCCCGCGAGAGTGCGTTTGGTGGTACGCATCATGATCGTCTCCCATGCTGGGTGTCTGCCGCCCCGTCGGGGCGGCTGCGTGCGCCGGGGCTCCTGCCCGCCGCCGCCACCGGGACACGGCCGACAGCCATCCCCCAGGGTCCGCCGAGCAGGTTCACGCCAACACCAAGCCGCCACGAACGGTGCATGCGGAATGATCCGGACAATCGGTCCACGCGTGCTCACCCGCCCGCCCCAGCAGAAACCCGCTGGCGCGCGGCCTACCGCGTACCACCACGCAGAGCCGCCGAGAGTTGACCGGATATCTCCGGGCCGGCCCGGCAGGCAATGTTCACCGAGGCGCGAGCCAAGCCGGGGCCCGGGCTACGGTGTGCCGTCGCCGGGGCGGGTGGCGGCCGGGCGGGTGTTCAGTGACCACGTGTGCGTGCACCGGGGGCACTGCAGGTGGACGACCGGTCCGTTGTTGGAGAGCAGATAGCGCCAGTGCTCGTCGCAGTTGCGGCGGTCCGCGCAGGTCGGGCAGCGGCGGGCGTCGTCGCAGACGGGGCAGGCCACCCAGGCGCGACGGGAGATGTCCGCGTGCGGATCAATGGGCAGCCGCACGGCCCGGCTCCTCCCCCGGCAGGACACCGGCCGCCACCAGCAGGTCGTAGGTGCGCTGCTGCTCGGCGTCCAGGTCCGAGTAGAGGAGCGCGTACGCCTCGTCCTCGCTCCGCAGGGCGGCCACCGGGTCCCAGTCGGGCCCGAGCGCAGCCATGACCTCTGCTCGCCGCCGGCCTTCCTCGAAGGTCAGGTCGATCGTGAAGGTGTGGAGGCCGGTGGCCTTGTCCTGGTTCATGGCGGGACTTCCGGTGCGCGGGCGTAACCCCTCCAGCTCTACCAGGCGACCGCATCCGTAGGGAAGGGTGACCTAAGTCGCCCACGGGCGGCCCCGGAGCGACGGTTCCCCCGACCTGGCGGCGGCGCACCTCCGGATCGGCGTACGGAGCCGCGCCGTTGCCGGCACCCTGCTCCCCGCGGCAGCCGCGGTCGGGCTCATGGCGCTGTGACGCAGCTCATGGCCTTGCCCCGCGCAATGGACCGCGTCCCGCCGCCCGGGCAAGGTGCGGACGCCAGGGCCACCCGGACCGCCCCGGGCGATCCGGCAGCCCCGCCCCGATGACCGGGACCGACCCCGGGACGTACGACCCGGGCGGCCGGGACCGGCGGCGGGCCGCGGCCGGGCACCACCGGCAACCGGTACGGGAACGGCGATACGCCCCGGCAATCGCTTCCCGGCCATGTGAGTGGGTCCGCCGACCGCGGGCAGGACCCGCTTGGCACGCTCTGAGTGATCCGGCGCCGACCGGCCGCCGGCCGACGACGACCCAGGACCGCCGATGCCGCTGCCCCGCCTCCGCTCCTACGACGATCAGCTGGCCGACTACCTCCGCGGCCGGCTCGACATCCTGCTGGACTCCACCGGCCTCGACGCCCGGAACGTCGCGGACATCGCGGTGGTCGCGGCAGCGGCCTGCGAGGAGTTCACCGCGGCGACGCACCTGCTGGACCTGCTGGCGGCCATACCGCCGCCGACCGGAAACCCCGACTTCTGGCAGGCCCTGGGGAAGGCGTCCGACACCCCCCACCTCATCCCCGCCAACATCGGCCCCCGGGTCCTGCGCGCGCTGGAAGGCGATCCGGCCGGCCTCGCCGACCAGGTCCTGTCCGCCTTCGGCGAGATCACCGCGTCCCACCGGGCGGCTGCCGCCAAGGTGGTCGGCGGGGCCCTGGCCGACACCGCCGATCTGGCCGGGTTCGACCACACCTACATCGGCACCCTGTGGCTGACGGATCTGGAGCAGACGGCATGGCGCGTCCTGCTCGCCGCCAGAACCCGGCCCGAGTCCTTCCACGCCGCCCGGCTCACCTTCCGCGCGGGCTGGAAGGACGCCTGACGCCGGGACCGGCCGGGCGGATCGGCCCCTGCGGGTCCGTCAGCACATGGTGGTCGGCCGCAGGGAGGGCCGACCGGCCGGGATTGCGGCCGCACCGGCGGCCGGCCCTCGCGGAGGAGTGCCGGCCGCCGGGCGGATGGAGCGTCAGCCGTTGGCGACGCCGTTGCCGGTCAGCACCGGGATGTCGTCGGCGATGTGCGAGAGCGGCTCGTCGCCCTTCGACTGGGTCGAGTTCTCGGCGCACTGCTGGTTCTGCGGTGAGGACAGCACCTGGATGTCCTGGGCCGTGACGGGCACCAGAAGGCCGATCAGCGAGCCGACGTTCGCCTTGACGGGAGCGCCGAGGCAGAGCTTGTTGAGCGAGCCCTGCACCAGACCGAGCTGCGGGCTCTGTTCACCGCCGGTGACCGTGTTGCCGTACGCCTGGACGGCGCCGTTGCCGTTGACGGTGGTGGTCCCCTCGTCATTGCCGATCGCCGAAGCCGCACCGGCGCCGCCGGCCACCACAGCCGCGGCCAGACCGCAGGCCGTCAGGGCACTACTGATACGCATGTCTCTCCTATTACCGTGAACTACGCAAGGGAGAGCAAGCTATCGGGTTTCATGCGTGACCCCCACTTATTCACCCGTACGAGGGCGAGCCGTATGCGGCGCCCCTTCCGCGCGGGACCGCCGGTCCGGCGGACGCCCGTTTCGGCCCGAACCGTCAGGGCAGCCGGTCGGCATGCTTCGCGATCGGGCGACGCCCGCCCGCCCGGCACCACCACAGGGGGACCCGTGTTCATCGCCGTCATGTGCCTCATGCTCGCCATGGGGCTCGTCCAGGTCGTACGCCCGCAGTTGCTCTGGGCGGTGAACAGGCGCCTTCAGCGGGGCTGGGTGAAGGACCCCGCCGGCACCGAACCCACCAGTAGGGGTTACGCGGTGCAGCGCGGCACCGGAGTCGTGTTCCTCGTCGTCGCGGTGTGGATCCTGGTCACCAACCTCTGACCCCGGGCCGGCCGGCACCGCCGCCGGTCCGGGACACGGATGGCCCGGCCCAGGACCAGCGAGGCCTTCAGCCTTTGCAGGCGGGGTCGGGGAGTACGACGGGCGCCGCCTCACGAGTGGTGACGAACGCACGGAAACCAGGCGCGCCCGCAACGCACTTGGTCGCGATGTTCGCGAAATGGTCCGGAAAATTGGTGACGTCCGCGGGACTGTCCTCACCCCGGTGGTTGGCGACGGGCGAATCCCCCGTCCCCCGCTTGTCGCTGGAGCACCCCGCCAGGGCGGCCATCACGATGACAGTGGACAGAACTGCGGTCAGGCACCTCGTCGGCAGTCGCTTCATTTTCATCCTCACCTCGACCCGTGCGGTCCGTGTGCGTTCGGACGCCATGAAGGACATGCCACGGGCCCGCCCCGGTTCCCCTGCGGCAGGGGCCGCCGGCGGCGGGACACGTCAGGCTGCAGCGCCGCGTTCACCGCGGGGTCGGCCCCCAGGACCCGAGCCGCGGCTGAACCGGCCGGGGGAGGTGCCCTCATCGTCCGCCCGGGCGGACGCCTGCCGGGGCCTGCTGAGGCCTACCGGGCCAGTACGCACACCGGGCTCGGTGTCGCGAACGGCGATCCGGCGGCGGTGAGCGCCCCGGTGCCGGTGTCGCGGTGGAAGACGGTCACGGTGCCGGAGTTCTGGTTGGCCGCGTAGAGCAGCGTGCCGGTGGGGTCGAGGCTGATGTGGCGAGGGTAGGCGCCCCCGGCGGGGACCGTGTCGAGGAGTGCCAGGGACGCGCCGGAGCCGCCGACGGAGAAGCGGGCGATGCTGTTGGCGCCGCGGTTGGAGACGTACACGAACCGGCCGTCGCCGGAGACGGCGACCTCGGCGGGGTAGTTGCGCTCGGTGGGCGGCGCGCCCTGCGGGACAGTGGGCTGGGGGAGTCCGGGGGTGAGGGTGCCGGTCGCCGGGTCGTAGCCGCAGACGATGACGGAGTTGCCCAACTCGCAGGCCACGTAGGCGAACCGGCCCGATGGGTGGAAGGCGAGGTGGCGAGGTCCTGAGCCCGGCTGGACGCTCGCCTGCGATACTGCCGTGAGCTTCCCGGTCGCCGTGTCGAGGCGCGAGGTGTAGACCGTGTCCGTGCCGAGGTCGACGGACAGGACGAACCCGCCCTGCGGGTCGGACAGCACCTGGTGCGCGTGCGGGCCGGACTGCCGGTCCGGGTCGGGCCCGGAACCGGTGTGCTGGACGAAGCCGGAACGTGCCTGAAGGCTGCCGTCCGCCGCTATCGGGTGGACGGCGACGCTCCCGGAGTCGTAGTTCGCGCTCAGCAGGTGCCGGCCGCCCGGGTGCACGGACAGGTGGCACGGCCCCGACCCTCCGGTGCTCTGCGAGTTCAGCACCCGGGGCGCACTGCCCGCGGGGATCGATACGGCGGTCACCTTGCCGCTCGACTGCTCGTTCACGGCGTAGAGGTGCGTGCCGGACACGGCCAGGAAGGACGGGTTCGCCACACCGGCGACCGTGCCCGTCGCGGTGATCGCCCCGGTCTGCGGGTTGTACGTCGCCAGGCCGACGCCCTGGCCGGAGCTGGAGGTGTACGTCCCGATGTAGAAGGGACGCGGGCCGGCCGCCGAGGGCGTCCTGCTCGGAGCGGGTTTGGCGCCGGTCCGGTCCGCGGCCCGCGCGGACTCGGCCCCGGCGGAGGCGGCTCCCGCGAGCCCCGCGACGACCGCGCCCGCGCCGGCGGCGAGCAGCGCACGCCGGCGCGGCGACGCGGGACAGGCGCCGCCGCCCCTTGCGCCGTCCCCGGCGGCTCCCACGGGGGACGCCCCGCTCTCGCCGCCGGGGCCGGACATGCCGTTGTCGTCCATCTCCCGCACCCTTCCAGGTCCGCCATGGCCGCGTCGCGACCTCGTAGCTTCCCTTGAGAGCTTGGCCTGGACCATTGGTCTGTGGCAAGGGTGCTGCAGAGATGAAGGTGTGACAGGCGGTACGCCGACCGGTCCGCCGCCGCCCGGCCGGGTCGCCCCCGTGGCGGTCGCCGCCGTGGACGTCGCGGTCGCGAGCCGCGAGGCGATGCCGCGCTCGAACGCCAACTGGTCGGCGGTCAGCGGCACGTCGGCGCAGGCGCCGGAGTCCGGGAGGATCGTGAAGTAGTCCACCAGGTGGACGTGGGCCTGCGGCGAGGCACCGCGGACGGCGTTGACGACGTTCTCGATCCCTCCGGCCGGCACACCGAAGGTCCGGTTGATCGCGTTCCGGTCCAGGCCCGCGCATGTGGTGCCGCCCGAGGCCCGGCAGGTGGACGCGAACACGCTGCCCAGGCAGCCGACGTCGTTGCCGCCGATGGTCACGTCACCACGCGGGTGGCGCTCTGCACCTGCGGCGGCCGGCCCGCCTGGCTGTCCCACGGCTTCCGACCCCGCGACCGCTCCGATGTCCGATCGGGTGGGAGCGCCGGCCGCGGAGGATCACGGGGGTCCCGGCTGGCGCTCCGGAGCAGCCGGACGGCGTGAGGGGAGCCCGTCGCGGCGGGGGGCGCCGCTGCTCCGCGTGCGCGGGGCGCACGCCACGTTGTCCTCGCTGTGCGCTCCTGCCGCAGGCCCCGCGCGTCAGCAGACTGGCTGCCGGTGTTACGGCCGGGACGCAGGTTGCGGCGCCCCGGCCGGGGCCGCCCGGTACGCCCCCGCCACCGGGGCGGCGGCTGCCGTCCGCCGGGGTCCCTGAGGCGGACGGCAGCCGCCGCGACCCCCACCACGGGGATTTTTCGACGAGAGGAAACCGTGCTCAGACTTCCGCAGGCCCGACCGCACCGGTCGTTACCGTCCCGGCGCGCCACCGCGGCGGCCGCCCTGGTACTCGCGGCGGCACTGGCCGCCGCCGTACCCGCCGCCGCCTCACCCGTACCCGCCTCCGCCCCGCACGCGACCGCCGCTTCCACGCGTGCCCCCGGGGCCGCGGCGGAGGCGCCCCGCCCCCCGGCTGTGCTGTTCCAGGAGGGGTTCGAGGACGACCCGGGCGGCCCGCGGCTGCTGACCGGCTACACCGGCGCTCCGCCGCTCGCCGAGACCTACACCGCAGACCCGGCCTGGCTGACCGAGTGCAACGGCTGGCTGGTCTCGGCGGCCGACCCCGCGACCGCCCCGGCCGGCAGCGCGTGCGGCACATCCTGGCCGAGGCTGCGCACCATGGCGTCGGCGCTGGGCGCGTGGGCCGGGAACGACCCGGCCGCCAACCACGCCGTCACCGCGTACACCGCGGGCAACCCGGGGGCGGGAAAGGTGCAGCTGGAGACGGTGAAACCCGTCCCGTTGCAGGCGGCGAACCGCTTCCTGACGTTCTCCGTGGACGTGGCCGCGGCCAACTGCTTCGCCGCCCACCCGCTGCTCCAGTTCTCGCTGCTCGACGGCGACCGGGCCGTCCCGGCCTTCACCGATCCGATCGACGCGTGCGCGAATCCCGGGCGTACCACCGACGACGGCACGGCCGTCGGCACGTACGCGGGCAATGACGCCGTGCTGTTCTCCGGCCCGTCCGCCGGCGTCCGCCTGGTCAACGCGCAGCCCAGCGGCACGGGGAACGACGCGGCGATCGACAACCTCCGCCTGCTGGACGCCACTCCGCAGCTGAGCAAGAACTTCGACCCCGGCCTCGTGGCGGTCGGTGACGACACCACGCTGACCTTCACCGTCACCAATACCGCGGAGGAGGCGGCGAAACGGGGCTGGTCCTTCACCGAGCAGCTGCCGCCCGGCCTCGTCGTCACCGACCCGTCGGCCGCGACCACCACGTGCGGCTCGGGCACGGTCACGATCAGCCCCGGTGGACACGGCATCACCTCCGGCGGCGACCTCGCGGCCGGTCAGGCGTCGTGCACCATCCAGGTCCGCGCGACCTCGGCCCGCAGCGGCACGTACACCCTGTGCGCGGCGGACACCACCGTCCTGCGCGGCGTCGACCCGCCCGGCTGCACGTCGGTGACGCTCGTGGCGCTGCTCATGGACGCGCACGCACAGGTCGTCACGGCCGCGCCGGGGGCGCCGCTCGCGCCCTCCGACGTCACCTGCACCGAGGACCCGGCGACCGACGACGCCGGGCTGCCGGACACCCATGTCGGCTCCTCGACCGGCTCCTTCACCTCCGCCTCCACGCACGCGGCGGGCATCGCCGGTACGGGCAGCGGCCGTACCGCGACCGCGACGGCCACCGTGAGCGGGCTGCACTTCCTCGGCGGCCTGGTCAGCGCCGACCAGGCCACCGCGACCGCCACCGCGAGCGCGCCAGGCGCCCTCGGCACGGTGACGGTGACCGGCTCGACCACACTGGCCGGGGCGCACATCGGCAACACCAGGACCGCCGCCGACCCGGCGCCCAACACCGTGATCACGTTCCCGCAACTCGGCACGGTCACCCTCAACGAGCAAGTGGTCTACGGCGACGGCCGGGGCATCGTCGTCAACGCCATCCACGTACGGCTCGCCGACGGCACCGACATCGTCATCGGCGGCACCCGAGCCTCCCTCACCCGCACCCCCGGCCCCTGCCCCACCCCCTGACCCGAAGCCCACCACCCCGTTGCCCCGGCCCCGGCCGGGGCAACGGCCGTCCCGGACCGCCGCTGCCCCGCGGGAGGTGGCACATCCGCTCCACGCCCGGCCGCAAGGCCTTCGTCCTAGTCGAACGGCGGCAGCCGGTCCAGCCAGGGCGAGGGCTCGATGCCGTTCTCCGTCAGAACGGTGGCGCCACCCGCCAGGCCCACACCGCCCGGGCCGAAGGCGGAGGGGGTCTGGCGGACGGTGGCCAGGGCGGAGGCGAGGGTCGGCGGGCCCGACGCCGGGACGGCCAGGCCCAGTTCGAACAGCTCCGACCCGGTGGTGGAGGTCCGCGCCACGGGTGCCGTGCCGTCCTCCCACGGAGCGCTCACCAGCAGTTCCGCGTGGCCGTCGCCGGTGTGGTCCTGGAGGGAGACTGCGTAGCCGAAGCCCTCGCCCGGCTTGGCGGTGGCCGACAGCGGGGCCGAATCCTCGGTGAAGGTGGCGCTCGGCCGTGCGGTGAGGCCCGCCGGGTCGCCGACGAACACGGTGACGCTGCCCTTGCCGCCCGCGCCGCGCAGCGCGCCGACCGCGAGTTCGTCGCGCCCGTCGCCGTTCACGTCGCCCGCTGCGAGCGACCCGCCCCACAGGGCGCCGGCGGACACCGCAGGAGCGGGCAGGGCGACCACGGGTGCGCCGCCGACGCCGGTCGTACCGCCGGGGGCCACCACGACGGCGCCCGAGCCGGGCGCGGCGCCGCGCAACTGGTCGGCGCACAGCGCGAGATCGGCGTAGCCGGACCCGGTGAACCGGCCGGCCACCAGAGCCCGGACATGGCCGGACGTGCCGGTGCTCCCGACGTTGACCACCGCGGGGGAGGCGGCGGACAGCCCGCTCGCGGTGCCGGTCAGGACGATCGCGGCCCCCCAGGCGGCGTCGACCCCGCCGATGGCCTCGCCGGAGGCGAGCACGGCCAGGTCGTCGCGGCCGTCGCCCCGCAGATCGGCCGCGGCGAGCGAGGCCCCGAAGTGGTCGAAGGGCTCGGCGGCGCCGGCCACCGTGCCGTCGAACGACTGCGCTCCAGTGGCGGTGAGGCCGGTGGGGCCGCCGTACAGGACGGTCACCCGGCCCGCTTCGAACGCCGTCCCGACGGCCTCGCCCGGCGCGCCGACGGCGAGGTCGGCGTAGTCGTCGTTGTTGAAGTAGCCGGTGATCAGGCTGGTGCCGAACAGGTCCTCGGCCTCGTTGTCGCCCGGTATCCCGTCGGCGTTCTGGTCGATCCAGGTGAGCCCGCCCGTGCCTGCGCCCAGGTAGGGCGCGGCGCTCTGGCCGTACTGGACGGTCACCGCGCCGGTGTCGGGGGCGGTGCCGATCGCCTCGTGCGGATTGCCGAACGCGACGTCCGCCTTGCCGTCGCCGTCGAAGTCGCCGGTGGCGACCGACTGGCCGAAGGTGTCGCCGAGTTCGGAGCTGCCGGGGACCGACGCCGCGCTGTCCTGGCTCACCACGGCGGCGGCCGGCCGCGCGCCGGGGGCGCCGCCGGGCAGGAGGTAGACGGAGCCGCCGAGGTCCGCCGCCCCCACCGCGGGGTCGGACCAGCGGGTCAGCCGCGCGGACGAGGCCACCACGACGTCACCGACGCCGTCGCCGTTCACATCCGTGCTGCGGGTCCGGGCCGTGACGGTGGCCCCGGCCGGCTCCGCCGCCACCACCGCGGTCGCCGCCATCGTCAGGACCAGGGCCATCGCCCAGTGGTGCCCGCGAGCGGCCTTCATCCAATCTGCCACGAGTCCCCCTTCGATCATCCGTTCGGAGATACCTTATACTCCGGGTGACGTTCAGGGCACGGGGAGGCAAAGTGATACGTCGTCAACTCGGCGCCGTGCTGGCGGCGGTGGCCGCGGCAGCGCTGGTCTGCACGGGCGCGGTGGTGCACTCCGCGGCGTCCGGGGAATCCCGTGACGAGAGGGCGGCGCGCGGTGTGAGCGCGGGCGCCACCACGAGCAGTGTGCGCGTGCTGACCTGGAACATCTGCGGGGAGAGCGGCAGTTGCCCGGCCCGCAACCAGCCGGACCAGCTGATGACCCAGGTCGCGAACCTCGCGGCGAGCCGCACCGCCGACGCCGTCTTCCTGCAGGAGGTCTGCGGCAACGACACCGAGAACAACCACGCGGTCGACAGCGGCAAGACCGCCGTCAAGAGCGAGGTGACCCTGCTGGGCGAGAAGCTCGGCAGCGGCTGGACCGTCGCCTTCGTGCCCTACGGCCGGCCCGCCGAGGACCGGTTCGGCAGCACGATGCCGGGCGCGGGCGGTACCACCGTCGAGTACCCGCCGCGCTACGCGAACCCGTCCGCCACCTCCGACTTCCGCTGCCGCGGGGCGGAGCTGGTGGGTGTGCAGGGCATCGCGATCGCGGTGAAGGGCACCTTCGGCGGACGCGAGGAGTTCGACCTGCACTCGCCGAAGGCCGGGCTCTTCCTCAAGGCGCTCTGCGTACGCCGCACCACCGGCACCCCGGTCCGGTTCTGCACCAGCCACCTCACCCCCAAGGGCGAGGACTACGACCCCCGCGCCGGCTTCTCCTACCGGGCCGAGCAGGTCCAGCGGCTCGGCGAGATCGTCGGGGACGGCCATGACACCGTCTTCGGCGGCGACTTCAACACCCGCCCGCCGGACGACCCGGGCAGCGGCACCGACAGCGGCATCCTGGCCCCCCTGTACGCGAGCTACCACGAGTGCGAACAGGGCCCGAGCGGCACGGCCCGCAAGGGCTCGGGCACGATGTGGGACTCCGCGAGCCCTCCCGTGCGCGCCGACCGCAAGTACGACTACCTCTTCTCCAAGGCCGCCTTCACCGCGTGCCAGGTGCAGACCGACACATCCCTGTCCGCCTGGTCGGACCACTTGCCCATGCTCGCCACAGCATCCGTCACGACAGGCTGACCCGACCCCGCACCGAAGGCTCTCCACCGCATCGTCGCCGTCCGCCGCCGGCGGACGGCGAGGGCGTGTACCTGTACGACGATCCGCGTACGTGGCTGAGAGAACTCCCGCCCCTGCGCGGCGACGTGGCCGGAGGCGACATCCGCCCACCGGCCGCCCCGCCCACCGCCCACAGGCTTCCCGCGAGCGCCGCGCGTCCGTCGCCACCAGGCCCGCGTACGACATGCGCCGCCGGGGCCGGGGGTCGACGGCGCGGTGAACGTCCTCAACCACGCCGGTGACGTGGCCGTCGTGGTGGACCTGTCCGGCTACTTCATCGGCGACGTGCACACCCCGGCCTGCACCGTGACCGCCCCCGACGGGACGATCAGCGCGGTGACGAAACGGGCCCGACGGCCCCGAGCAGGTCACCGTCGCACCGGGCGCCACCGCCCCGCACGTCGGTCAGATCATCGCCTCCGGGGTGACGCCGAGCACTCCGCAGGGCCTGCTGGTCCAGGTCACCTCCGTCAGCACCGACGACTCGGGCGCCACGGTCGCCGCGGTACGGCCGGCCGGACTCCAGGAGGCGCTCGGCGACAGCGACATCGCCCTGTCGGCGCCGCTCGACAGCCCGTGGTGGACCCTCGGCTTCTCGCTCTCCGCGGAGGCGGCCCTGCACATCAGCGTGCTCTTCGTCCACGTGGACGCCAGCGCCCGCTTCCCCGTGCTGTCCGCCGTGCTGGCCGAGGCCGCGGGCGGCGCGACCGGGTCGCCGCCGGTCATCACCACCACGCGGCTGCCGGACGGCACCACCGGGCACGCGTACAGCACGCAACCGACCACCGCGGACCACAGGACCGGCAGTTGGGCGCTGGCCGGCGGTTCACTGCCGCCGGGGCTGACGTTGTCCGGCTACACCGTCTCCGGGACCCCGGCCGCCACGGGCACGGCCGCCTTCACCCTGCGCTTCACCGACACGCAGGGCCACACCGTGCAGGCGCCGGGCACGCTCACCGTCTACGCCGGCAGCGCCGCTCCGACCACCGGCCGGGTCAGCGGCCGGATCACCGAGACGCAGGGGCATCCGCTCGCCGGCGTCGCGGTCAGCGCGCTGGAGTGCGGCTGCGCGGGCGCTCCGGTGATCGCCTCGGGGACCACCGGGGCCGACGGCCGCCTGACGAAGAACCCCGCGTCCGCCCCGGCCACGCGCCCCTCCGTATCGGCGACGGCCCCCGCACACGCGTCCCCGGCCGTCATCGGCCGCCGGTCGCCCTGACGGGCGCGCTGCTGCGCCCATGGCGCCGACCGCTGAGCTCGGCGTCGAGCGTCTCCTGAGCCACCCGCATGGCCTCGGCGTACACAGGGTCCTGCAGCCGCTTCCACATCTCCTCCTCGGAGACGTCCTCGACACAGCCGACCACCCACCAGATATTGCCGAACGGGTCCTTGACACGCCCGCCGCGCTGCCCGAAGGCGTTGTCCGCCAGGGGAGTGACGACATGGCCGCCCGCCGCGACGGCCCGGGAGCACGCCTCGTCCGCGTCGGCGACGAACACGCGCAGCAGGCTCGGCACGGCGGGCCAGTCGGCGTGCCGGTCGAAGGCCAGCACGACGGTGTCCCCGACGCGGATCTCGCCGTGACCGATCAGGCCGTCCTCGGTCGGCACCCGTCCGAGCTCCTCACCGCCGAACGCCTGCGAGACGAAGTCGAGGAATGCCCCCGTGTCGTCGGTGACGACCCAGGGCGCCACAGAGGTGTATCCGTTCGGTGCTGCGCTGATCTGTTCGGGCATCGCGGTCCCTTTCGCTGATGTCGGTCGCGGACAGCAACGATAGGAACGAACGAGGTCGGTTTCTGTCCTCGATGACGGCGGACCCCGCGCTAGAGGTCTGTCAAACGAACGTGCAACCGGTGCCGCGCACGCAAATCCACCCGAACGACGGCAGGTGCCACCCGTTCGGAATGCGGCAATGATTTTCGGTATCACCGCAGGCGGAGGTGGTAACGGTCCCCATTGCAGGCTTTGGCGAAAGCCCGTCGGGCGCGGTTCACTGGCCGTCCTGCCGTACCCGAGCGCGCCTGATCCACGGGGGACCTTTGTCCGACCACGACCACGACCACGACCACGCCGGCCGCGACGCCGAGGGCGCAGGCAGTCACTCCGGGCACGCGCACGGGGTGGCGGCGGACGCCGACCGGCGGTGGCTGACGATCGCCCTGGTACTGATCGCGGTGTTCATGTGCGCCGAGGTCGTCGTCGGTGCGGTCGCCCACTCCCTGGCGCTGATCTCGGACGCCGCGCACATGCTCACCGACGTCGCCTCGATCGTGCTGGCGCTGGTCGCGATGCGGCTGGCGGCCCGCCCTGCCAAGGGCCACTACACCTACGGGCTCAAACGGGTGGAGATTCTGTCCGCGCAGGCCAACGGCCTGACCCTGCTCCTGCTGTCGGTGTGGCTGGCGTATGAGTCGATCCACCGGCTGATCTCCCCGACCGACGTCACCGGCGGCCTGGTTCTGGCCACCGCCCTGGTCGGGGTCGCGGTCAACCTCGCGGCGACCTGGGCGATCTCCAAGGCCAACCGCACCAGCATGAACGTCGAGGGCGCCTACCAGCACATCCTCACCGACCTGTTCGGGTTCATCGCCACCGCGATCGCCGGCGCGATCGTGCTGGCCACCGGCTTCGCCCGCGCGGATGCCATCGCCTCCCTGCTGGTCGTGGCGCTGATGCTGCGGGCCGGCTACGGGCTGGTCCGCGATTCCGCCCGGGTCTTCCTGGAAGCCGCCCCCGCGGGCGTCGACCCCGACGCGCTCGGCGACCGTCTGGCCGCACGGGACCTCGTCGTGGAGATCCACGACCTGCACGTCTGGCAGATCACGTCGGGCCAGAACGCCGTGTCCGCCCACGTCCTGGTCACCCCCGGCAGCGACTGCCACGCCGTTCGCCGCGACCTGCAGCGGCTCCTCGCGGGTGAATACCGCATCGGCCACGCCACCTTGCAGGTCGACCACGTCGGAGAGGAGCCGACGGATCTGCTGCAGATCACCGGTGCGGGCGCCGAGGAAGGGAACGGGCACTGCGAGGACGCCCACGGATCCGTCCACACCTCCCGCCCCCACGAACACTGACCCGCCACCCCCTCAATCACGCCGAAGGAAAGCAGGCGAGGGGCAATGAGAGATGGCCGGCGACCGGCGGCGCGGGCCGGCGACCGGCGGCGCAAATCCCGTTCAGGCCGCCTGGTGGTGGGCGGGCAGGGCGTGCGGGTCCTCCTCGCCGGTGCGGGTGGGGTCGGGATGGATGAGGGCGGTGGGGCTTGTGCCGGGTGTTCACCACAGGCCCTTGGCGACGACGACGGAGGCGTCGTCGTGGTACTTGCCGGCGCTGCGCAGGAGGTGGCCTGCGATCACGGCCGCGGAGTGCTGGAGCACTCCGGTCAGGGCCGCGGGGTCCCACTGCCCGGTCAGGCCGTCGGAGTGCATCACCAGCGCGCTGCGGGCCGGCAGCGCTTCGGTGAAGGTGCGCAGGGTGCGTATCTGGTGTCCTGCGGTTCCCGGCACCGAGGGCAGGATGGTCTTGGACGTGGATGTCACGATCGCCGCTGCGGTGTCGCCCACCCCGCAGAAGAGCACCCGTTGCTGGCCGGGTTCGATGCGTGCCACGGCCACCGCGGCGCCCCGTGTGCCGGGCAGGGCCTGGTGGATGTCCTTCATGACCTCTTCGGGCGATCTGCCACGGCTGGCGTGGAAGGCGCGGGTCGCGGTCTGGGAGGCCGTCTTCGCCAGGGGGCCGTGGCCGCGCCCGTCACAGAGCATCACCAGAATCCCGCCCCCCGGCACCGGCCGGTCCGGGGCGCCGCTGCCGGGATGCGGCACCACGCCAAGGAGGGGGTGCCCGGGTGCTGCCCTCCCGGCCTCGTTCCCGCGTGCTGCCCAGCCGTCCCCGCACTCCTGCCCTCCGCTGATGGGCCGGGTCACTCCTCCTGTCACGGATTCCGGCAGGTCAAAGATGCTGCCCCGATGCCTGGACCGTGCGTCGTACGGCCAGAACCGTGCCAGCATCACCGTGCCGTGTCCGGGTTCGGAGTGGAGGTCGAAGGTGTCCGCGAGACGGGCGATCATGCCCAGGCCGATGCCCAGTGTGCCGGCGGTCGAGCGGCCGTCGCGCATCGCGGCGGCCACGTCCGCCATGCCCGGTCCGCTGTCCACGGCCATGAACTCGACGCCGGCGTGCTCGTCGGTCCGTACCACCCGCAGGACGATCGCCCCGGCGACGGCGTGCTTGACTCAGCCCGGTCCGCACCGCCAGCCGGGAGGCGGCCAACCGGGCGCCGGTGAGGTCGTCGCGGAACCATGCCACGTCCTCACTCTCCAGCAGCACGCTGCTCATGGCGTGCGCCTGGCGGCGCACGCCGGGACCGCGGGCCGGATCATGCCGGTACTGCCGCATTCCATGACAACCCCCGGAGTCGAACGTCGTGCCCCGCTGATCCCACCGGTCCTGCTGGCGGCCGCGTGCCCCGGAAGGGGAACGGTGACCGTCTTGAGGGAGCGTGCCCCCGGTTGTCGGCTTAGGTTACCTCTTTCTCGAACACCGAAAAATCTATGACAGCCGGAGTAGACATTCGACGGCGTGGTGGGTATGGTTTCTCTCGTAGTCGAGATCGGCAGGGCCTGGCAGAGACGAACTGCCAGGCAGCAGTACGCGAGGTTGAAGTACGCAGAACGGTGCGGTGGTGGAGTTCCGAAGCCAGGGCGGTTGCAGGACGGTGACGGGACTGACGGCCGGACCGGGTGGCCCGCAGTGATCAGGGGCCGCCGTGAGCAGGACCGCAGTTGAAGCAGTGGCAGTACCTGCAAGTGCAGTTCGCAGTACCCAGCAGCGAAGTCACGTGAGCAGCACCTCGGTAAAGGCGTCGGCTGCGGGCGCGCGTACCGGGAGGTTCGGCAGTGGGGTTCCAAGCCAGAGCAGACGTAGGACGGGCGACGGGGCTGGCTGCCGAAGAGTGGCGCTAGCGCGGGCCACCAGCAGTTCGCATCACCAGTAGTACGAGCAGTACGCACAACCACAGCAGTACGCGACACCGGTAAGTAGAGGGAAGAACGGAGGAGCCCAAGCGCGCCATCAGGATCGCCCGGGCAGGCGTTTCGAGCCCGGGTACCGCAGGACATCGATAGTGAGGTGGTCCCCGGTCGAGCAACCGCGATCCCCGCACACGCCGCTACCCCCCTGCGGCGGTACGGACACAGTAGGCCGGCGCGGTACGAGGGCCGGCAGATGGTGTAGCAGTTCCTTCGGGGCTCCGGCGCATATGGCGCCGGGGCCCCTCCACGCGTTCCACAGAGAGGCGAGATGGCCCGGCCCGTGGTGCGGGCGGGACAGTCCTCGTATGCCGCTGAGCACCACCTCGATCCCGGTGCCGGCGAGGATGGTGTCGAAGAGTACGGGGAACTTCCCGTCTCGGTCGCGGCTGAGCTGCCCGGCGCCACTTTCGTGCGCCGCTCCCAGCGGCTCTCCCTTCTCAGGTGCTGGTGCTGGTGCTGGTGCTGGTGCAGGTGAGGGTGGGGGTGCTGGGCGAGCCGTTGGCGAGGAAGCCGAAGGTGGTGGTCGCGGAGGGGTAGAGGGTGCCGTTGTAGGAGGCGTTCTTGACGGTCGCAGTTGTTCCGCTGGTGGTCAGGGTGCCGTTCCAGACCTGGGTGATGGTCTGTCCGCCGGCGAGGGTCCAGGTGACCGTCCAGCCGTTGACGGCGGTGCTGCCGGCGGTGACCTTGACCTCGCCCTGGTAGCCGCCGGACCAGGAGTTGGTGGTGGTGTACGTCGCCGTGCACCCGGTTGAGGTGCCGCCGGTGCTGCCCTGGGCGGACCCGCCGGTGGTCGTCCCCCCGGTCGTCGCGCCGGTGGTGCTGCCGCCGGTGGTTGTGCCACCCGCCGTGGTGCCGCCGGTGGCAGGGTGCATCTGCACGACGACGATCGCGTAGGCCGGTACGGTCTGGGACGCGGCGGTTCCCGTGGCCGCGGAAGTGATCGAGGTGGCGTTCTTGCCGTAGGTGTACACCGTGGGTGCGGAGGAGGACGGGGTGAAGCCGCTGTAGGAAAGGGACACGGTGGCGGCGTTGCCGGGGTCCTTGTTGATGAGCATGACGTCGACGTCGCCGTTCGACCGCTTCACCGCGTGCGCCGTGACCAGCGAAGCCGAGCTGTCCGCCTGCACGAGTGCGTCACCGGGTGAGCCCAGCTTGGTGATCATCTGGGTGCCGTAGTAGGGGGCGAACGGGGTGTTGAGCGGTGGTTCGCAGGAGGCGCCGCTGGACAGTATTCCGCCGTCGTTGTAGTCGGTGGCGCCCTCGACGGTGGTGATTCTGCTGCAGTCGGTGCCGTTGTGCATGTCCCACCAGTCGAGGGTGAAGGCTCCGTTCTCCATCCACGTCAGGTATTCGTCCGGGGCGAACAGGCCGCTGGGAGAGGTGTCCGAGTCGTAGTTGCCGTTGGCTTCGGTGACGGCGATACCCACGTTGGCCGCGTTGGAGCCGGCGTACTGCTTGATCAGTGAGTGCAGCGTGCTTGCCATGCCGGGGATCTCGGCGTGCGGCCTGCCCAGCAGGTCGGGTGCGCTGGTGGCGTTGGGGTAGTGGTGCACGATGACGAAGTCGATCTTCGACCCGGCGATGGACAGCACAGTATGGTTCCAGTCCTGTGTGTCACCGGGGCCGGTGATGCCGTCCGGCCAGCTTCCGGGAGTGGTCAGCACCGCACCGATCTTGACGGTCGGGTCCACGGCCTTCATGGCGGAGGCGTATTGCAGCAGGTTGGTCGCGTAGGTCGTGGCACTGTGGCTGGAGTGCTTGTCGGTCTCCCAATTGGAGCCGTACTCGCCGTTGCCGTAGACCTCGTTCCCGATCTCCCAGTACTTCGCTCCGTAGCCCTTGGTGACGTTGGCGTACCGGACCCAGTCCGCGGCTTCCTGGGGGGTGCCCGAGCCGTAGTTGGCGATGATGATGGGCTGGGCGCCGGCGGCCTTCACCGTGCCCATGTAGGTGTCGAAGTCGGTGTCGGGGGCGACGTAGCCGCCCTCGGTGGTGTTGGTCTGCCAGTGGTAGATGTCGCCGTAGGAGCCACCCGGGTAGCGCACGGTCTTGATGCCTGCCGCGCTGAGCAGTCCGGGGATGGCGGAGCCGTTCATGTTTCCGTCGTAGACCGCGACGTTGGTGCCGACGCCGGTGGCCGGGATCGTTGCGAGCTTCGTGTCGGCTTTTACCGAGATCGTCGCGGTGGCGGCGGCCGAGGCGTTGGGGATCATCCCCAGGCTTGTCCCCAAGAGCGCGAAGGCGCCCGCAGCGGCCAGCAGGACGGGGTGACGGAAAAGGCGCGCGGATCTGCGCACGGGTTCCTCCGGAATGTCGAGTCGGTGGAGCTTCGAAAAGACGGTCGGGCGGGTCCGGACTCCCGCGTCCGGTCCCAAGAGGCCGCCATCTGGTGCCTTCGGAGGAAAGGCGATGTCAGGGTGCTGACGGTTCGCAGGCGTTCGTTCGTCGGGGCAGGCCGAACCGACTGCGCGGCGCGGAGGGGGCTGATGCGGTGGCAACAGCTGCCGTCCGGCGGCGACGTCGCAGCCTTGAACGGTGCCGGTGCCATGGTCCGGGTCCGCAAGGCTTGGCGTAGGTGGAGATCCTGCGCATGCCGTGCCGGTGATCAGCCCGCCAGAGTTCCGCACGCGGTGATGACGAGAGGCAGTGACGGCGAAAGGCGGCTGCGGCATCCGAGCCGATGGCCCGCAGCGGCCGTTCTGCCGGACACCACAGTCACCGGTGACACGCGGAAGGAGGGTGGCTTCCGTGCGGGTGTGCTCTCAGCCGGGGACGTGCGAGGCCGGCTCGCACGGTGACACCCTCGGCGAGGGCTGCCCCGGCGGACACGGGCCGACTGGATATCGCGCGGTGCGATCTCTGCGCGGGCGCGGGTCTCGGGTGTTCACGCGGACTTCTCCTTGCAGTGGGGGGTGGGCAAGGGCGGCGCGAGGGCGTTAGCGCTAACACGATGCCGCACGCACAGTGTGCGGTAAACGGGTCAGCGCCGACTACGGCACTCTGCGCCCCGGGGTATGCGGTGTCAACCCCCTTGCTGCGCCAGGCCCGTCAGGCCGAAAGAGCCCCTCGGCGGGGTCCGCTTCCGAGCGATTCGGGACGCGGAGGCGTACGGGTGTGTGGAGGCGCGCCTGCCGGAGGCTCACGGTGACAGGAGCCTTGTGGAACGGGTTCGGACTCACTACCGTCCTGAATGGGAGCGCTCCCATAGTCGTCGCGGGCGACCGTCGCCGCAGACGGGCCGGCTTGGCAGGTATCCGCGGCAGGTCTGACCCGCGGCCCGAATCTGGAGGAGGAGCCCGTGGCAGGTGCAGGTGTCAGCCGTAGGCGTCTGATGGCGGCGTTACTGAGCGTTCCCGCGACGGCCGCGGTCTGGGCGCCGCGGGCAGCCGCGGCCGCACCGGGCCGGCACCCGTCATTTTCGGAGCCGTACACGTTCAGGAACGTCACCATCGGCGGCACCGGCTTCGTGACGGGGATCGTCTTCAGCCAGGCTCAGAAAGGCCTGGCCTACACCCGTACCGACGTGGGCGGCATGTACCGCTGGAATGCCGCGACCGGTACGTGGCAGCCCCTGCTTGACTGGGTGGACTGGGACCACTGGGGTTACATGGGGGTGGCGAGCATCGCCGCCAGCCCGTCCGACCCGGCCAAGGTGTGGGCCGCGGTGGGTATGTACACCAACGGTGTCGACCCCAACAACGGCGCCGTCCTGCGCTCGTGCGACAAGGGCGCCACCTGGCAGGCCACGGTCCTCCCGTTCACCCTGGGCGGCAACATGAACGGTCGCGGCATGGGCGAGCGGCTGGCAGTGGACCCCAACAACGATCGCGTCCTGTATCTGGGCGCGCCCACCGGGCACGGCCTGTGGCGCAGCACCGACGGCGGCGTGACGTGGGGACAGGTGACGGCATTCCCCAACTCCGGTGACGACCCGAAGACGTCCGGTACCACCGAGGACCCGGGCCTGGTGTGGGTAACTTTCGACACGTCCACCGGTCGCCGGGGAAGGACCACCCAGACCATCTACGTGGGTGTCGCCGACAGGGACGATCCCGTGTACCGCAGTACCGACGGCGGCACCACCTGGGCGCCGCTGCCTGGCGCACCCACGGGCTACCTGCCACACAGGGGTGTCGTCGATCCGGACAACCACCTGCTGTATGTCGCCACCAGCGACGACATCGGCCCGTTCGGCGGCGGCAAGGGCGACGTGTGGAAGTTCGACGCCACCAGCGGCGGGTGGAACCGGATCAGTCCGATCCCGTCCTCCAGCGGCGACGACTACTTCGGCTACTCCGGCCTGACCATCGACCGGCATCACCCCGGCACCCTCATGGTCGGCACGCAGGTCTCATGGTGGCCGGACGGAATCATCTTCCGCAGCACCGACTTCGGCGCGACCTGGACCCGCATCTGGGACTGGGACGGGTACCCCGACCGCAAACTGCGCTACGACTTCGACATCACCGCCACGCCCTGGTACACCATGGGGACGCGATCCGAGCCGCCGATCCTGGTTCCCAAGATCGGCCAGGCGCTCTCGGCGATGGAGATCGACCCGTTCGACTCCGACCACCTGCTGTTCAACGGCGGCCCCGGTATCGCTGGTACCAGCAACCTGACCGCATGGGACACCGGCGGCACCATCGAGATCACCCCCGTCGTCGAGGGCCTGGAGGAGGGCGCGGTCCAGGGGCTGATCAAGCCGCCGGGCGGCGCACTGGTCAGCGCGATGGGCGACGTGGGCGGCTTCCGCCACGACTCCCTCACCACAGCGCCGAAGACGGTCTTCACCTCACCGGTCTTCAGCACCACCACGAGCATCGACTACGCGGAACTCAACCCGCGGACCATCGTGCGGGCCGGATACCTCAACGACCCCGGCGGCACCAGCCATGCGGCGTTCTCCACCGACGGCGGCGCGACCTGGTTCCAGGGGGCCGAACCCAGCGGAGTGACCTCCGGCGGCACCATCGCCGCGGCGGCCGACGGCAGCCGCTTCGTCTGGGCGCCGGGCGACTCGGGCCGTCCGGTGGTCCACTCGACCGGCTTCGGGACCTCCTGGACCGATGCTGCCGGGGTGCCGGCCAACGCGATCGTCGCCTCCGACCGGGTGAACCCGATGACGTTCTACGCCTACTCCAACGGCACCTTTTATGTGAGCACCGACGGCGGAGCCGCCTTCACCGCCTCCGCCGCAGGAGGCCTGCCTGCGACCAACTGGGGAGTGCGCTTCAAGGCCGTACCCGGCCGTGAGGGCGACATCTGGCTGGCCGGCGGCGCCTCCTGGACCTCCTACGGACTGTGGCGCTCGACCGACTCCGGCGCCACCTTCACCCAGGTGTCCAGCGTTCAGCAGGCCGACAACATCGGCTTCGGCAGGGCCGCCCCCGGCCGGGCCTACCCGGCGCTGTACGCGGCCGCGACGGTCCACGGGCAGCGGGGCCTGTTCCGTTCCGAAGACACAGGGAAGAGCTGGGTACGCGTCAACGACGACCGCCACCAGTACGGCGGCCTCCCGGAAGTGCTCACCGGAGACCCGGACACCTACGGCCGGGTCTACTTCACCGGCTACGGCCGCGGCATCATCTACGGCGACCCGTACAGGGAGTCGAAACCGCCGCACCACTCCTCATGGGATTCATCGGACCACGAGTGAGACGCGATGAGCGGCCGCCAGCGGGTGAGCACTGCCGCCTGCTGGGCCGTTCGAGCTCCAGGGGCAGACCGTGCCCTCCGACGGTCGCGCAATGTTAGCGCTCACATTCCTCCCTTTCCCACAGCAACGCCTCGGTCGTCCCCTACTGAAAGGAGATCGCAGTGAACAACAGAGTTCCGCGTCTGATCGCCGGAATCGTCACCACAGCCCTGATGCTGTTCGGACTGCTGGCAGGTGGCGCGACGGCGCACGCCGCGCCGGCGGCGGCCGCGTCGACCAGCCAGTTCCACGGCGTGAACTGGGCGGACCCGAACGACAACTTCATCACGGGCCCGAACATCCCGGTGGGCCTGTCGACGTCGGACAGCTACGCGACGACGTACACGAAATCCACTGCCATCCTCAAGGGCTTCCAGAACCTGGGAGCCAACACCGTCCGGCTGGGGTTCAACGCGGCGACCACCTCGGGGTCCTGGTGGAACAGCTACACCGCGGCCCTGGACGCCGCGACCGCGCTGGGCATGAACGTCATCGTCGCCCCCTGGCTGCAGGGCGGGAAGGTGAGTGACACCGCGTCCTTCAACCAGATGTGGGACACGATGATCAACAAGTACGGCGCAAAGGCCAACTTCTACTTCGACATCATGAACGAGCCGTACGGCTACAGCGCCGCCGACCTGACCAACTTCGAGGCGAACTGGCTGGCGCGCTATCCCGGCCTGTCCCGCGGCCACGTAATTGTGCCCGGCCTGTGGTCGGACGGGAATCTGTGCGCCGTCGGCGCTGACTCCCGGCTGTCAGGCACCCTGCTGTCGATCCACATCTACGGCATGTTCGGCGACTCGCACACCACCGAGGCCGCCTGGGTCAACGACTTCACCGGTAATCTCTGCGGCTACTCCGGCCGCGCCGTGCTCACCGAGTTCGGCGTCCCCATGAACACCGGCGTCAACTACAACGGCCCCAAGGACGGCAACAACGATTTGTCCTACCTCTACGCCATCACCGACACCGTACGCAGCCTCGGCATGGGCTCCGTCCTGTGGACCGGGGTCAAGCAGACCAACCAGACCCAGGGCCCCGGCCCCTGTGAGAACGCCTCCTGCGCCATCACCTCACTGAACGGCACCGGCACCAACCTCTCCACAAGCGTCACCAACCAGTCCGGCCTCGACCGTCTCCAGTGGGGCTGGGGCACCGGCACCAACCCCGGTGGCGGCACCGACACGGGCAACACCGGCCCCCTGCGCGGCGTCGCCTCCAACCGCTGCCTGGACGTTCCCAACGCGTCCTCCACCAACGGCGTCCAAACCGCCCTCTGGGACTGCAACGGCGGCGGCAACCAGCAGTGGAACCTCACCTCCGCCAAGGAGCTGCGCGTCTACGGCAGCAAGTGCCTGGACGCCTACGGTTCAGGGACCTCCGCTGGCACCAAGGTCGTCATCTGGGACTGCAACGGCGGCACCAACCAGAAGTGGAACATCAACAGCGACGGGACCGTGACCAACGTCCAGTCCGGCCTGTGCCTGGACGTCACCGGCAGCTCCACCGCCAACGGAGCCCTCACCGAGTTGTGGACCTGCACCGGCGCTGCCAACCAGAAGTGGACCCGGCAGTAGCTGCCCACAGGAGTGTCCGCGGCAGGGGCGTGCGCCCTTGCTCGCAGGTCCCTGCCGGACACCACCCCGCTTTTCATCCCCCCACGCAGAAAGGGAAGCCATGAGACGTCGATCCCTGCTCCCAGCGGTTCTTTCCGCGCTGGCGATGGTCCTGGCGGCCGTCGGACTCACCACGACCGCCTGGTCCGCCACCACCAACGCCGCCGCTGCCACGGGCGGTTGCGGCAAGGCTCCGACGCTGACGAGCGGCACGCACACGATTCAGAGCAGCGGCCAGAACCGCAGCTACATCCTCCGGGTCCCGGCCGGCTACGACCAGAACCACCCCTACCGGCTGGTCTTCGGCTTCCACTGGGTCGGCGGCACCGCCAACGACGTCGACTCCGGCGGAACCGACGGATACAACTGGTCCTACTACGGCCTCAGGCGACTGGCGGACAGCGCCGGCAACGGGACCATCTTCGTCGCGCCCCAGGGCATCAGCAACGGCTGGGCCAACTCCAACGGGCAGGATGTCACGTTCGTCGACAACATGCTCAGCCAGCTGGAGGGCGGCCTGTGCGTCGACACGGGACAGGTCTTCTCCTCGGGCTTCAGCTACGGCGGTGCGATGACGTACGCGCTGGCCTGTGCCCGGCCGACGGTCTTCCGCGCGGTCGCGGTCTACTCCGGCGCGAACCTGAGCGGATGCAGCGGCGGCACGCAGCCCGTCGCCTACATGGGGCTGCACGGCATCAGGGACAACGTCCTGCCGATCGCGTCAGGTCGGGCGCTGCGCGACACGTTCGTCAGGAACAACGGCTGCGCCCCGCAGAACCCGCCCGAGCCGGCGAACGGCAGCCTGACCCACATCATCACCGCCTACTCCGGCTGCAAGGCCGGATACCCGGTGGTATGGGCGGCCTTCGACGGAGCCGGCCACGACCCGGGCCCCATCGACGGGTCGACCGGGGACGGCTGGCACACCTGGACCTCGGGAGAGGTCTGGAAGTTCTTCACCCAGTTCGACTCCACCACCCCGCCCACCACCCCGCCCACCACCCCGCCGACCACGCCGCCGACGGCCGGGAGCCAGGCGATCGTGGGCCAGCAGTCCGGTCGCTGCGTCGACATCAACAGCTCTTCGACGACCAACGGCACGCAGGCCCAACTATGGGACTGCAACGGCGGCGCCAACCAGAAGTGGACGTACACCTCGAACAAGCAACTCGTGGTCTACGGCAACAAGTGCCTGGACGCCTCAGGTCAGGGCACCAGCAACGGCACCGCGGCCGTGATCTGGGACTGCAACAGCCAGGCGAACCAGCAGTGGAACGTGAACTCCAACGGCACGATCACAGGCGTGCAGTCCGGTCTGTGCCTCGACGCAAGCGGAGCCAGCGCCGCAAACGGCACCAGGATCCAGCTCTGGAGCTGCACCGGAGGCATGAACCAGCTGTGGAGTCTGCACAGCTGACCATGTCCGCGGGGCTGAGCCGGAATTCCGGCTCAGCCCGTCCCCTCGATACGCAACGGACGACCGCGGATCGCTGACCGCATGTGCGTGGGACACGGGCCTCGTCCGGACAGCGGCAGACCGCAGCGGCATCCTTCCGGGCACCACGGGGTCAAAGCCCCGGGCCGGACGCTGCGTCGCCGCGATCCGCCGCAGTCGGCAGGCCACTCGGCGCCCCCGACGCGCGCCGGTGGTGGTCGTCGGCGAGGAGCAGGTAACCGGCGGCGGTCCAGGTGTAGGCGCGGTCGCGAAGCCCTTCGCCGGTGAGGGCGTCGAAATTCTCGGCGAAGCCGGACTTCTCGCACAGAGCACGGAAGCGAGGGTCTGTACGGTGACCGGTGTATCTCCTGATCAAGGAAGCTCCTGATGAGCGACGTGATCGCCTCTGTTGAGGCGCATGAGGATGTGCGCCCGGTCGAGCTGCCTGCGGATGTGCTGGACGAGCAGTTGATTGGGCGGCTGGTGGACCGGGCCCGCGCCGGCGGGTTGCAGCTGACCGGTGAGGGCGGGCTGCTGTAGCAGCTGACCAAGCGGGTGCTGGAGTCCGCCCTGGAGGGCGGGATCACCGACCACCTCGGCTACGAGAAACACGACCCGGCCGGCGCCGGCAGCGGCAACTCCCGCAACGGGATCCGGTCCAGGACCGTGCTGACCGAGGTCGGTCCGGTCGAGATCGAGGTGCCCCGCGACCGGGAGGGCAGCTTCGAGCCACAGATCGTCAAGAAGCGGCAGCGTCAGCTGACCGGTGTCGACGAGATGGTGCTGTCCCTGTCGGCCCGGGGCCTGACCCACGGCGATATATCAGCGCACCTTGCCGAGGTCTACGGGGCCGGCGTGTCCAAGTCGACGATCTCGACGATTACCGACAAGGTCATGGACGGCATGGCCGAATGGCAGAACCGCCCCCTCGACCCGGTCTACCCTGTCGTCTTCATCGACTGCATCCATGTGAAGGTGCGAGACGGGCAGGTCGCCAACCGGCCGGTATACGTCGCCCTCGCGGTCACCGTCGACGGCACCCGCGACATCCTCGGCCTGGGGGCCGGCGACGGCGGCGAGGGCGCCAAGTACTGGCTCCAGGTACTGACCGAGATCCGCAACCGCGGTGTCGAGGACGTGTGCACGGTCGTCTGCGACGGACTGAAAGGCCTGCCCGACGCGATCGGGACGGTCTGGCCGCAGGCGATCACGCAAACCTGCGTCGTTCACCTCATGCGGGCCTCGTTCCGCTACGCGGCCCGCCAGGACTGGGACAAGATCTCCCGAGCGCTCAAGCCGATCTACACCGCACCCACCGCCGACGCGGCCGAAGAGCGGTTCCTGGAGTTCCAGGAGGAATGGGGCACCACATACCCCGCGATCGTGCGGCTCCGGTCGAACGCCTGGGCCGAGTTCGTGCCCTTCCTCCAGTTCGACGCCGAGATCCGCCGGGTCGTCTGCACCACCAACGCCATCGAGTCGGTCAACGCCCGCATACGCAAGGCCGTCCGCGCCCGCGGGCACTTCCCCAACGAGGCCGCCGCGCTGAAGTGCGTCTACATGGCCGTCATGAGCCTGGACCCCACCGGGCAGGGACGCAAACGCTGGACCATGCGATGAAAGCCCGCACTCCAGGCCTTCGACATCGCCTTCGACGGCCGACTCTCCATCGGCCGCCGCTAACCCACACAAACCCAGTTACACCAGTCGCTGGACAGACCCACTGATGACGGGGCGCCTCCCCCTTGCGCGGAGTGAGCGGGTAGTCGGGATGGGTTCCGGCTACCCGCGCAGGCGCATGCGAGCGTCGGTGTGAGGAACTCAGGACATGGAGTGCCCAGCGCTGCTCATGGGGGAACCCCGGCCGGAGATGGCCGGGGTTCCTCATGTGATGGGGGTCAGTGCTGGAGGGTGAGGACTCCGGGCCGCCAGGGCAGTTGGTCGTAGCTGCCGCCTGCGTTGGGGTTTTTGCCCTGGTAGAGGAACTGGAGGTTGCAGGGGTCGATGGTCATGGTCTGGTCGGGGTTGTTGCGGACGAGGTCGCCGTGGCTGATGTCGTTGGTCCAGGTGGCGCCGCTGTTGGCCTTGCCGGCGAAGGGGTTGCTCTCGCTGGCGGCCTGGGGGGTCCACGAGCCGCTGAGACTGGATGCCGTGTAGGAGCGGAAGTACCGGCCGTTGGCACCTATCGCTTCGACGATCATGAGGTACTGGCTCTGGCCCTGGACCTTGTAGACCTGCACGGCTTCGAAGAGGTTGTTGGTGGAGTCGCTCATGACGGTGGTGTAGTTGGAGCCGAAGCTGCCGGGGAAGTTCCCGATCGGCATGCTCGCCCGGTAGATCTTCCCGTTGTCACCGGCGAAGAACAGGTACATGTTCTGGCCGTCCCCGATCAGCGTCTGATCGATCGGACCGGTACCCGAGCCGGAGATGCTCCCGGTGAACAGCGCCTGCGGAGCCGACCAGCCGTTGGGGTTCGTCGGATCGCTCGACGTACGGTAGATGAAGGGCCACGCGCCCCACTGGTAGGCCAGCACCCAGATGTTCTTCGGCGCGAAGTAGAACAGGGTGGGTGCCACCGTGGACTGGCTCATCCCGGTCTGGCCGGCCGAGGCCATGTCCGACCAGTTGGTGAAGGGGCTGAATGCCATCGAACCGTAGGACGATCCGTTGACGTTCGAGGCGTAGACCAGGTGCTTGCCGTTGTAGACCACGTTGGTGAAGTCCTTCAGCGAGACCCACCCGTTCGCCGGCTGCGCCAGCGCACCTGTCGACGACCACCGGTACGTGGACGGAAGAGAGCACGTACCACCCGACGTCGGCGGGGTGGTGGGGGGCGTCGTCCCGGACAGGCCGGACCAGCTCTGGTTGCTGGCGCCGTTGCACGTCCAGATCTCCACCGCCGTGGTGTTGGCCGTGGCGGCGCCGGTGACGTCCAGGCACAGCCCGGACTCCACGCCGACGATCGTGCCGTCGGAGTTCACCCGCCACTGCTGGTTCGCACCGCTGCTGCAACTCCAGATCTGCACCCGGGTGCCGGCCGTGGTGGCGTGGCCCGGGACGTCCAGGCACTTGTTGCCGTAGACGGTCAGCTGGTTGCTGGACGTCAGAGTCCACTGCTGGTTCGTCCCACCCGAGCAGTCGTAGATCTGCAGATACGTACCGTCGGTCTGGCTGGAGTTCGGCACGTCCAGGCAGCGGCCGGAACCAGCGCCGCGCAAGGCGCCGCTGGTGGCCGCCTGGGCCGGATTGGCGACGAGCATCGCCGCCACCACGCCCACGGTTGCGAGCATCGAGGCGAGCGCCACAAGCAGACGCCTGTGGCGGAATCTTCCTCCGTGCATGGGGGACCTCCTGATCCCTGAGCGATCGTTTCCCGGAGGACCCGTCACGGGGCGCCCGGACTGTCGGTGTTGGTGCGCTCGGTGGCGGCCTGCGGGCGCGCCGAAACCGATGCGGAGGGAGGTGACACCCGGTCACGCCCTCGGGCGGGTCGGCACGGCGGCCGTCGCAGGGGCGCAGGCGGGGCAACCGCCTCCGGTACGGCTACGAGGGTCGCTGTTAGCGCTAACATAGATCCGCGGATGCCGGTCCGCAGGGGGAGGCCGCCATCGCGGCCCGCGGACGTGGGTTGCGCCCCGTGCGGCGCGGCGGATCGGGGGCGCGGCAGTTCTCTGGCGCCATGTCGTCCTCATTTCTTGGCGGTCCGGCCGGGAGCGCGGAACAGGGCGCGCCGGCCTGGACGCGGTGGGGGGACCAACAACGAGATTCTGGCCGCCGCGGCGTGAGGTGCTGCGTGTCACGATGTGGCGAGCAGGCGAAACGGTGGCAAGTGTGGACCCGCTGGGCGCGAAGGGTCAACGCCTGCGGCGCGAAAATTTCGGCGTCCTCTCACGCCGACCATGTCGGCGCTCGTCGGACACAGCGACTGACGCCCTGTCCGGAGGTGGCGCAGCGCAAGGGTTCCACGGCTTGTCGAGCCACGTCGGAACGACGGTTCTGCGTCGTCCGCTCGGGCGCGTCCGGATCATGCGGATGGATCGGGCCGAGGGGTCGAAACATTCGCGGCAGAAGTGAAATTCCCGGTCTTCGGGCAGCTCGCAGTTCGCGCAGGACGCCGTCTTCCGCCCCAAGTCGCAGCGTAACGGGTCGGGTTGCCTGTTTTCGTCCGCCAGTCGCACGAGAGTGTGCCTCCGCCGGTGCGGCTGCACCGGCTCCGTCTCAGGCATCGACTGCCCGGCCCCTCCAGGTACGGCGTGACCGGATGCGTTCGCGACTGTGGGTGGGCTGTGCGATCTCTTGACGTGCGTCAGAGGGCGTCCTAGGGTGCCGCGAAAAGATCGTACGGCGTCGGATCGGCTCGCTCGTGCCGCAGGGTGATGCATGGCGCCACGGCGGTGGCTGCATTGATTCGAAGAGCGAGAGGGAAACCATGGTGTTAGCGCTCACTACCCGTCCGGTCGCTCCACCCGGGTGGATGACCGCGGGGGCTTCCGGGTGGTGGTGACGAGGGGTTGGCACCACCATTGCACCGGGCTATGTTAGCGCTCACCTCGCGGCCCTGTCCGGTGAGCGCGCGCATCCGGGGGCGTGATGTCGCGCCCCCGGACCTCGGTGTCCGCGAAGCCCGTCCCTCTGTCCAGCCCGACAGATCCCGGCCGGAGCGGTGCAGGCGGACCATGAGTACCCGAGCCGGCCTCGACGCGGTGGCCCGCGCCGGACCGCCGCCCAGGCCGGCGTCCGGCCTTCCCCGGACGTCGGCCGGGAACCTCCGCACGCCGGCGGTAACCACGACACCCTCCCTTGGAACGTCGGCCTCCTCACCCGATCCCCCCCTACCCGCTGACCACTCCCCGCCCGCGCTCCGGCAGTGCAGCTGTGCGGACCGCGAGGAGTGCGTCAGCAACCTGCACCGACCCACCTGCCGAATTCCTCGAAGGAGAAGACATGATCGACAGACGCAGCCTCCTCACCGCGGGCGCGGCCGTATCGGCCGCCGGCGTCCTCGCGGCGTGCGCGAAGAAGAACCCCGCCAAGTCCGCAGGCTCGGACCGCACCGGGAGCAAGCAGATCACCCTGGGCTTCTCCCAGGTGGGGTCGGAGAGCGGTTGGCGCGCGGCCAACACCCAGTCGGTCAAGGAGGCGGCGAAGGCCGCCGGCATCAACCTCAAGTTCTCCGACGCCCAGCAGAAGCAGGAGAACCAGATCTCGGCGATCCGCAGCTACATCGCGCAGAAGGTGGACGTCATATCCTTCTCCCCGGTCGTCGTCACCGGCTGGGACACCGTGCTGAAGGAGGCGAAGGCCGCCGGCATCCCGGTGATCCTCACCGACCGCTCGGTCGAGACCTCCGACCCCTCGCTCTACGTCACCCTGGTGGGCTCGGACTTCGAGATCGAGGGGGAGCGCGCGGCACACATGCTGGAGAAGGTCCTCGCCGGCCACAAGGGGCCGGTCAAGATCGCGCAGCTGGAAGGCACCACGGGCGCGGCCCCCGCGATCGAGCGGGCCAAGGGCTTCGGCAGGATCATGCACGCGAGCCACCCGGAGTGGACGATCATCGCCAGCCAGACCGGCGACTTCACCAGGGCAGGCGGCAAGCAGGTGATGGCGGCCTTCCTGCAGGCACACTCCGACATCGATGTGCTGTTCTCCCACAACGACGACATGGCCATCGGCGCCATTCAGTCCATCCAGGCGGCCGGCAAGACCCCGGGAACGGACATCAAGATCGTGTCCGTCGACGGCGTGCACGACGGGTTCGTGGCGATGTCCAAGAGACAGATCAACGCGATCGTCGAGTGCAACCCCCTGCTCGGCCCGCAGCTGATGGACGCGACCAAGACGGTGCACGCGGGCAGGGGATCGACGCTTCCTCGCTGGATCAAGACCAAGGAGAGCGACTACACGGCGGATCAGGCCGCGGCGGCGCTGCCCGGCCGCAAGTACTGACACCCGTCCACGAGGGCCCCCGGGGTGTGGGGACCCCCGTCCACGTCGCGACCATTCCACCTAGGAGCGCTGCCATGGCAGAGCCTCGGCCCGTCCTGGAAATGACGGGCATCGTCAAAGAGTTCTCCGGCACACGGGCTCTGTCGGACGTCGACTTCCGACTGTTCCCTGGCGAGATCCACGCCCTTCTCGGCGAGAACGGCGCCGGGAAGTCCACTCTCATCAAGGTCCTGACGGGAGTTCACGCGCTCGACGGCGGAACGGTGGTCTTGGAGGGGCGGCCGGTCCGCATCACCAGTCCGCTGCAAGCCCGGCAGGCCGGTATCAGCACGGTCTACCAGGAGGTCAACCTCTGCCCGAACCTCTCGGTGGCCGAGAACATCCTGATCGGCCGCGAACCGGTCGGAGCGGGCTGGATCCGGTGGAAGGAACTGCGCAGGCAGGCTTCGCAGTTGGTGGCCCGGTTCGGCCTCGATGTCGATGTCTCCGCGCCGCTGGGCTCGTACCCGCTGGCCGTACAGCAGCTGGTGGCCATCATCCGCGCCGTCGGCTCCGGGGACCCCGCAGCCGCGGACGCGGGCGGCGCCGCGGCCGGCACACGAGTGCTGATCCTGGACGAGCCGACCTCCAGCCTCGACCGCGGCGAGGTCGAGGAACTGTTCGTCCTGATGCGGCGGCTGAGGGAGGACGGGGTGGCGATCCTGTTCGTCTCCCACTTCCTGGACCAGATCTACGAGGTCTGCGACCGGATGACCGTGCTGCGCAACGGGGCCCTGGTCGGCGAGCACATGGTCGCCGACCTCGACCAGGTGAACCTGGTGAAGCTGATGATCGGCAAGGACCTGGACGAGCTGGAGGAACTCAGCGAGCACCACGGGGAGCCGGACACGAGCGAGCCGTTCCTCAGGGCGGTGGGCCTCTCCCGGCTCGGCGGTGTCGCACCGTTCGACCTGGAGGTCCGCGCCGGGGAGGTCCTCGGGCTCTGCGGGCTCCTCGGCTCGGGCCGTACGGAACTGGCCCGCCTGCTGTTCGGCGCCGACACCTCCGACGGCGGCAGGGTGTACATCGGCGGGGAGCAGGCCGCGTTGCGGGAGCCGAACGACGCGATCGGCAGGGGAGTCGCGTTCCTCTCGGAGAACCGCAGGAGCGAGGGCCTGGTTCCGGACCTGACGGTGCGGGAGAACATCATCCTCGCCCTTCAGGCCGCACGCGGCTGGACCCGCCCCGTACCCGCCTCGCAGCGGGACGAGCTGGTCGCCAGGTACATCGCGGCACTGGACATCCGTCCGGCCGACCCTGAGGCGAAAACCGGCTCGCTCAGCGGCGGCAACCAGCAGAAGGTCCTCCTCGCCCGATGGCTGCTCACCCAGCCGAAGCTGCTCATCCTCGACGAGCCCACCCGGGGCATCGACGTGGGGGCCAAGGCGGAGATCCAGAAGCTTGTCGTGTCGCTGTCCGAGGAGGGTATGGCCGTGGTCTACATATCGGCCGAGCTGGAGGAGGTGCTCCGGCTCAGCCACACCGTGGGCGTACTCCGCGACCGCCGGCTCGTGGCGCGGATGGCCAACGGGCCCGACATCACCGCCGGACGGGTCCTGCAGATCATTGCGAGCGGAGAACATCAGTGAGCCTCACATCCCTGTGGCGCGCGGCGACACAGCACCGGCTGTTCTGGCCGGCGGCTGCCCTGGTCGCGCTGCTTGTGATCAACGTCCCCTTCACTCCGGGGTTCTTCGAGATCCATCTGAAGAACGGTCACCTGTACGGAAGCCTGGTCTCCATCGTGCTGTTCGGGTCGCCGCTCATCCTCGTGGCGATCGGTATGACCCTGGTGATCGCCACCGGAGGCATCGACCTCTCGGTCGGGGCGGTGGTGGCGATCTCCGGTGCGCTGGCCTGCCTCGTCGTCAGCAAGCAGGCGGACCAGGACAGCGTGCCCGGAGTGCTGCTGGCCTTCGCGCTGGCACTTGCCGCGGCACTGGTGTGCGGCGCATGGAACGGCCTGCTGGTCGCCCGGCTCGGCATCCAGCCGATCATCGCCACGCTGATCCTGATGGTCGCGGGCCGCGGGATCGCCCAGCTGATCACCAGCGGCCAGATCATCACCGTCAACAGCGACGCGTATTCGCTCATCGGCGGGGGGTACTGGCTGGGACTGCCGTTCTCCCTCTTCGTGGTGGCCCTGGTGGTCGTGCTGAGCGTGGCGCTCACCCGCCGTACCGCCCTGGGCCTGCTGGTCGAGGCTGTCGGCGGCAACGCGGAGGCCAGCCGCCTGGTGGGCATCAGGTCGCGGCGCATCAAGATCATGGCGTACGTGTTCTGCGGGCTCTGCGCCGGCATCGCAGGGCTGATGATCAGCTCCAACGTGTCGGCGGCGGACGGGAACACCGCGGGGCTGTGGATCGAACTCGACGCGATCCTGGCCGTCGTGATCGGCGGGACCTCGCTCACCGGGGGCAGATTCCACCTCGGTGGCACGATCATCGGTGCGCTCATCATCCAGACCCTGACCACGACGATCTACACCATCGGCGTCCCGACCCAGACCAACCTGGTGTTCAAGGCGGTCGTCGTCATCGTCGTCTGCCTGATGCAGTCCTCCGCCTTCCGGGCCAAGGCGTTCGGCGCTCGCGCCAGGCGTCGTGGTCCTGTCCGGAAAAGCCAGGGCGCGGCCGCTGACGCGGCGCCGCAGATGGAGGTGTCGCCGTGAGCGTGATCGACGGTTTCCGGACGAGCGGGGACAGACTCCGGCTGCTGCGCGACCGGCGGCTGCCCGTCCTGGTGACGGCAGGCCTGTTCGTGGTCATGTTCGGCTTCGGCGCCGTCCGGTACCAGTCCTACGGATTCCTCGACGCCCAGGTCTTCATGAACCTCTTCATCGACAACGGCTACCTGCTCGTGGCAGCCGTCGGTGCGACCTTCGTCATCCTCACCGGTGGAATCGACCTCTCGGTGGGCTCGGTCATCGGGTTCACGACGATGCTGACCGCCTGGCTGGTGGAGAAGCAGGGCCTGCCTCTCCTCCTCGTGGCGCCCGTAGCCCTGGGGGTCGGTGCCTTCGGCGGCTACCTGATGGGCTACGTGATCCACCATTTCGAGATCCAGCCGTTCATCGTGACCCTGGCGGGGCTGTTCTTCTTCCGGGGGCTGTGCCTGGTCATCAGCAAGGAGTCAATATCCATCACCGACCCCACGGTGGACAGGCTCGCCCAGACGCATGTTCCGCTGCCCGGCGGATCGTTCCTCTCGATTGCCGCCGTCATCTCGCTGGCGGTCCTGGCTCTGGCCTTCTACGTCCTGCACTACACGCGGTTCGGCAGGCGCGTGTACGCCATCGGCGGGAGCGAGCAGTCGGCGCTGCTGATGGGCCTGCCGGTGGCAGGTACGAAGATCGCTGTCTACACCGTCAGCGGCTTCTGCTCCGCACTGGCGGGGCTGCTGTTCACCCTGTACATCCAGTCGGGTGACCCCCTGCACGCAGTAGGCCTGGAACTCGACGCGATCGCCGCGGTCGTGGTCGGCGGCACGCTGCTCACCGGCGGATCGGGCTACGTCGTCGGGACGCTGTTCGGCGTGCTGGTGCTGGGCCTGATCAAGACGCTCATCCAGTTCGAGGGCACCCTCAGCTCCTGGTGGACGAAGATCGCCACAGGGGTGCTGCTCTTCGCCTTCATCCTGATCCAGCGCACCATGACGGCACGAACCCGGACGTGAACGCCGGCTGTCCCCCCGACCCCCGACAGGGTGGTCGGGGACACCGGTACCGCCCGGGTGGGGACCCGGGCCGTACCGGTGTGCCGAACTGCCGCGTTTTAAGGCGTCGCGGCCAGGGCGAGCAGGAGCACGAGAGCCAGGGTGACGGCTTGGCGGACGTCCTGTTCGGCAGGCAGGACGCGCCGGTCAGCGGCCGAGCCAGCCCCCGTCGACGGGGAAGAGGGCGCCGTGGTGCTCGGCGCGGACGGCGGGTCCTCGGCCGCCCCTCTGGCGGAAGGGCTGGCCGCGCTGGGGCCTGCTCAGGCAGTCGTCAAGGACGGGGCACGGGGGCTGCACGGCACATATCGAGGGCACTGCCACCGGCTCGACGCTCTGCCGTCGAGGTCGTCGACCCGGTCGGTGCCGGCGACGCGTTCGTCGCCGGCACCTGGCAGAACTCCTGGTCGGCAGGCCCGCGTTGGAGCGGCGGCGCACGGCTGTCGCCGGAGGCGCTTACGCGGTGAGTGTGTCGGGGACTGCGAAGGGCTTCCCGGGCGACCGGAGCTGGCCGCTCCGGAGTCCGTCCAGGGCGTCATGAGGTGAGCAGGCGCTGATGACAGCGGTCTGCCGGGACGATCCCGGTACGCCGCCCCCGGCCTGCGACGAGGCCGGGGGCGGCGGCACTACCGCAACTGGTTCAGCTCCACTTCTGGTTGCTGCCCCCGTTGCAGGTCCACAGTTGGATCAGCGTCCCGTTGGCGGTGGCGGCGCCGTTCGCATCCAGGCACAGCCCGGACTGGACCCCGACGATGGTTCCGTCGGAGTTGACGCGCCACTTCTGGTTGTCGCCGCCCCAGCAGGAGTAGATCTGCACCTTGACGCCGTTACCGGTTCCGGCCGCGTCCAGGCATTTGCTCCCCAGGACCCTCAGCTCGCTGTCGGAGGTGTAGGTCCACTGCTGGTTGCTGTTGCCGGAGCAGTCCCACAGCTGCACCTGTGTGCCGTCTGTGGTGGTGGAGTTGGGCACGTCCACGCAGCGTCCTGAGCCGGCACCCTTGATCGCCCTGGTGCTGCCGCTGCTCGGCGGTGTGGTCGGCGAGGTCGGCGGCGAGGTCGAGCCGGCGGAGTTGAGTGCGTTGAGTACGGAGGTGTAGGCGGGTTTGGCGTTGCCGTTGCTGTCGAAGAGCAGGGGGTTGTCGCCGGAGCGCCAGGAGTCGCTGTCGCGGATGCCCCAGACGGTGATGCCGGTGCAGCGGGCGACGTTCAGGCAGGCTTGGACGGTGTTGGTGTACTGGGTGGTGCCGGCTTGGGCGATGTCGAGTTCGGTGAGCTGGACGTCGACGCCGAGGGCGGCGAAGTTGCTGAGGGTGGTCTGGAAGCTGGAGGGGGGTCCGCTGTTGCCGAAGTGGCTCTGGAAGCCGACGCAGTCGATGGGGACGCCGCGGGACTTGAAGTCCTTGACCATGGTGTAGACGCCCTGGGTCTTGGCGTCGGACCAGTTCTCGATGTTGTAGTCGTTGTAGCAGAGCTTGGCGTTGGCATCGGCGGAGCGGGCGGTGCGGAAGGCGTGCTCGATGAAGCCGTTGCCGAGCTTGTCCTGGAAGGGTGAGCTGCGGTGCTGGCCGCTGCCGCCGTCGGCGAAGGCCTCGTTGACCACGTCCCAGGCGTAGATCTTGCCCTTGTAGTGGGTCATCTCCTGCGTGATGTGGTTGTCCATGGCGGACTGCAGGTCGGATGCGGACAGGTTCGAGACCCAGGAGGGCAGCTGGTTGTGCCAGACCAGGGTGTGGCCGCGCATCCGCTGGCCGTGGGCCTGGGCATGACTGACGATCTGGTCCGCGGGACCGAAGTTGAAGTTCCCGCGGGACGGCTCGGTGGTGTCCCACTTCATCTCGTTCTCCGGGGTGATCATGGTGAATTCCCGGTCGAGAATGGTGGAGTACGCCGAGGTGCCGAGCTTGCCCGCCGGCACCGCCGTACCGAAATACCGGCCCGACTGCGCAGCAGCCGACCCCAGCGAACCCGCCGCCGCAGCATGAGGCGCCGAAGTCGCCAGCGCGACGACAGCCAGCGAGGCGCTGACCGCCACTCCGGTGGCCGCCGCCACGGCTTTTTTGTGGATGCTTCGATGTCCGGTGAGCCAAGACATGTCGGTGGGTGCTCCTAAGGGTGGGGGGACAGGGCATCGACCGGAGGGCCGGGCGCCTTGGTGCTATGTGCGCACTACCTGCCCCGGGCGGATGAGTGAGCGCTAACAATCTGCCGCCTCCGCGAGGCAGGAAGGGCGAAACTTTCGAGATTCCCACGATCGATTCGCGGCACCATAGGACGGCCACCGGAGCGCGTCAAGACATCTCACAGCGGGGCGCCTCCTGTGTGAAGCACCTCCGGGCAGCGTTCCCTTTACCAACTCGTGCTGCCACCAGCACCTCGACCAGGGCCGATCAGATCGGGGGCGATCTTTCCCGTCCTCGGTCGGCTGCGGGAACATCGAAAATTTCGGTTTCTGAGCGTTGACGTTTCGCGGATTGCCTGTGCACACTTGCCAACGTCTCGCACACCGGGCAGGGATGCGCCGCCTGTCGAACCACCGTCGTCTGCGAGGGGCCTGCGTTCACGGTCCGCGTCCGGAGCTGTTTGGGAGCGCTCCCAATCCCAATCCTGTGGACGATGCCCCACGATGCCTGTTTTTCTCCCCCCACTTCAGTGCGCGTCGAAGGGACAAACATGTCCAGACTCCAGCGAGCCTTCCGGTCGACCCGCAAGGCGATGCTGTCAGCAGCCGTGGCGCTCGGCGTCGCCGTCGGAGGTCTTGTCGCTCTGACCGCCGCTCCTGCCGCTCACGCCGACACACGGATCTGCGACCAGTACGGCTCAACCACCATCCAGGGTCGTTACGTGGTCCAGAACAACCGATGGGGCACCACCGCGACCCAGTGCATCAACGTCACCGGCAGCGGCTTCCAGGTCACCCAGGCCGACGGCACCGCCACCAACGGCGGACCCAAGTCGTACCCGTCGGTCTTCTACGGCTGCCATTACACCAACTGCTCGCCGGGCACCAACCTGCCCGCGCAGCTCAGCGCGATCAGCAGCGCGCCGACGAGCGTCTCGTTCAACTACGTCGGCAACGCCGTCTACGACGCCGCCTACGACATCTGGCTCGACCCGACGGCCAAGAAGGACGGCGTCAACAAGACTGAGATCATGGTCTGGTACAACCAGACCAGTCCCGTCCAGCCCGTCGGCTCCCGCGTGGGTACCGCGAACGTCGCCGGGCGCAGCTGGACCGTGTGGACCGGCAACAACGGCTCCAACGACGTGATCTCCTTCGTGGCGCCGTCGGCCATCGGCAGTTGGAACTTCGACGTCAAGGCGTTCGCCAACGAGACGATCAGCCGGGGCTTGGCCCAGAACTCCTGGTACCTCACCAGCATCCAGGCCGGTTTCGAGCCCTGGCAGAACGGTGCCGGCCTGGCGGTGACGTCCTTCTCGTCGTCGGTGAACATCGGCGGCGGCTCCACTACCGGCGGCTCCACTACCGGCGGCTCCACCACCGGCGGCTCCACCACCGGTGGTACGACGACCGGCGGCTCCACCACCGGCGGCACCGGTTCGCCGTCCTGCAAGGTGACCGTCACCCCGCAGACCTGGGCGGGCGGATACACGGCCAACATCACCGTGGCCAACACCGGGCCCACGGCTGCCAACGGCTGGAAGGTCGGCTTCACCCTCCCGTCCGGCCAGTCGATCACCAGTGCGTGGAACGCGACGGTGTCGCCCTCCTCCGGGTCCGTCACCGCGTCCAATCTCTCCTACAACGCCCAGATTCCGGCCGGCGGAACGCAGTCCTTCGGCTTTCAGGGCACGTATTCCGGCACCTACGCCCAACCCGCCGGCTTCACCCTCAACGGCACCTCCTGCTCCTGACCTCCGGCCGCGCCCAGGTCCACCGACCATGTCTCCTGCAGTTCGCGGGACTTGCGCCGGACCTCGCTCCAGCGGACCAGCCCGAGCGGCCCGCGGTCCAGGCGGTGCAGGAACAGGTTCTCCGCGACGGTCACCTCGGGGATGATCGTGGACTTCTGGTAGACGCAGGCGGCTCTTCTGCGCCAGGCGTCGCGGTCCGCCAGCCGCGGGGCGGGCCGGCCGTCGAAGGCGACAGTTCCCCGGTCGGGGGCCCGCAGGCCGGTCATGATGGACACCAGGGTGGACTTTCCCGCGCCGTTGCGGCCGACGAGTGCGCGGGTCTGTCCCTGGTGGATCGTGATGTGGGCGTTGTCGAGCGCCACGGTGGAGTCGAACTGCTCGACGATTCCCGACGCCTCGGCGACGGGCGCTGCCGTACCCATGAGCGGTGTCGCCTTTCCGGTCAGCCGAGGTGGTTGCCCCACAGGGAGGTGTCCGTGTTCTTCACGCTGGCCACCCCGCCGTACGTGGCGCCGTCACGTCGTTCTGGGAGTTCGTCGTCTTCAGCGTCATCTTGAGCTGCTTGGCGAACTGCGGCGTGTACTTGATGTACGAGTTCCAGAAGTCGGTGTCGGAGCGGGGGTAGTCCACGCCGACGGCGGACGTGCCGCCGGAGTCGGAGTTGCACGCGGCGAGCAACGGGATCGCCACAGCGGCGAGGACGGCTGCCAGGGCGGTGGTTCTGATGGAGGCTGGCTTCAGTAGGGGTCGTAGGGAGCCAGCTGTCGCATCCACTCGATCGCCTGCTGAACGCCCCACGCCTGGTTGGCGTCGACCGCGATAGACCCGAGTAGTCCGGCTCCGGGTTCATCGCGCCGGATCCGTCCAAGTCGAGCGAGGTGGTGAAGCGGATATCGGCCGTCTCCACGGCGATGATCAGCTCGGCCATACGCCCTGGCCCTTCCGGATCCCATGGGTATGCGCCCAGGGGGCACTGCTGCCTCCATGACATGGGATGGATTTATACGGGCCACGCCGACCACCTGTCGAGAGGATGCCACGGAACGCTTGCGATGATGCAGGTAGGGCTGACTGTGGGCGATACGAGGCGTGTCGCGCGACCAGGGATTATCCCTCCCATGCCTGACCAGACATCGGATGACCCTGCTAGTCTCATCCAGCGCCTGCAGGAGAGTGGGGGACCACCGATGTCACTGACCGACAAAGCCATCGCCCGGATCAGGGAACTCATCCAGTCGGGAGAGCTTCTCCCCGGGGCGAAACTGCCTCCGGAGCAGCAGTTGGCCTCGGACCTCGGGCTTTCCCGCAACCTGATGCGTGAGGCGGTCAAAGCCCTCGTGGTCGCACGGGTTCTGGAAATCCGGCGAGGAGACGGCACCTATGTGACCAGCCTTGAGCCGGCGCTGCTGCTGGAAGGCCTCGGGTCCGCGGTGGAACTGCTGCGCGGCGACACGTTGCTGGAGCTGACCGAGGTCCGCAGACTCTTCGAGCCGATCGCCACCGGTCTGGCTGCCGACCGGATCACCGAGGAAGACCTCACCGAGATCAAGTACCACCTGGACGCGATGACGCGCGCCAGCGACGATGTCGAACTGCTCAACAAGCATGACGCTGCGTTCCACCTCGCCGTCATCGCCTCCGCGGGCAACAGCACGCTGACCACCCTGCTGGAGGGCATCTCCAGCCGCACGGTACGTGCCCGGGTGTGGCGCGGGCTGGTCGACGACAACGCCGGCGACCGGACCGTAGCGGAGCACCGGGCGATCTACGACGCCCTGGTCGCACGGGACCGCGCCCTTGCCGAGGCCGCGGCCCTGATCCATGTGAGCACGACCGAGCAGTGGCTGCGCGAGCACTTGGACCAGGAGGGCGGCAGCGCGGGCAGCCGTCCGTGACTGCCGGGCCGGAAGGACGGGAAGGGTGAGGTTCGCCTGGCCTACGGCGAGAGCGGGCTGGACATCGACGCCGGCCCCGCGGTGACCACCGTGGTCGAACCGGTGCACCGCGAGGCCGCTCGCGACCAGGCCGCGGTACTGACCGCTGCGCTGGTGATGGCCACCTCGCACCTGACCGACGACGAACTGGCAGCCCGCGCACCTGCGACAGCCCCGGGACGTCTCGGAAACCGTGGCCCGGGCTCTGGCCGCCGCCGGGTGGGGCCGCTTCGAGGGGAAGTGGCACCCACCCTCGGCGTCCGCTGCCTGACGGCTCCGGCGCCGCGACGCAGGCCTGCCGCGGCGCCGGATGCGCTGCGTGCCGTCGCTCAGCCGAGGGCGATCGCCGTCCAGGAGACCGGCGGCAGGACGATGGTGAGCACTCCGTCGGCAAGTGCCGCGCTGGTGTTCGCGGACGGGGTCACCCGGTTCTGCTCGGTGAGTGTGTTCTTCGCGTAGGCATCGGAGTCGGCGAGCGTGACCGCCTCGACGACGCGCGACGAGCCGAGGTCGCGCACGTCGATCGTGACCTGCGCGGCCTCGGCGAGGTCGCGGTTGACGAGGAAGACCGCGGCGCGGTCCCCGTCGACGGTCGCGACAGCGTCGACGACAGCTGCCTCGCCGTGCCGCGCCGTCTCGTACGCGGGCGTCTCGATCACGGGCCGTACCACCTCGCCGGACGCGAGCCGGCTGGTGATCGAGAACGGGTAGAAGGTCGTCTGCCGCCAGGCCGGGCCGCCGGGCTCGGTCATGATCGGCGCGATCACGTTGACGAGTTGCGCGAGCGACGCCGAGGTGACGCGGTCGCTTCGCTTGAGGAGCGTCATCAGGAGGTTGCCGACGACGACGGCATCCGCCACCGTGTACGTGTCCTCCAGCTGCCGAGGAGCATGGCGCCACTCGGTGTTGACCTCCTGCGACTCCATGTGCTCCTTGAGGTACCAGACGTTCCACTCGTCGAAGGAGATGTTGATCTTCTTGCCGGAGCGCTTCTTGAACCCCACGTGGTCGGCGGTCGCGACGACGGTGTCGATGAAGTAGTCCATGTCGGTTGCCGAGGCGAGGAAGGAGCCGAGGTCACCGTCGTGCTCCTGGTAGTAGGCGTGGCACGAGACATAGTCGACATGGTCGTAGGCGTGCTCCAGTACCGTGCGCTCCCAGTCGCCGAACGTCGGCATGCCGGACCCGGAGGAACCGCAGACGACGAGTTCGAGGTCCTTGTCCGCCATCTTCATCGCGGCGGCGGTGCGGGCGGCGGTCTTGCCGTAGTCGTCAGCCGTCATGAAGCCGGTCTGCCAGGGTCCGTCCATCTCGTTGCCGAGACACCACATGCGGACGTTGTGCGGGTCCGGCGTGCCGTTGGCGACGCGAAGGTCCGACAGCGCCGTGCCGGACGGGTGGTTGGCGTACTCGAGCAGGTCCAGGGCGGGCAGGATGCCTCGCGTGGCGACGTTGACCGCCAGCATCAGCTCGGAGCCGGTGAGCTTGAGCCACCTGGCGAACTCGTCGAGGCCGACCTGGTTCGATTCGAGTGCGTGCCACGCAAGGTCGCGGCGCACCGGGCGCTGCTCCCGCGGACCGACCGCGTCCTCCCACCTGAAGCCGGAGACGAAGTTCCCGCCCGGGTAGCGGACGGTCGTGCTGCCCAGCTCCCTGACGAGTTCGACGACATCCATGCGGAATCCGTCGTCGTTCGCGGTCGGGTGTCCCGGCTCGTAGAGGCCGGTGTAGACACAGCGGCCGAGGTGTTCGACGAACGAGCCGAAGGTGCGGCGTCGGACAGGAGCGATGAACGCCTGCCTGTGGAGCGTGATGTGCGCGCGGGGCAATTCAGTGGTCCTTGTCTGGGGGTGGTGCGGGCCGAGCGAAGGCGCCGCCCAGCGGCCTGCCCCTACCGGGGTACGGCACGGGCATGCTCACAACGGGTGCGTGCTCTGCAGTGGATTTCAGCCCTTCACGGCGCCCGTGAGGCCGCCGACGATCCGTTTCTCGAAGATGGAGAAGAAGACCAGCGCGGGCAGCATCGCGAGCGAGGTGAACGCGAGGACCTTCGCCGTGTCGGTGGAGTACTGCGAGGAGAACGCCTGGACGCCGAGTGGCAGGGTGAAGTTCGCTTGCGAGTTGAGGACGTACAGCGGAAGGACGTAGTTGTTCCAGCTGCCGATGAAAGCGAGGATGGCGACTGTCACCACACCGGGCACCGACAGCGGGATCACCATGCGGACGAAGAAGCCGAGTCGGCTCGTACCGTCGATCGCGGCGGCCTCCTCGATCTCATGGGGTATGGCGCGCAGGAACGGCACCAGGATGATGACAGTCGTCGGCAGGCCGAAGGCGATCTGCGGGACGATCACGCCGAGCAGGTTGTCGATGAGCCCGAGGTCCTTGATGACGATGTAGAGGGGGGTGATCGCGATGACCATCGGGAACATCAGGCCGGCGGCGAACAGCGAGTACATCGCGCCCTTGAGCTTGAAGTCGTAGCGCGCGATCACGAAGCTCACCATCAGGCCGAGGACGACGATGCCGACGGTGCTCGCCAGCGCGACCAGGACGGAGTTCGCGAACTCGCCCCAGAACCTCGCGGACTTCAGGACGTTGACGTAGTTGGCGGTGATCCAGGGGTGCGGCAGGGCGGCAGGGCTCGTGGTGATCTGCGAGTTGGTGCGGAATCCGCCGAGCACGATGTAGATCACCGGAGCGATACAGACCCCGACGAACAGCAGCGCGACGAAGTAGGTGAAGGGGCTTCCCCACTTCTGCGGCGCGTCACGACCGACCCGGCGACCGCTCCGGCCGTTCGGCCCGGCGGCGGAGGAGAACCAGGACCTTGCAGTGGTCGCGCTCATCAGACGGTTCCCTCCGTGACGGCTCCCCGTAGGTCACGGCGCAGGACGAAGCGCTGGTAGATCAGCGCCACGACGAGCGATATCAGGAACATCACGACCGCGATGGCGCTCCCGTAGCCGTAGTTGCCCGCGTTGCGGCCCTGGGCGAGCATGTAGATCGCCATGGTCGAGGTGCCGGCGGTGCCCGAGACGTACTGGCCCCAGATGATGTAGACGAGGTCGAACAGCTGCAGGGAGCCGATGATCGACAGGAACGCCCAGATGCGGATCGTCGGTCCCAGCAGCGGCAGCGTGATGCGGCGCTGTATCTGCCAGTAGGAGGCGCCGTCGATCTGGGCGGCCTCGAAGAGCTCCTCGGGGATCGACTGGAGGCCGGCGAGCATCAGGATCACCGCGAAGCCGACGTACTTCCACGAGATGATGGCCATCAGCGTCCAGATGGCCAGCTTCGGGTCGGAGAGCCAGTCTGCTCGCAGGGAGCCCAGGCCGATCTGCCGCAGCAGGTCGTTCATGGCGCCGTCGCCCTGGAGCATCAGGCTCCAGCCGGTGCCGACGATGACCTCGGAGATGATGTAGGGCACGAAGATCAGCACCCGGATGATCGAGCGGCCGCGGATCTTCTGGTTGAGCAGGAGCGCGAGGACGATCGCCAGAGGCCCCTGGATGACCAGGGACAGTCCCATGATCATGAAGCTGTGCTCCAGGACCTGCTGGAACGCGGGGTCGGTGAGGATCAGCTTGTAGTTGTTCAGGCCGACCCAGGCGGTGGGTGCTCCGTATCCGTGCCAGCGGTAGAAGCCGTAGTACGCGGCGAGCGCGACCGGAAAGATCACGAAAGCCAGGAACATGAGGATCGCCGGTCCGGACAGGAGGGCGATCTCGAGTCGCATCTTGGCACGGCCGCGGCGGCGTGAAGCCGCCCGCGGCGAGGTCGGGGGTGTGGCAGCGCCCCCGACCCGAGACGTGCCCTGCGACTGGCGGCCGAAGGCCGTGTCAGTACCCAGGGTGTCGCTCATGGGCTACTTACTCAGCCCCTCTCGGCAGCCTTGTTCGTGTCCTTGACGATGTCGGCCGCGGAACCCTTGCCGGCGAGCAGGTTCACGACGGCGGTGTTCATCGCGTTGCCGACGTTCTGGCCGTACTCGGTGTCAAGGAACTGCATGGAATACGCGGCCTTGTTGAAAGCCTGCAGCGCCGAGATGTTGTACGAATCGGTGACGACCGACTGGGCGGCCTTGTTCACCGGGATCGTGACGAAGCCCTTGGCGTAGCCCTCCTGCTGCTCCTTGGTCACCAGGAACTGGAGGAAGTCGAAGGCCTCCTTCGGCGCGTTCTTGGACAGCGAGTATCCGCCGCTGCCGCCCATGATGGCGCTCGGGTCGCCCTGGCCGCCGGCCACGGAGGGGAAGGGGAACCAGCCCAGGTCGGGGAGCGGCTTCTGGTCCGGGGTCAGGGCGCCGATCACCCCCGGGTCCCAGTTGCCCATGAGCTCCATGGCAGCCTTGTGGTTCGCCAGCAGGCCCGCCGAGGACCCGGCGCCCTGCTGCGCGGGGGCCGTCAGGAATCCGTTCTGGAAGGGGCCGATCTTCAGGAAGGAGGACAGGTCGTCACCCGCCTTGGTCCAGCACGGATCATCGAACTTGAGCGACTTGCCGGCCTCGGTCATGCTGTCCCGGCTGCACTCGCGCAAGGCGAAGTTGTAGTACCAGTGCGCGGCCGGCCAGGCATCCTTGGCACCCACCGCGATCGGCGCGACGTTGATCGCCTTCAGTTTCGCGACATCGGCCTTGAGCTCGTCCATCGTGGTCGGCGTGGCGGTGATGCCGGCCTGCTTGAACAGGTCCTTGCTGTAGTAGATGCCTTCGGGTGCCGTGTCCAGCGGCATCGCGTAGACCTTGCCGTCGATCGAATCGCCTGCGAGGGCGGCCGCGCCGACGTTCGCCTTGTCGGTGTCGGTGAGGTTCAGCGTCTGGAGCTGGCCGGCGTTGACCATGGCCTGCATCTTGCCGCCGCCGCGCTGAAGGAAGACGTCCGGCGCGGAGTTCGAGTTGAGCGCGGTCTGCAGCTTGCCGTCGAGGTCCTCGTTCTGGACGTACTGGATCTTGACCGTGACGTTCGGGTGCTGGGCGTGGTACTCCGCCGCAGCGCTCTTCCAGTACTCCGCGCCGGGGCCGGGCTGCGCGTTCTCCCAGACGGTCACCGTGACCTTGCCACCCGACGAACCGCCGCCGCCGTTGTCGCTGCTGCTGCTGCTGTCGTCGCTGCCGCCGGCGCAAGCGGTGGCAGCAAGCGCGATGCCCAAGCCGATCCCCGCAGCTGTTGCGCTGCGTATCTTCCTCGTCATCGTGGAATCTCCCTGATCTGTCGTCATTGTCGTCACTGGTGGGATTGGTTTGTGCAGCGGCGATGGCCTGGTGGGCACCGAAGGTCTCGTGCACGTACTGATCCGGTCGTCCGGCCGCAGGTTGGTGCAGCGGGCCGGGGGATCCCCTCAACGAACCTTCGCTCAAAGGCAGTTGCCGCGACGCGGTGTCCATTGCGCGGTGAGCGACGACCGGCAGCGACGGCACACGGCGTGTCGTCGCCGAGGAGGAGGTTCGTTCGGTAAGCAGGCGAAGGGCGGCCGTTTGCTCAGGGTGAGCGCAAACGTAGACCGCACCATGAGCGGAGTGGCGATACGGACTCCGATTACGCCGAAGGCGGGCACTCTTCACATGCGGCGGGAATCCGGCAGACGGGGATCATCACGTGGTTTGCTTGATTAGCGCTAACATTCAACCTGTTCTCCCGCTTCGGGTCGCCTGGGAATGCGTGCTCGCCTCCCCTTTTGCGCCTCGCAGGCCCCCGATGGGGAGCTGGAAGCTCCCCGCTACCGCCCTGAACTCCCGCTCCGGACCGAAAGTTTCGCGCACCTTGCGATCGTTTCGGCACCTTAGGTCGAGCCATCGGCACACGTCAATACATCTCACACAAACAGGCCTGGGACCCTGATCTGGTCCCGTGCTGCCCGCCTGCCTGGTGCGAGCCCCCTTCGGCGAGCAGGCTGTGCGAAAACTTTCGAGTATGGTGCTGACTCATTCGCTGAGGTGGTGCGGGCACCCGGCGGCAGCAACCCGCCGGATGCCCGAAGCCGGATGTCTCGCGCAGGTGCCGGAAGCGGCGGCTGATGTCGTCGGCGAGGTCAAGAAGGCCGGCGCGGCGCAAGCCGTCCTTGATGAGGACCGGTGGCCGATAGAGGTGATAGGCCACCGCCACCCGGCCCGGTCAACGGGCCGGCCTTTCCGGCGGCGCGGCGGCGGCCAGCGGTTCCCCGCGGCCGCCCGCGTCCTCGACCGCCGCCTCGACCGCCGCGTCCTCCATGCACCGGGCGAATGCCTCGGCCTGGGCGGGCGAGACATAGTGCGTGTCGATGCGGATGTCGAACACCAGCCCGCCGTCCGGCGTGTCGTCGGCGTGGACGAAGAACCGCTCGGATGAGGTGTCCTGTCGCTGGGTCCAGGCGAAGGTGGTGTCGTCGCGCGCGGCCCGGAGCTGCTCGGCCGGCTCGTCGGCGGTCACCTGCTGGGCGGCGTCCGGCGTCGGGGCGTGAGCGCTGCGGTCGTTGAAGTACGTCCCGATCACGATGTCCTCGCCGCGCTCGCGGGAGAGCCGGGCGATCAGCGCGTCCAGGTCCTCCGGTTGGTAATAGGCGTACTTCCAGGCGGAGATGCTGGCCTGCCCGGTCAGCTCGACGACCTCGGTGGCGGTGGCTCCCTCGACGTCGAGGGAGCACATGCCCGACTGCGAGACGGGGCACACCACGTCCGAGAGGCCCGGCCGGAACCGGTTGCTGATCACCGGGCGGACCACCACGGGGCTGATGCCGGTGGCCCGGTGCAGGCCGAGCGCGAACAGCGCCAGCAGGACGGCCGGCGTCCCGGTGCCCGTTCGCGCGGCGATCATCGGCAGGGCCTCGGCCAGCACCCGTGAGCGGAACTCGGCCACCCAGTGCCGCGGCGTGCGCGGGTCCGTGGGTCCGGGTAACTGCCGTGCGGACACCGTCTGCAGGATGTTCTCGAAGAACCGCAGTGTCCGCTCGCTCTGCCGCTGCCCGGCGGACGACCGCTGCCAGCGGGCCTGTTCGAGCTGCTGCATACCGGTGGCCGGCGTGGTCTCGCGCGCCCCTACGTCGCGGAGCATGATCGCACCGCCGCGCCCGTCCATCGCCAGGTGGTGCAGGATGGTCACCAGCTGCACCGGCCTGCCGTGCTGCCGCACCACCGCCATACGCACCGGCCACGCGTTCGCGTAGTCGAAGGGGGTGCGCCGGTAGTGCGCCTCGACCGCCGCGGCCACCTCGTCCGGGTCGGCGTCCGGGTCGGCGTCGTAGACCTCAAGGGTGATCTCGCCGGTGGCGAAGAGGCGCTGCCGGGGCCGTCCGGTGGCGTCGAAGCGCAGCCGGGTGCGCATGGCGGGGAAGCGGCCCATCAGGTAGCGCAGCTCCTCCGCGATGTCGCCGAGAGTCCTGCCGGCCTCCAGCGGCGCCCGCCCCCCGATCGGCAGCCCGGACTCCTGTCGGCACATCGCGCCCCATATCTCCGACATGCCCCAGGACATCTCACCCTCGCCCTCGCCGTCCCCGGCGAAGCCGACGGCCACCTGCTCGGCGAGCGGCGGCGCCGGCGGCCCCTCCGCGGCGCCCGCGTCGGCACCCGCCGTCCGCGCGCGATGCCGCTCGCGCATCACGGACTTGTCCACCGGGCCGGAGACCCGGTCCGCGTCGTCGATCACCACCACCCTGCGCAGCGTCGCCGCGGCGGCGGACGTCAGGGCGGCGCGGACCGCGCCCGTACGGTCGGTCCGCCGGTCGGCGCCCGCGTGCAGCGCGAGCAGGACGTCGGTGACGACCTCGCCGTGGACCCGGTCGGAGACCACCGTGCAGTCGTGCACCTCGGGACACGCGGCGAGGACGCGCTCCTCCGACATCGCCGCGTACAGCCACTTCCCGCCGTCCAGCGGCACCGCGTCCGCCGCCCGGTCGACGTGGTAATAGAAGCCCTCCCCGTCCCGGTACATCAGGTCGCCGGTGAGGTGGTAGCCGCCCCGTCGGCTGCGGTACGTCGCCGCCGAGTCGTTCCAGTGGCCGGGAGCCAGGGTCGGCCCCCGCACGCCCAGGTGGCCGACCTCGCCGACCGGGACCTCCCGGCCCGTCGCCAGGTCGAGCAGCGCCACCTCGGCGAAGCCGTGCGGGACGCCGACGCATCGCCCGTACCGCTCGGTCGTGCGGGTGTGGGTGAGGTGGAAGACGGGGTGGCCCATCTCCGTGGAGCCCATGCCGTCCAGGAAGCTGGAGCCGGCGGAACGGCGGACGCCCTCGCGGGTGACGGCCTCGTGCGAGCCGGCCGCGACCAGCTTGCGGATGTGCGGCTCGGGAACGCAGCCCCCGGTGCTCCGCCACAGCGACACGGAGTCGAGGTCGTGCGCGGCGAGGTCCATCGCGGCCAACTGCGCCCAGGTGGCGCCGGAGCCGAGGACCGCACCGGGCTTCCAGCGCTCGATCGCGGCCACCACCGCGGGGCCGTCGTGCGGCGCGGACAGGAACAGCGGGTCGCTGCGCAGGCACAGCGCCGTGTTCAGCGCCTGGACGCCGGCCGCGTGGGCGGAGGGCAGCGCGCTGAGCATGCGCTCTGCGCCCCGGGCGGGCGGAGCCGTCAGCTGGAACAGCCGCATGGCCGCGAAGAGGCCGGCGTGGGAGTGCACCACGGCCGCGGGCACCCGGGTGGTGTCCGCGGAGTGGGTGACGGCCACCGGGTCGTCGCCGTGGTGGCGGTAGTGTGCGGGCGCGCCCGCCGGGTCCGCGGTGCCGGTGTCCGCCGCTTCCGCGTGCAGGGCGACGGACTCCAGGTCGTAGCCGGCCAGCAGGGCGCGGTGCCCGGAGTCGGTCATCAGTGCCACCGGGCGCAGCCGCCGTATGTACGCGGCGGCTGCGTCGCCCGCCAGGGACCGGTCCATCAGCGCGGGAATCGCCCCGAGCCAGGTCAGGGCCAGGAAGGTCAGCAGACAGTCCGCGGCCCCCGACACGTACACCGCCACCGGGTCGCGCGGGCCGACGCCGTGCGCGTGCCACCACGCCGCCCGGGCGGCGACCCGCTCGCGCAGCTCGCCGAGCGTCAGCGGACGGCCGGCGGGGCAGCCGTCAACAGCGGTGTCGAAGGCCGCGCCGGGGCCCGCCGGGTCGGCCCCGAGGGCCAACAGCGCGGGAAGCACGTTGCCCGCCCCCAGCTCCGGGTCAGCGGCGAGCCGGGCCCGGATGTCCTTGCCGGTCACGGCATTCCTCCTTCATGTCGACTTGTCGTCATGTCGTGCCGCCTCAAGCGCCGTTCGCTCCTTTCGCCGCCGCCGACGGGCTCGGCCCGTGCGACGCCCCGGGTGCCCGCGAGCAGGCCGACCCGCCCAAGGGGGAATCGGGCGCGACTGCTCCCGCTCCTGCCCAGGACGCGTCGAGTCGGCCTTCATCGGCCGACCGACCCCGGACCCGTCCGCGTTTCCGGCTTTGCTGGTTGCCGATTCACCGGGAACGGCGTACCCCGCGGGAACGCCGGCGCGGCGCCGGAACCGGTGAGCCGGTGAAGCTCTCGTCTCCGACGGTATTTATCGGTTGGCCGACGTCGGCGGATGGTCTGGATCAATGGGAGGCGGAACTGTCGGCGAGGGTGTGCCGTATTCCCGATCCGAACTTTCATCGCTGAATTCTGCGCTGTCAAGCCCCGCCGGTAGGACCGCAAACACCTCATCCATCGCTGCCGTGTCGATCCATCACACAGGCCCCAGATCCCCCGTATTGACTGGTTGCGACGGCCGCGGCTAGCATGACCGACGATTCGTCAACTGTCGCAACAGAGAAGGGCGTTGGCAGCCCAGAACGACAGCTCCGCACAAGCGCGCTTCTGTCGGGTCATCCCCTGGCCGCCCTCGCGGCCAAGCGATCCATTTCCTTCAGGCCGCCCTCCCGGCCTGTATTTTCCTGCCTCCTGCGGCCAACTGATATCTGCCCATGCTCTTTGTGGTATTCCTGCGCTCCGCACTCCGTGTTCCGTATTCCTGCATTTTCACGCGTGCGGCGCCTGCGCTTCTGCCGTATTTCGGGGAAGGAGCCGGTGCCGCCTTGGAGCGAAGTTCCCAGCGCCCGCGCCGCCCGCTCGGTCAAAGCCCTGGGCGACGGGCGGTTGACCGAGGCTGTCCAACTGCCGCTGGACGTGCTCGGGCCGCGCGCAGCAGGGCGCGAGTGCTCTCCGCCGTCCAGGGCGTCGAGCGGGCGGGCCGTGTCGCCCAGTTCGGTGGCCAGTGCTGTCAGCGGCGGGCCGGGGTGGGTGACGGCATAGGCGGCGGCGATCGCGAGGGCCAGCGGCAGTCCGGCGCAGCAGGCCAGCACGGTGGCCGCTGCTTCCGGTTCCGGGCGCAGCCGCCTCGGGCCGAGCGGCGGGCGGGCAACGGGCGGCCCCCGTCGTCGGGCAGCACGTTGAGGGCAATGGGGCCGGCGCCGTACGCGGCGAACGGCACCGTCACCAACGTCGGCTCCAACCTGTGCCCGGACGTCACCGGGGCCGCCACCCCCAACGGCGCGCTGCTCGAACTCTGGACCTGCAACGGCGGCAGCAACCAGCAGTGGACCCGCCAGTAGACACGTCGGTACCCCGAGCGCGGCCGGTTCGGCACCTTGACGGTGCCCCCGGCGCGCACCACCATGCGTGGGAGCGCTCCCACTCTCTCGTGTCCGCCGGAAGGAACGAACCGTGATCCCCCACTCACCACGCTCCCACGCTCCGAGACGTCCCGGACAGGTCCGGCGGCTCCGCGGCCGCGCACTGGGCACGCTCGCCGTGGCCGGCCTGCTGGGCGCCGCGCTGGTCGCTCCGGCCGGAGCGGCCGGCGCCGCCGACGAGCCGCCGGAGCAGATCGTCAACGGCGACTTCTCCAACGGAGGCACGGCTCCCTGGTGGTGGACGGCGAACAACCCGGCCTCCGTCGTGGACGGCAGGCTCTGCGCGGACATCCCGGGGGACACGGCCAATCCGTGGGACGCCATCATCGGGCAGAGCGACCTTCCCCTCATCGCGGGCGAGAGCTACACCCTCAGCTACACCGCGACCGCCTCGGTGCCGGTCACCATCACCACCAACGTGCAGATGGCTGTCGACCCCTACACCACCGAGCTGTCCGAGCACGACCAGATCGGCGACACCTCGGCGCCGATCACCCACACCTTCACCGCCAGGGCGGACAACGACGCCGCCCAGCTCGCCTTCCAGGTCGGCGGCAGCTCCCATGCGTTCACGCTGTGCCTCGACGACATCTCGCTGCGCGGCGGCGCCGAGCCGCCCGTCTACACGCCTGACACCGGTTCCCCGGTCCGGGTGGACCAGGTCGGCTACCTGCCCAGCGGACCGAAGGACGGCACGTTCGTCACCGACGCCACCGAGCCGCAGAGCTGGACGCTCAGGAATGCCGCGGGGACCGCTGTCGCGACCGGCACCACCGAGCCCGGCGGCACCGACCCGACCTCGGACCAGAACGTCCAGACGTTCGACTTCGGCAGCTACACCACCCCCGGCGACGGCTACACCGTCACCATCGGCGACCAGACCAGCGAGCCGTTCTCCATCGCCGACGACGTCTACTCCGCGCTGCGGACCGACTCCCTCGCCTACTACTACAACCAGCGCAGCGGCATCGCCATCGACGGCTCCATAGCCGGCGCCGCGTACGCCCGACCCGCCGGGCACCTCAACGTAGCCCCCAACACCGGTGACAACGACGTGCCCTGCCAGCCGGGCGTGTGCGACTACACCCTGGACGCGGCGGGCGGCTGGTACGACGCCGGCGACCAGGGCAAGTACGTCGTCAACGGCGGCATCGCGGTCTCCGAGCTGATGAACTCCTACGAGCGCACGCTGACCGCCGAGGGGGCGAACGGCGCGGCGCTGGGCGACGGCAGGCTGAAGGTGCCCGAGACGGGCAACGGCGTGCCCGACATCCTCGACGAGGCCCGCTGGGAACTGGGCTTCCTGATGGAGATGCAGGTCCCCGACGGACAGCCGCTGGCCGGCATGGCCCACCACAAGCTGCACGACCAGGCGTGGACCGGCCTCCCGCAGGCGCCGGACAAGGACTCCCAGCCGCGCCTGCTGCACCCGCCGTCAACCGCGGCCACGCTCAACCTGGCCGCGGCAGCCGCCCAGTGCGCCCGGCTGTTCCGGCCCTACGACGCGGCGTTCGCCGATCGCTGCCTGGCAGCCTCGCAGAAGGCGTGGACCGCGGCCGAGGCCCACCCGGCCGTCTACGCCGACCCCAACGACGCCACCGGCGGCGGCGCCTACAGCGACAGCGACGTCACCGACGAATTCTACTGGGCTGCGTCAGAGCTCTTCATCACCACCGGCGACGACTCCTACCGCCAGGCGGTGCTCAGCTCCCCGCTGCACGGCGACACCGCCGCCGTCTTCCCGCCCGACGGGTTCTCCTGGGGCTCCACCGCCGCACTCGGCGCCCTGGACCTCGCGACCGTGCCCAACAAGCTGACCGCGACCCAGCTCGCCACCGTGCGCTCCATGGTGACCGACGCCGCCGACGGCTACGCCGAGGACTCGCAGACCGCGCTCTACGGCCTGCCCTATGCGCCCTCCGGCCAGCACTACGTGTGGGGGTCCAACAGCCAGGTGCTCAACAACGCCGTGGTGCTCGGCGTGGCGGGCGACCTGACCGGCAGCGCCAAGTACCAGGACGCGGTGCTGCACGCCCTGGACTACGTTCTGGGCCGCAACCCCTTGAACGAGTCCTACGTCACCGGCTTCGGCGAGCGGAACTCGCACAACCAGCACAGCCGCATCTGGGCGCACCAGCTCGACGCCGACCTGCCCAACCCGCCCGCTGGCACCCTGGCAGGAGGCCCGGACAGCCAGTTGGAGGACCCGACCGCGCAGAGCAAGCTGACCGGCTGCGCGCCGGCGATGTGCTACATCGACGACATCGAGTCCTACTCCACCAACGAGAGCGCCATCAACTGGAACGCGCCACTGGCCTGGGTCGCCTCCTACGCGGACGACCTCGGCGGCAGCGGCGGCCACGGTGGGGGCAGGGCGGCCTGCCAGGTCACCTACACCTCCTACCGGTGGAGCGCCGGCTTCACCACTGTGGTGTACCTGAAGAACACCGGCACGACGGCTGTCTCCCCCTGGGAGCTGACGTGGTCCTTCGCCGACAACCAGCAGATCACCGACCGCTGGCAGGCCGAGATCACCCAGAGCGGGCACCAGGTCAGCGCCAAGCCGGTCAGCTGGAACGGCTCCCTCGCACCCGGCGCCTCCGTCTACTTCGGCTTCAACGGCACTTCGAGCGGCCAGGTGGCCGATCCGGTGGCGCTGAGCATGAACGGCGGCCGCTGCGACACCGTCACGTGAGGGCCCTCGGCGGGTCACGGAGAGGAGAGCGAAAATGATGACGGGAAAACCGGGTAGGAACGTGAAGTCAGCTCTGCTCCTGGCGGCCCTCGTCCTGCCGGTGGCCATACCGGCCACCTCGTCGTCCGCGTCGGCGGCGACCTCGCTCGGCATGCGCGGCGCGGACGTGTCGACCGCCCAGCGGGCACTGGATCTCGGCGCGAAATACTACGACGCGAGCGGCAACGCCCGCGATCCGCTGGACATCCTCAAGGATGCCGGCGTCAACTACGTCCGGCTGCGGGTCTGGAACAACCCGGCCGGCGGCTACAACAACAAGGCGAAGGTGCTGCAGTACGCGAAGACGGTCAAGGCCAAGGGGCTGAAACTGCTGGTCGACTTCCACTACTCCGACAGCTGGGCGGACCCGGGGCAGCAGAACAAGCCGGCGGCATGGGAGAGCCACGGCATCGGCCAGCTGCAGACAGACGTCTACAACTACACCTACGACGTCTGCAACAGCCTCAAGGCCCAGGGCACCACGCCGGACAGCGTGCAGATCGGCAACGAGATCAACACGGGGATGCTGTGGAACGACGGCAGGGTGGTGAACAACGACTTCACCAACCTCAGCCTGCTGCTGAAGTCCGGCTACAACGCGACCAAGGCGTGCAGCGGCACCACCCAGGTCGTCATCCACACCGCGGACGCGGACAGCGACGCGCACGCACGCTGGTTCTACGACGGGATCAAGGCGAAGGGCGTCAACTGGGACATCACCGGCCTGTCGTACTACTGCATGTGGCACGGCTCGCTGTCCACCATGGGCGGTGTCGTCTCCGACATGAGGTCCCGCTACGGCAAGGATGTCGTCATCGCCGAGACCGCGTACCCGTTCACCTCGGCGGACGCCGACGGAACCGGCAACTCGGTCACCTCCGGATGTGCGGGATACCCGCTCACCTGGCAGGGCCAGGCCGCCGAGTTCGACGCGGTACAGAGCACCGCCCGCAGCGCTGGGGCGATCGGCGTCTTCTACTGGGAGCCGACCTGGTACGCGGTCCCGGGCAACGGCTGGGACCCGGCGGACATCAGCCACAGCGGTGACGGCTGGGACAATATGGCCGTCTTCGACTGGACAGGCCACATCAACCCCGACGTCAGGTGGAGACCGTAGGCGCGCGACGCTCGTCCCGCCGGCCTGAGGTTTCAGGCGAAGCGGCCGATGCTTTTGGCCACACGTAGCAAGCTCCCCATGTGGCGCCAGTCAAATCGACGATATGGGAGGGGCGTGGGCAGGGCAAGTCGAACACGTATTCGCCTTCGGAATGCCGATGTAGGCTTCGGTATGGCATCCGACCGGCTGCGTACCGCGTGGTCGGCGGCGGGAGATGACGGAGGCGGGTCATTGGACGGTGGTCCCGCTGGTGCGGCGGTCGGCGGCTCGGTGTCGGTGCCGCCGGACGCGGGGGGCACTGGGGCGTATCGGCCTGGTTATGAGCGTGTGGCTGAGGAGATTCTGCGGCTTATCGCGGAGTTGGGGTTGCGTCCGGGGGATCGGATGCCGACGGAGAATCAGTTGGCGTCGCGGCTGGGTACCAGTCGGACGGTGGTGCGTGAGGCTGTGAAGATCCTTTCGGCCGTCGGGCGGATCCGTGCGCAGAAGGGCCGTGGCCTGTTTGTGGCGAATGATCAGGGGATGCTGGGTTCGTCGTTGTGGGGGAGTTTCTTCCTGCCGACGGATCTTGATCATGTCTACCGGTTGTTCGAGTTTCGCCGGGTGCAGGAGGCGGCGGCCAGTCGGCTGGCGGCGGCGCGTGCGACTCCGGCGGACTTGCGGGCGATCGAAGAGGCGGCCGGGATGTGCCGGGAGGGTCATGTGACCGGTCGGCGTGAGCTGTTCGACCGCGGTGATGACGATTTCCATCTCAGTGTGGCGAAGGCTTCGCAGAATCCGTTTCTGGTGGACGCGGTCCGTGAGGCCCGTCGGCTTCAGCGGCAGTCCAGCGTCATCGGGTTGCACGGGACGGTCGGCGGACATGCCGAGGAGGCGGTGGCGGAGCACGCGGCGATCCATCAGGCGATCAGGGACGGCGATGCGGAGGCGGCTGCGCAGGCGGCCGCCGTCCACCTGGACCAGACCCTTGAGGACTACCGCCGCGAGATCCAGCGCCGCGTGTTCGGCTGAGCCGCCCACCGGCCCGCTCCGGGGCAGCGCACGCGGATGGCGACCAGTGACGGCCCGACGCCGCCCTGCCCCGGAAGCGCCCGGGGCGAGGCGGCGGTCCTGATGCACGGTTCAGCGGCAGGCACTGCTGGGACTACACGCTGATGCGAGTCACCCGAGCGTCCACTGCTGGTTGCTCTGGCCGTTGCAGGTCCACAGTTCGACCAGCGCGCCGTTGGCGGTGGAGCCTTGGGTGACGTCCAGGCACAATCCCGACTGCACGCCGGAGACGGTGCCGTTCGCGTTGAACGTCCACTGCTGGTTGTTCTGGCCGTTGCAGGTCCAGGTGGCCACCTTGGTGCCCGGGGTGGTGCCCTGGCCGCTGGCGTCCAGGCACAGCTGGCTGGTGCCGCTGTAGACCGTCAACTGCCCGGAGGAGGTGCGGGTGAAGGTCTGGTTGGCGCCGCCGTTGCAGTCCCGGATCTGCGTCTGGGTACCCGGGGTGGTGGAGGAGTTCGGCACGTCGAGGCATTTGCCCGCGCCCACCGCGCGCAGCGCCCCGGTGCTCCCCGTGCCGCCGCTGCTGGTCACGCCGGCCTGCGCGATGACCTGTTGTGCCGCTGACGGCCAATTGGTTCCGCTGACCTGGACGTTGCCGGTCAGGACGTTGTTGTGGGGTGAGCCGGTGGCCACCTGGGTGGCACCGGAGTTGTACCAGTTGGTGTCGAAGGTGCTGTCGTTGGTGTTGTTCGAGCCGCCGGCGTTGGTGAAGGCCCACACGCCGGAGTCCTGGATGACGTTGTTCTTGAGGTTGATGTAGCGGGAGCCCTCGTCGAGGTAGAGGCCCACGGTGTGCTGATTGTCGTAGATGTAGTTGTGGTCGATGCTGGCGCCGGGGTTGGCGGACAGGTTGTAGATGCTCCCGCCGTCGTGGAAGACCTTCTTCGTGCCGTGGACGAGGTTGTAGCTGACGACGGTGTTCTTCAGGGTCGTGGGTGTGGTGTAGACGGGCTGGTAGTTGTAAAGGCCGCGGTTGCGGTAGTCCTGGCTGCCGCCGGGGTCGTTGGCGCCCCAGCCCCAGCCGACGTCGATGCCGTCGTAGGCGAGGTTCGAGACCTCGTTGTGGGTGATGACGGCGTGGGTGGCGTAGGTCGACAGGATGCCGGCCATGTCCTTGTAGTCCTTGGCGACGCCGGTGATCCGGTTGCCCTGGATGGTGATGTCCTGGTTGGTCATCGCCGCGTTGGAGGGGTGGTGGGCGTCGGGCTGGACGCCGCCGACCACGATGCCCGAGCCGGAGTCGTCGGAGAAGGTGCTGCCGGTGACGGTGACCGACCACGCGCCGAGGCCCACTCCGGAGGCGTGGGCGTCCGCGTCGTTGCCGATGCCGAGGCCCACCTGGCCGAGGTGCGCGAAGGTGTCACCGGTGAAGGCGATCCCGCGGGCCGCGGAGACCTGAACCGCCGCGGGTACCTGGCTCCAGCTGTTGCGGGCGGCTTCGAACAGCGGGCAGCCGGACTGGCAGGACGTCAGGAAGTCCGAGGGCTGGGTGAAGCTGCGCCCCAGGAAGGCACCGCTCTGCTGGTCGGCGTAGCCGAGGGAGCTGCTGGGCTGGAGCCAGGTCGTGTGCTCGAAGGCGATCCCCTGGACGGTGATGTCGTGGGCGGGGCTGGAGTAGCTGCCGCCGATCTGCAGCAGGGAGGTCAGGCGCGGCAGCTCTATGTCGTGTGCTGTGGGCGACCACCCCGACGGCGCCTTGTAGTAGAGCTGTCCGGCCTGCGGGTCGAGGAACCACTGGCCGGCGGTCTTCAGGAAGGAATAGGAATTCTCCAGCTGGAGGCTGCCGCCGGCGAAGGGCTTGACCAGCGTGTCGTAGCCCCAGTTGTTGTTGTTCCAGGCCGGCTGCTGCATCGTGATCGTGCTGCCGCTGATGGACTGCACGGGGGCATAGCGGTCGGTGAAGGAGTTCTGGCTCTCCAGCTCGATCCGGTTCTGCTGCGGCAGCGAGGCGAGATAGTTGAGCGCCGAATTGACGATCGTCATCCCGCCGGCGGTGATGTTCACGTCGCTGCGGGCGATGGAGATCGCCGCCCGCGGCGCCAGGGCGCCGTCCACGTACAGCTGCCGCGAGTCGGCCCCGCCGGGTACCGACGCCGCGTAGATGTTGTCGGACGCGTCCTTGACCGTCCAACCCGTCACCTGCTGCCCGCCGGACAGCACCGGACTCTGCCCGGAAGCGGCCTGCCAGACCACCTGGTGGCCGTTGCTGCCCGAGTCCGCGCTGCCCAGCACCAGGGGGGAGGACAAGCGGTACGTTCCGCCGGCCAGTTGCACGACGATATCGCCGCTCATGTTCCCGTCGACGGCCTCGACCGAGGACTTCGCCTGGGTGACCGAGCAGGGGGCCGAGGCGGAACACGCGGTGCCGCTGCCGGTGGGTGAGACGTACAGGGTCGTCATCGTGGCCGCGTGCGATGTCACGGCCGGAGCGGCGACGACCGCACCGATGGCGAGGGTCGCGACAAGAGCCCCTCTCGGTGGCCGGCTGCGGCCAGGGCGGCCGCGACGGAGGAGATTCATGGACTGCTCGCTTTCTGCGTCGTGGAGGGACGGTGCGAGAGGGCGGCGCCGCGGCGGTCCGGGCGCCGCCCTCGGGTCAGCACGTACTGCTGCGGCTATGCCTCGCCCAGCGGCTCGATGGCCGGCGAGCCGCAGACGGCGGTGTCAGCTCCGGCTCCACTTCTGGTTGGTGGCGCCGGTGCAGGCCCACAGCTGGACGAGCGTGCCGTTGGCGGTGCCGTAGGCACTGACGTCGAGGCACAGGCCGGACTGGGCGTTGGTGATGGTGCCGTCGGAGTTGACGTTCCACTTCTGGTTGTTCTGGCCGTTGCAGTCCCAGATGATCGCCCGGGTGCCGTTCGCCGTACCGCTCGCCTCCGCATCGAGGCACTTGCCGCTGTAGACCCGCAGTTCCTTGGCGCTCGTGGCGGTCCACTGCTGGTTCGCGCCGTTGTTGCAGTCCCACAGCTCGGTCTGGGTGCCGTTGGTCTGACTGGAGTTGGGGACGTCCAGGCACCTGCCGGCCGCCACAGCGTGCAGTGCGCCGCCGGTGCCCGTGCCGCCGGTGGAGGTGCCGTAGCCGGCGGAGGCGATGGTGGCCTGGACGGCGTTCTCGGTGGCGTCGGTGGGGAAGCCGGCGGTGATGGCGCCCTCGAAGAACTCGCCCTGGCCGGAGACGCTGTTGTCGCCGCCGGTGCCCAGGATGATCGAGCTGTCCGTCTTCATGGGCGAGTAGCCGTTCGGCAGAGCGCCCGAATAGGTCGTGGTCAGTCCTCCTGAGGCGGCGTTTCCGTATTTGAGGGTGAAGTTGCTGGTGCCGTTGTTCTTCTCCCAGGCGCTGACGAACGGGTAGTGGACGCCCTGGTTGTTGGCGTCGTGGTTGGAGCCGGTCCCGGTGTGGTACATGCCGTTCTCCAGGTCGGCCTCGACCCAGGGGCCGGTGCCGGTGCAGCCGCCGAACCAGCAGGCGTTGCCCCAGTAGATGGAGTTCATGGTGGCGTTGCCGGTGTCGGTGTGGGTGTTCTCACCGCTGCCGTAGTCGAAGCAGCACCACTGGTTGGTGAAGTTGGACGAGGTGACCATGTAGATGCCCTCGGGCTGGGCGCCGGTGGGGGCGCCGTTGGCGTGGTCGAGCCGGTAGCCCACACCCTGGTTGACCTTGACGCCGAAGACCTGGTGGCCCGCGGCCGTGACGGGCAGAGCCATGGCGTCGGCACCCACATCGGCGCCGTTGGCGCCGGGGCCCTTCCAGTAGCCGCCCCAGGAGATCGGCATGTCGTTGTGCTTGCTGCTCTGGTCGTAGATCTTGGTGATCGTGCACGATGTGCCGGAGCAGAACGAGACCTGGGACGCCCCGTCGGCGTAACCGCCGGCGGCCAGCAGCCCGATGTCGCGGTAGCTGTGATCCGATGCGCGCTGGATCTGGTACAGCGGGCCGTTGTACGCCGCGAACAGGGCACGGGTCGTGGAGTGCGCGGCGATGCACGGCGTACCGCCGGTGGCATACAGATCACAGGGCAACGACGAGGCGGCCGCGGCCGCCGGAGCGGCCTGGCGGGAGGTGCTCGTGCCTGCGGCGGGCCCGCTGGCGTCGGCCTGCCCTCCGAAGATGGCTGCTGCCACGGCCAGGGCCAGAACCAGCAGGAGCACCGCGAGCGGTCTGCCGCGGCGTAGCCCGGTGGGTGGGGGGAACGTGACGGACATGAATCTTCCTTTCGAGAGAACGGGCTGCTGAGAACGGGTGCCGCCGAACGTGGTGGAGGACTCGGTGGCGCCGGCCACACGTGCCGCAATAGCACCTATGCCGCGCCGCGGCGGCGGGGATGCATCAGTCTCTTCGGAGAGGTGACGCTCGCAGTCGGAGTGTCCGTGGCGGCGTTCCCGAGATCATTCCGGTTGCGCTGCCGCACACCGGAGAGTCCGCAGACGGAGCGCACCGGTGGTTTGCCCAGGTCGATCCTGTTCCTCTGATCACGGAACAACTCCTGGGAGAATGTGAGCGCTCACAGCGAGGTAGGTGCAGGCGATCGGATTCACGAGAACCGGGCTGGCGAGTGTCGAAATGAGACTGACACATTCTCGGTCCGAACCTCAAGAGGCGTGCACGCGGGGCTTCCCCTCTTCCCGTTCGGGTGCGCCTGGAGGGGAGTCCCTGGTTGCTCCCTGCGGGCCACCGCGGGCCGTCCGCCGCAGCCGAAGGTGCACAGAGCCGTGGTGCGGTCACAGGTGAGAGCACAAGCAATCCGCTGGCAAAGCAATCTTCCGGTCAGGTCGGACGATGTCTTGACTGGCACATCTGTGAGCGCTAACGCTTAGGCCATCACGGATCGGAGAGCCATGTCGCACACCGCAGAGACCCCTCATCGGGGGCCTCGCCGCCGGGCCCCCACGATGGCGGACGTCGCGCAGGTGGCAGGCGTGTCGTCCTGCTGGTGTCCCGGTTGGACGCGGCTCGACGGACGGTCGGCTGACGTGGTGCTGACGCCGGACGGCGTTCAGGACAAGCTCACCGTGGCGCGCTACCTCGGTGCCACGGTGGGCCGCTATACCTTTCCGGCAGCAGGCGGAGTACGGTGCATGACCACGAGTTGTACGTCGCGGCCGACTCCTACACGCCGGTGGACTCCGCACTCATCCCGCTGTCCGGTCCGCCGCAGGCGGTCGCGGGCACTTCCTTCGATCTCACCGGCCCGTGCCGGCTGGGCCAGGTCCTCGATCGTTGCGATGACGAGCAACTCGCCCTCGCCGGGGGCGGCTACGACCACAACTGGGTCCTGCGAGGCGAGGGCGGTGAGCTGCGCCTGGCGGCGGTGCTCAGCCATCCTGCGACGGGCCGGGTGATCGAGTGCCTCACCACCGAGCCGGGACTGCAGGTGTACACGGCCAACACGCCATCCGCCCCGGCCGCGGCGGGGCAGGGCTTCGGCGAAGCTCCGGGATCCCATCCGCTGCGGCGGCGCACCGGCGTCGCACTGGAGACCCAGCACTTCCCCAACTCGCCCCGGCGGCCGGACTATCCGCCCACATGGCTGCGCCCGGGGCATCCTTACCGGTCGACGACGATCTACCGGACGCGCGCTGTGGGATGACGGGGTGCGCTCCCTCCGGGGAGCGTCCTCGGCCCGCGCGCCAGGTATGTGCCCGAGACCGCCCGGCCACCGGAAGGGAGGGAATCCGCGCGATGCATTGACGCCACTCACTCGGCGACCTAGAGTGCCCGAAACGTTTGTGAAACATTCGGAAGTTTCGGCGCACTCGTGTGTCTCCCAGAGTCGCATCGCACAAGCGGATGGGGCGAGATGGATGTTAACGCTCACTGAACCGCAGGTCAGCCGCACTCAGGTTGCCCGCAGTAATCGGTGTGACGTTGCCTCAGTCGGCCCGTTGAGGCTCGTGAGCCGCTTCTTCGCGCGGAAGGGTGTACGTCGGCATCTGTCCGTGCCGCCTCGTACGCTGACGGCCCGTCCGCCCCCTGGCATGTTAGCGCTAACCCGCGGTCTTCCCTGGAGGTGACAGGGAGCGGCCCGCGCCCAGGAGGCCTGGCGTGCCGGCCGCCGTACGGGCATCGGTTCGGCGGATGCCTCCCCCCACACAAAGGAGAAATCCTACAATGTCATGGTTCAAGAGAGAGCACGGCGGCAGAAGTGCTGTGGCCGCGATCACCGGATTAGCAGCCAGCGCGGCACTGGCCGTCGTCGGTATGGGCACGTTCGCCACCCATGCTGCGGCGGCGGGTTCGCTGGGGTCGGCTGCTGCGCAGTCGGGCCGGTATTTCGGTACGGCGGTGCCGGCGGGCAAGCTCGGCACCTCGGCGTACTCCACCATTCTCGACCGGGAATTCACCATGATCACCCCGGAGAACGAGATGAAGTGGGACACCACCGAGCCGTCCCGCGGGAACTTCAACTTCGGTCCCGCGGACCAGATCGTCAGTCATGCCCAGGCCCACGGCCAGCGGATGCGCGGCCACACCCTGGTCTGGCACAACCAGCTGCCCTCCTGGGTCTCGAACCTGTCCGCATCCGACCTGCAGTCCGCCATGGACAACCACATCACGCAGGAGATGACCCACTACAAGGGCAAGATCTACGCCTGGGACGTGGTCAACGAGGCCTTCGCCGACGGCGGCAGCGGCCAGCACCGCAGCTCACCCTTCCAGGACAAGCTCGGCAACGGCTTCATCGAGCACGCCTTCCGCACCGCCCGCTCCGCCGATGCCAACGCCAAGCTCTGCTACAACGACTACAACATCGAGAACTGGTCCGACGCCAAGACCCAGGGCGTCTACACCATGGTCAAGGACTTCAAGTCCCGCGGCGTCCCCATCGACTGCGTCGGCTTCCAGAGCCACTTCGGCAACAGCGGACCCCCCTCCAGCTTCCAGACCACCCTCAGCAACTTCGCCGCCCTCGGCGTCGACGTCCAGCTCACCGAACTCGACATCGCCCAAGCCGGCACCACCCAGTACACCAACACCGTCCAAGCCTGCCTGAACGTCGCCCGCTGCACCGGCATCACCGTCTGGGGCATCCGCGACAGCGACTCCTGGCGCTCCGGCGACAACCCCCTGCTCTTCGACAGCAACGGCAACGCCAAACCCGCCTACACCTCCGTCCTCAACGCACTCAACTCCGCTACGGGCACCGCGACAGGCGGGACGTCCTCAGGGACGACCAACGGCGGCACGACCAGCGGAACCACGACCGGTGGAACCACCACCGGCGGCACCGGAGGAGGCGCGTGCACGGCGACGTACTCCACCACGAATTCCTGGTCGGGCGGCTACCAGGGGGAGGTCAAGGTCACCGCCGGCAGCGCGGCGATCAGCGGCTGGACGGTCCGATGGACCCTGTCCAGCGGGCAGAGCATCACCCAGGTCTGGAGCGGGACGCTGTCCACCAGTGGGTCGGCGGCGTCGGTGACCAACGTGTCCTACAACGGCTCGCTCCAGCCCTCGGCCTCCACCACCTTCGGGTTCCTCGCCAACGGCACGCCGTCGACACCTTCGCTCACCTGCTCCTGACGCGGACGTGAGCGTTGGCATGGGGTAACGCTCACAGCGGTGCCGCCCGTTCCTGCTCTCCCCAGCATGTACGACGGGCGGCGCCGCGCGCCACGTACCACCGCGCGCGGAAGGCACCACCTGCGACCGGCCCGAACACACCATGTGCCACCGGCTCGGGTTCCTGGCTTCCGTGTGCCCTTTCCCTTGCTGTCGGGTCTCGCGCTCTGCGGTCCTGCCGTTCGAAGGCTCGTATCGCCGCTCCCGACGGCGTACTCCCACGAGACAAGGAGGATGCTGATGTCATCAGCAGTTGCTCAACGTTTCCGCCGGATCAGGCGATGGACGCTGACGGCGGGTGCGTCCGTCGCTCTCGCGGCCGGCGTCATGGTCGGCGGCACACATACCTCGCAGGCGGCCGGTTCCCTCCCGTGTGACATCTACCAGTCCGCTGGTACGCCCTGTGTGGCGGCGCACAGTACGACGCGGGCGTTGTACTCGTCGTACAGCGGGCCTCTGTACCAGGTGCGGCGTGCCTCGGACAGTGCGACGAAGGATATCGGGCTGCTGAGTGCCGGCGGTTACGCGGACGCGGCCTCGCAGGACTCCTTCTGCTCCGGGACCTCGTGCGTGATCACCGTGATCTACGACCAGTCCGGTCGGAGCAACAACCTGACCCAGGCGCCGGCCGGCAGTGCGGCCGGCGGCCCGGACAACCTCGCCAACGCCACCGCGGCCCCCACCACGGTCGGCGGCCACAAGGCCTACGGCGTGTTCGTCGCCCCCGGCACCGGCTACCGCAACAACCACACCAGCGGCATCGCCACCGGCGACAACCCCGAAGGCATGTACGCCATCTTCGACGGCACCCACTACAACGGCGGCTGCTGCTTCGACTACGGCAACGCCGAGACCGACAGCCGCGACGACGGCAACGGCACCATGGAGGCCATCTACTTCGGCAACATCAAGGTCTGGGGCTACGGTTCGGGCAACGGCCCGTGGATCATGGCCGACCTGGAGAACGGCCTGTTCTCCGGCGTCAACCAGCACCTCAACTCCGGTGACCCGACGGTCAACTACCGCTACACCACCGCCATCATCAAGGGCGAACCGAACCACTGGGCCATCCGCGGCGGCAACGCCCAGTCCGGCGGCCTGTCCACCTTCTACGACGGGGTACGTCCCAACGTCTCGGGCTACAACCCGATGAAGAAGCAGGGCGCCATCATCCTCGGCACCGGCGGCGACAACAGCAAGGGCGCCCAGGGCACCTTCTACGAGGGCGTCATGACCTCCGGCTACCCGTCCGACGCCACCGAGAACGCCGTCCAGACCAACATCAACTCCGTCAACTACGGTTCCGGCGGTGGCGGTGGTACGGGTACGACGGGCGCGCTGCACGCGGTGGGCGCGGGCAAGTGCCTGGATGTGCCGAACTCCTCGACCACGGCCGGTACGCAGCTGCAGATCTGGGACTGCAACGGCCAGGCCAACCAGAGCTGGACGCGTACCTCCTCGGGCCAGCTGACGGTCTTCTCCGGCGGCTCGCAGCTGTGCCTGGACGCCTACAACAACCAGACCACCGCCGGCACCAAGGTCGAGACCTGGTCCTGCAACGGCGGCGCCAACCAGCAGTGGAGCGTCAACTCCAACGGCACCGTCACCAGCACCCAGTCCGGCCTGTGCCTCGACGTCACGGGAGCCTCCACCGCCAACGGCGCACTCGCCGAACTGTGGACCTGCAACGGCGGCAGCAACCAGCAGTGGAACCTCAGCTGATCCGATCGGCTGACACCCGTGGCCGGCCCACAGCCGGCCACGGGTGCGACCGGGTTGCCCGCGCCGGCCGGCGCCCTGACGATGAGACGAGATATTCGGGGCGATCAATCCCATCTCCTCTCTCTTCCGACGGCGACAGTCGGCATGTCGTCAGCTGCCTAAAAAGTGAAGAGCCCTGGTGGCTCGGCGTGAATTGAGATAGGCGACGCAGGGGTCTGGACATCGACCAGCCAGCCACCTGTAAATTCATCCCATGCCTCGCGTTGTGGCTCATGGCCCACCCGTGTCGAGGAGCCTTGAGGTTAACGCTAACAAAGCTGGTCCTTCCCCCCATATCGCCAAGGACAGACCATGCAGTCTTCATCCGTTCGGTACCGAAGTCCTTCTCGCACGCAGCTCGCCGGCGCCCGCCGTCATCGCCGTGGTGGCGCTGCCTCGATGCCGGCGGCGGCGTCGACACGCAGGGGAGACCGCACTTCGGACATGGGACTGCAACGGCCAGCCGAACCAGAAGTGGCGGCAGAACTCCGACGGGTCGATCACCGGCGTCCAGTCGGGCCTGTGTCCGGACGCCAACGGGGCCGGCACCGCCGGCGACAACGCGGTCCAGGCCAACGTCGCCGCAGTCGGCTACCGCTGACCACCTCACCCGTGGGGGGTGGGGTAGGTGGTCCTCCGGGACACCACGGAGGACCACCGCAGCACCCGCCCCCCGCCCCATGTCCCCCCGCCATCAGGTTCAGGAGTCAAGGAATCATGCCCCTGTTCAGTGCGCGAGCCAAGCGTTCGCCCCAGCCGCCAGCCCCTCGGTCCCTCCGGAGGACGTTAGCGCTCACATTCTCCGTCGCCCTGCTCTCCGCGGCGGCACCCCTGGCCACCCTGGGCGCCGCGCAGCCCGCCGCCGCACTGGGCAACGGGCTGGCGACGACCCCGCAGATGGGGTTCAACGACTGGAACGCCTACGGGTGCAACGTGTCGGAGTCGCTGATCAAGTCGACGGCGCAGGCCATGCACAGCAACGGGATGCAGGCCGCCGGCTACACCTACGTCAACATCGACGACTGCTGGCTGACCCACTCACGCGACAGCGGTGGGCACCTCGTGCCCGACCCCGCGAAGTTCCCCGACGGGATCAAGGGCACCGCGGACTACGTGCACTCCCTCGGCCTGAAGCTTGGCATCTACGAGGACGCGGGAACGGCGACCTGCGCCGGATACCCCGGCAGCCTGGGCCACGAGACCACCGACGCGCAGTCATTCGCGTCCTGGGGCGTGGACTACCTGAAGTACGACAACTGCAACAACTCCGGTGTGAACGCCCAGTCCCGCTACACCGCCATGCGCGACGCCCTCGCCGCAACCGGCCGTCCGATCCTCTACAGCCTGTGCAACTGGGGCCAGGACAACGTGTGGACCTGGGGAGCCGGCGTCGGCAACAGCTGGCGTACCACCGGTGACATCCAGGCCAGCTACTCCAGCATGCTGTCCATATTCCACAGCAACGTGGGACTGGCCTCCTACGCCGGGCCCGGGCACTGGAACGACCCGGACATGCTGGAGGTGGGCAACGGCTCGCTGACCACCACGGAGAGCCGTACCGAGTTCAGCCTGTGGGCGGAGATGGCCGCACCCCTGATCGCCGGCACCAACATCGCCTCGGCCAGCGCGGCCACCCTGTCCACGCTGACCAACTCCCGGGTGATCGCGGTCGACCAGGACCCGCTGGGCAAGCAGGGCACGATGGTCTCCTCGTCCGGCGGGCTGGACGTCCTGGCCAAGCCGCTGGCCAACGGCGATGTGTCCGTGGCGCTGTTCAACGAGACCGGGTCGACGGCGACCATCAGTACGTCGGCCGCCGCTATCGGCAAGACCGGTGCGTCGAGCTACAGCCTGACCGACCTGTGGTCGGGCGCGACGTCCACCACCTCCGGCACCATCAGCGCCTCGGTGCCCGCCCACGGCACGGTGATGTACAGGATCACCGGCGGCACCTCCGGCGGCGGTGGCACGGGTACGACGGGTGCGCTGCACGCGGTGGGTGCGGGCAAGTGCCTGGACGTGCCGGACTCGTCCACCACGGCGGGCACCCAGGTGCAGATATGGGACTGCAACGGCCAGGCGAACCAGACCTGGACGCGGACCTCGTCGGGTCAGCTGGCGGTCTCCTCGGGCGGCGGCCAGCTGTGCCTGGACGCCTACAACAACCAGACCACCCCGGGCACGAAGGTGGAGATCTGGACCTGCAACGGGCAACCCAACCAGCAGTGGAGTGTCAACTCCAACGGCACGGTCACGGGCACCCAGTCCGGGCTGTGCCTGGACGTCACCGGGGGCTCGACGGCCAACGGCGCCCTGGCCGAGCTGTGGACCTGCAACGGCCAGTCCAACCAGCAGTGGTCCTTGAGCTGAACGGCTCACCTCGCGAGACTGCCGGGGCGGCGACCGACCGCCGTCCCGGCGAACGCCGGACCAGCCGTACGCGGCGGCCAGGGGCGGGCGGCCCCCGCCCATCCGGCACCCCACCCGTTGCGCCTTTGCGAAAGGAACGCACTGTGTCAGCACTCAGCCGATTGTTCCGGCGAATGCGAGTCTCGACGGCCGTCCTCGTCGGGCTCGTCATGGCCGCCGGCGGCATCGTGGGTACGGTCGCCGCGCCGGCCAACGCCGCGACGTCGATCACGATCAATGGAGCGTCCGGCGGCCGGACTTTCGACGGCGTCGGTGCGATCAGCGGTGGGGGCGGCAACAGCCGGCTCCTGATCGACTATCCGGAGCCTCAGCGCAGCCAGGTCCTGGACTACCTGTTCCGGCCCGGTTACGGCGCCTCCTTGCAGATCCTGAAGGCGGAGATCGGGGGCGACACCAACTCCACGTCGGGGGCGGAGCCGAGTCATCAGCACACCAGGTCCGATCTGAACTGCAATCGGGGCTATGAGTGGTGGCTGATGGAGCAGGCCAAGGCGCGCAACCCGAACCTGAAGCTGTACGGGTTGGCGTGGGGTGCGCCCGGGTGGATCGGCAACGGCAATTTCTGGTCCACAGATATGGTCAACTACCTCGTCTCGTGGCTGGGCTGTGCCAAGCAGCACGGTCTGACGATCGACTACCTGGGCGGGTGGAACGAGCGGGGTTACAACGTCTCGTGGTACGAGCAGTTGCGGAGCGCGCTGAACTCCAACGGCTATTCCGGTGTCACGATCGTCGGGGCGGACTCGGACTGGTCCATCGCCAATGACATCGACTCCAACCCGACGTTCGCCGGCTCGGTGGGCGTGATCGGCACGCACTATCCGTGCGGGTATCGCTCGGCGCAGTCCAACTGCTCGGTGCCGGCGGCTGCTCTGTCGTCGGGCAAGCAGTTGTGGGCGAGTGAGAACGGGTCGGACGACTACAACGGCGGTGCGCAGGCGATGGCGCGGGGCATCAACCGGGGCTATATCGACGGGAAGATGACGGCGTATCTCAACTGGCCGGTCGTCGCGGCGGTCACGCCGAACCTGCCGTATCCCACGATGGGTGTCGCGCTGGCCTCGCAGCCGTGGTCGGGCTCGTACTCGATCGGGAAGAACGCCTGGGTGATGGCGCAGACGACCCAGTTCACCGCTCCTGGCTGGAAGTACCTCGACTCCTCCAGCGGATACATGGGCGGCAACCGCAGCAACGGCAGCTATGTGTCGCTGAAGTCCGCCAACAACTCGGACTACTCCACGGTCGTCGAGACGATGGATGCCGCCAGTGCCCAGACGCTGAACTTCACTGTCGCCGGCGGGCTGTCGGCCGGGCCCGTGCACGTGTGGTCGACGAAGGTCAACTCCAACAGCCAGGCAGACTACTTCGTGCACGCCGCGGACATCACTCCTTCCAACGGGAGCTTCAGCCTGACCGCGCAGCCCGGCTACGTCTACACGCTGACCACCACCATCGGCCAGGGCAAGGGCACCGCCACCGGGCCCGCCGCAGGCAGTCTGAGCCTGCCGTACAGCGATTCCTTCAACAGTTACGCGACGGGTTCCGAGGCGAAGTACCTGATGGACTGGCAGGGCGCCTTCGAGACGACCGCCTGCGGAGCCGGCCGCAGCGGGATGTGCGAGCGCCAGATGAGCCCGCAGAAGCCGATCACCTGGGACGCGCTGTCCGATCCGCATGCCCTGCTCGGTGACGTGGGCTGGAGCAACTACACCGTCTCCTCCGACGTGCTGCTGGAGCAGTCGGGATACGCGGACCTGCTGGGCCGCGCGAACTCGCAGGACTACACGACGACGGGCGGGCTGAACGCCTACCACCTGCGGGTGACTGACGCGGGAGCGTGGTCGATCCTGAGCTCGAGCACCAACGGCACCACGTCCACCCTGGCTCACGGCACGGTGGCCGCCCTGGGCACCAACCGGTGGCACACCCTGGGTCTCACCTTCTCCGGTTCGACCATCTCCGCGGTGATCGACGGTGCGGCGGTCGGCTCCGTGAACGACTACAGCTTTGCCGGCGGACAGGTCGGTTTCCAGACCGCTCAGACCGAGACGGCCCAGTTCGACAACCTGTCCATCACACCCGGCAGCGGCGGCACCGGCGGCGGCACCACGGCCACGATCGTCGGAGCCGGCTCGGGCCGGTGCGTGGACGTGCCGAACCAGTCGCAGACGTCCGGCACCCAGGTGGCGCTGTGGGACTGCAACGCCGGCGCCAACCAGCAGTGGACCAGCACCTCGGCCGGTGAGCTGCGCGTCTACGGCGGCGACTGCCTCGACGCCTCGGGCCAGGGCACGAGCCCTGGCACCAAGGTGGACATCTGGACGTGCAGCGGCGGCGCCAACCAGAAGTGGACGCTCAACGCCAACGGCACCATCACGGGCTCGCAGTCCGGCCTGTGCCTGGACGCCACCGGTGCGGGAACGGGCAACGGCACCCTGCTGGAGCTGTGGACCTGCACCGGCAGCAGCAACCAGAAATGGACACGCGGCTGATCCGCCGCCCTCCGGCCGACCGGGGATCCCGCAGCAGCCGGGGTCCCCGGTCCTCCCCCCGCCGATCTGCTGAGAGGCCCCCATGTCCTCCTCACCCTTCCAGCCAAGCCGGCGTAGCCTGCTGGCGGCAGCCGGAGCAGCTGCTACTGCCGGGCTGCTGCGGTTCGCACCCGACGCTGCCGCGACCGACGGCCCCGGCAGCTACACCGCGAGCTGGTCCTCCGTCGACCAGCATCCTCCGGCGCCTGCCTGGTTCCAGGACGCGAAGTTCGGGATCTATTACCACTGGGGCGTCTTCAGCGTCCCGGCGTTCGGGAACGAGTGGTATCCGCGCAACATGTACATCGGCGGCTCGGCCGAGAACCAGCACCACATCGGTACCTACGGTGATCCCTCGGTGTGGCCGTACAGCAACTTCATCGACGGCGCCCGGGACAAGGCCGGCAGCTTCGTGCAGTTCGCGCCCAAACTGGCCTCGCAGGGCGGCAACTTCGACCCCAGCGCGTGGGCGCAGCTGTTCAAGGCCGCGGGAGCGAGGTTCGCCGGGCCGGTCGCGGAGCACCACGACGGGTTCTCCATGTGGAACAGCTCGTCCAACCCGTGGAACTCGGTCAAGCACGGCCCGGGGCTCGACCTGGTGGGCCAGCACGCGCAGGCCATCCGCGGCCAGGGAATGAAGTTCATGGCCTCGCTCCACCACGCTTACCACTTCAACGGCTACTACGACCACGTGCCCTACCAGTCGGACGCGACCCTGCGCATCCTCTACGGGCAGCAGGGCTCGTCCGCGGAGAACCAGCTCTGGTACAACAAACTGGCCGAGGTGATCAGCGGCTACCAGCCCGACCTGATCTGGCAGGACTTCGACCTGGGCCTGGTGCAGGAGTCCGCCCGGCTGCAGTTCCTGGCGTATTACTACAACCAGGCCGTCGCGTGGAACAAGGACGTCGTCGCCACCTACAAGGACGGCTTCGACAACAAGGGCGAGGTCTTCGACTTCGAGCGGGGCGGCCCCGCGGGCCTGATGTCCCCCTACTGGCTGACCGACGACAGCATCTCCTCCTCCAGTTGGTGCTACACGGTGGGCATCGGCTACTACACCGCCCAGGCACTGCTGCACGCGCTGATCGACCGGACCGCCAAGGGCGGCACCATGCTGCTCAACATCGCCCCCATGGCCGACGGCACCATCCCCTCGGGGCAGCAGACGATCCTGCGCGCCATGGGCGACTGGCTCGGCCGCTTCGGAGAAGCCGTCTACGGCACGCGCTCCTGGTCCAGCTACGGCGAGGGCCCGACCGCGATGGGCGGCGGCTCCTTCAGCGGCCCCAAAGCCGGCACCGCCAAGGACGTACGGTTCACCCGCAGCCAGGACAACAGGATCCTCTACGCCACCGCACTGGGCTGGCAGGGCAGCACCATGACCATCACGACGCTGAACTCCAACCAGTTCACCATCAGCAGCCTGACCAGTGCCCAGCTGCTCGACAACACCGCAGGCAGCTACACCGTCCTGCCTGCCCCCACGCAGGACGGTTCCGGGCTGCACCTGGCGATGCCCTCCTCCGGCGCACCCTTCAACGCGCTGGCGTACACGGTCAAGCTCACCTTCTCCGGCCAGATCCCCGCGCTCGGCGGCGGTGGCACCGGGACCGGGTACGTCAAGATCGCCAACGTCACCAGCGGGCTGGCCCTCGACAGCGGCGGCAGCGTCGCCTCCGGCTCCAACCTCAAGCAGTGGAACTACGACGGCAGCACCAACCTCCAGTGGCAGCTCATCGACCTCGGCAGCGGCTACTACCGCATCGTCAACCGCACCAACGGCATGGTGGCCGACAGCTGGGGCGACACCGCCAACGGCGCCCCCGCCCGGCAATCCGCCTGGAACGGCGGCAACAACCAGCAGTGGTCCCTCACCAGCCTCGGCAACAACCGCTACCAGATCGTCAACCGCGGTACCGGCACCGCCCTCGACGGCAGCGGCAACACCACAGCCGGCTCCACCACAGTGATGTGGGCACCCAACTCCAACACCAACAACGAATGGACCATCACCGGAATATGACCACGCGCCGCGGTGTCGCCCACCGGCACCGCGCCGTCAAACCGACCGCAGGAGTCCGCATGTCCCCCCACACCCCCACCCACCGGCTGCCGCGTCTGCGGCCGGCCCGCTCGGGCGCTCTGGCCGCGGGTTTGGCCGTCGCGCTGGTTGGCGCGTCACTGCTCGCTCTCGGCACGGCCGGCCCCGCGCAGGCGGCGACCTCGCTGCGCAGCCTCGCCGAGGCGCAGAACCGCTACTTCGGCACCGCCCTCACCACATCCGACCTGGGCAACAGCAACGAGATGGCCATCTCCAACGCCCAGTTCGACATGGTCACCCCCGGCAACGAGATGAAGTGGGACACCACAGAGCCCGGCAACGGCCAGTACAACTTCGGCCCCGGCGACCAGATCATGTCCTATGCCACGTCGCACAACATGCGCGTCCGCGGGCACAACCTGGTGTGGCACGCACAGCTGCCGTCGTGGGTCAGCAACCTGCCCTCCAGCCAGGTCAAGGCGGCCATGGACGCCCACATCACCACCGAGGTCAACCACTACAAGGGCCGCATCTACGCCTGGGACGTGGTCAACGAACCCTTCAACGGCGACGGCTCGTACGTCAACGACGCCTTCTACAAGGCGATGGGCTCCGGCTACTTCGCAGAGGCCCTGCGCACCGCCCACGCCGCGGACCCCGACGCCAAGCTGTACATCAACGACTACAACATCGAGGGGCAGAACGCCAAGAGCAACGCCCTGTACAACCTGGCCAAGACCCTGCTCTCGCAAGGAGTGCCGCTCGGCGGAATCGGATTCGAGAGCCACTTCATCGTCGGCCAGGTCCCGTCCGACCTCCAGGCCAACATGCAGCGCTTCGCCGCCCTCGGCCTGGACGTGGCCGTCACCGAACTCGACGACCGCATCCAGCTGCCGACCAGCAGCAGCTCCCTGCAGCAGCAGGCCACCGACTACAGCAACGTCACCAAGGCCTGCCTGGCGGTCTCGCGCTGCGTCGGCGTCTCGCAGTGGGGCGTGGACGACGCGAACTCCTGGATCCCCGGCACCTTCCCCGGATACGGCGCCGCGACGATGTACGACTCCAACTTCCAGCCGAAGCCGGCCTACAACGCCGCCGCCTCCGCCCTGGGCGGCACCTCCGGCGGCGGTGGCACGGGTACGACGGGTGCGCTGCACGCGGTGGGTGCGGGCAAGTGCCTGGACGTGCCGGACTCGTCCACCACTGCGGGCACCCAGGTGCAGATATGGGACTGCAACGGCCAGGCGAACCAGACCTGGACGCGGACCTCGTCGGGTCAGCTGGCGGTCTCCTCCGGCGGCGGCCAGCTGTGCCTGGACGCCTACAACCACCAGACCACCCCGGGCACGAAGGTGGAGATCTGGACCTGCAACGGCGGGGCGAACCAGCAGTGGAGTGTCAACTCCGACGGCACCGTCACCGGCACCCAGTCCGGCTTGTGCCTGGACGTCACCGGGGGCTCGACGGCCAACGGCGCCCTGGCCGAGCTGTGGACCTGCAACGGCCAGTCCAACCAGCACTGGACGTTCGGCTGACCCCTGCGCCGAAGGCCGCCCGGTAGGCCCTCGTGCCGACCGGGTGGCCGCCGCGTCCCCTCCCCCCACCAAGGAGCCACACCCATGCTGCCTTCCCTCGTTCTCCCCGCCACCTGGCGCCCGCACAGACGGCGCAGCCCCTTCGCCGCGGTCGCCACCGTGCTGGCCCTGCTCGCCGCTGTCCTCACAGCCGTACTGATGACACCCGACACCGCACAGGCGGCGGCGGCGCCTCTGGTGGGCGTTGCGTCGGGACGCTGCCTCGACGTGAAGGGCGGTGATTCCACGGCCGGCACGGTGCTGGACATCTACGACTGCAACAGCCAGTCCGGCCAGGCCTTCGAGTTCACCTCCTCGGGGCAGTTGCAGACGCTGGGCGGCACCCGCTGCGTGGACGCCTCGCACCAGCAGACCACTCCCGGCACGCCGGTGCTCATCTGGACCTGCAACGGACAGCCGAACCAGCAGTGGCGGCACAATTCCGACGGGTCGGTCACCGGTGTCCAGTCGGGGCTGTGCCTGGACGTGAACGGCGCGGGTACCGCGAACGGGACAGCGGTCATCCTGTGGACGTGCAACGGGCAGGGCAACCAGAAGTGGACCACCTCGACCACGACGACGCCTCCTGCCGGCGGATCCCACGCGTGCGACATCTACGCCGCCGGCGGCACGCCGTGCGTGGCCGCACACAGCACGGTCAGGGCGCTCTACTCGTCCTACAGCGGCAGCCTCTACCAGGTCAGGCGCTCGTCCGACAGCGCCACCCGGAACATCGGGGTGGTCAGCGCGGGCGGCCCGGCCGACGCCGCGGCGCAGGACGCCTTCTGCTCCGGCACCTCCTGCGTGATCACCACGGTCTACGACCAGTCGGGGCACGGGAACAACATGGGCTACCAGGGCCCCGGCGGTGTCGGAGGCTCGGACACCGCCGCGAGTGCGACCTCCGAGTCGCTGACCGTCGGCGGCTCGAAGGCGTACTCGCTGTACATCAAGCCCGGCAACAGCTACTGGCGGGACGGCCACCTGACCGGTGTGCCCACCGGCAGCGCACCCGAAGGCGCGTACATGGTGACCAGCGGCACGCATGTCAACAGCGGCTGCTGCTTCGACTACGGTAACAGTGAGACCGACCGCAGGGCCGACGGCGCCGGCGCCATGGACGCCATCTACTTCGGCACCAGCTGCTGGTTCGGCGGCTGCTCCGGCACCGGACCGTGGGTACAGGCCGATCTCGAATACGGCCTCTACTCCGGCGGCAGCCAGTCCTGGAACACCAACCAGCACGCCTTCACCAGCAAGTACGTCACCGCGATGCTCAAGAACAACGGCACGTCCAGATTCGCGATCAAGGGCGCCAACGCCCAGTCCGGCGGCCTGAGCACCCTCTGGGACGGGGGACTGCCCCCGGGTTACAGCCCCATGAAGAAGCAAGGGGCCATCATCCTCGGCAGCGGCGGCGACTGCTGCAACGGCAACACCAACCAGTCCCAAGGCACCTTCTACGAAGGAGCCATCGTCGCCGGCTACCCCTCGGACGCCACCGACAACGCAGTCCAGGCCGACATCGCCGCGGCCGGTTACCGATGACCCCCGTGTCCGCGCCCGATCGGAGCGTGAAGCGATGAGAAGACCACTGTCCGCCCTCCTGGTCGCGCTCGCCACCGGCTCGCTCGCCGCGGCAGCCGGCGTGACCGCGGCAGCCGCCACGCCGGCGGCGTCGATGACAGCCTTGACCGTGATGCCGCTGGGCGACTCGATCACATGGGGCGTCGGGAGCAGTACCGGCAACGGCTACCGAGGCCCGCTGCGCAACGAGCTGGTGGCAGACGGCCATCCGTCGGACTTCGTCGGCACCCTGCGCAACGGCACGATGTCCGACCCGGACAACGAGGGGCACTCCGGGTACCGCATCGACCAGATCGCCGCCCTGGCCGACGCCTCCCTGGCCCGCTACCGGCCCAATGTCGTGACACTGGAGATCGGGACCAACGACCTCAACGGGAACTACCAGGTCTCCACGGCCACCGCCCGGTTGAAGTCCCTGGTCGACCAGATCACCGCCGACGTGCCCGACGCCACCGTGCTGCTGGCGTCGCTGATCGTGTCCACCAGCGCCGGCGAGGAGCAGCACAGAGCCGCCTACAACCAGGCCATTCCCGGCATCGTGCAGAGCGAGCAGGCGGCCGGCAAGCATGTCGGCTACGTGGACATGAGCGCCTTGACCAGCGCCGACCTGTCCGACTCCCTGCACCCCAACGACGGGGGCTACCAGAAGATGGCCGACGCCTTCCACCGGGGCGTCCAGGCCGCGGACAGTGCCGGCTGGCTGCACAGTCCGGTGTCGGCGGGCGCCCCGGTGGTGTCGGGCATCGCCGGGAAATGCCTCGACGTCAACGGCGGCAGCAGCGCCGACGGCACCCCGGTGCAGATATGGAGCTGCGACAACGCCCCGGCCCAGGCCTGGTCCGCCTATGCCGACGGCACCCTGCGCGCCGTGGGCAAGTGCCTGGACGCCACCGGAAGGGGCACCGCCAACGGCACCAAGGTGGAGATATGGACCTGCAACGGCGGGACGAACCAGGTCTGGCAGAGCTACAACGGCGGCTACCGCAACCCCGTCTCGGGCCGCTGCCTGGACGATCCCGCCTCGTCCACGGTCAACGGCACGCAGCTCCAGCTGTGGGACTGCAACGGCAACGCCAACCAGAAGTGGACCCTCACCAGCGGATGACGTGACTCCTTTCCTCTGCCGTAAGGCAGCGGAGTCGCGCGGGGTTCCCTCCGCACTCCGTGACACCCCGCCGGGCGCCTCGTGGCGCCCGGCGGGCCCGGGGCCGCGGCGGTCGGATACGGCGTCGCGAGCCGCTGACGGTGTCCAAGCCGGATGCCCGGGGCGGATTGATCAACGGCGTCCGGTGACCGTCTCGTTGACGGTGCCCTCGACTCCGGAGCGGACCGCGTAGCGGGTCTTCCAGCCGGGTGTCTGCTGGGCGGCCCGGACGCGAACACGTACCCACATCGCCGTCGTGCCCTCCGGGTTGCTCACCCGCGCGACCTGCGCGGTCAAAGACGGGACCTGCTCACCGGAACGGGGACGGACGGACAACGTGCACCTCGACAACTGCATCGGCGTTCGAAACAGCCCGAGCCTGCCTGATGACCAGGCGCGTGCACCGGGGAACACCAAGATCACCGACAGAGTCACGCTAGTAGTTGCTGGGCAAGTCGGCGAAAGGAGTGCCCCCAGCTCCTGCGGGGCGGGACAGAGTCGGATCAGGGTGTGGGCCACCCGGCGCCCGGCCCGCCCAGGCGCCGGCCGGCCATGCCGCGCCCGGCGTGCCGCCCTCATGGCAGGACTGCTTGAACTGCTCGGCGGCGGTCACCGGGAAGCGGGACGGCGCACCGGTGACGCCCGGGAGGTGGCGGACACTCGTGCTCGGCGCCCGCAGGGCGCTTCCGTCCTGCTTCAGGGCGTCGGGGCGGGGCTCCGCGAAGCCCGCAGCGCTGCTGGCGACGCGCCCGGCTCAACGGCTCCGCAGCCACCGGAGGCAGATGTCCACCGTCGCGGAACCGGCCGCGGCGGTACCACCTCGTACGAGGCCGAGCAGGGCAACCCGCGCCAGGCACCTACCGATCCGCTTGCTGTCGTTCATGACGAACCCTCCGTTCAGGCGAGACCCACGGGACGCGGGCGTGGGGCCACGGTCGCCGAGCGGTCCGGCGCCCGTCCCGAACAGCGGGTCAAGCGGGCGGACCCGTCATACGCTCGTGCTTGTCAGCCGTGCCCGCCGTGCCCGCAGCGGGCAGATCGCAGACCCGGGCGGAGGAGCATTGTCACGACGGGAAGCACGCCTCTTCTTCGATCAGTTGCGCGCGCTGGAAGCCCGGGCCGCCGAGTCCAGACGCACCGCCGGAAAGCCGCACTCGCGTCGTGCGGCCGAGGCTGAGCTGAAACGGGCCGGCGCCGGAGTGGACGCCCGGCGGATCAGTACGTGGCTCCCCGAGGACCCCGCCGCCGCGCAGACTCCCAGCCTCCGCAGCGGCGACAAGGTCCTGGCGCTGGTCCGGCTGTGGAGCGCCTGGGCAGCCGAGACCCCGGACGAACGCTCCTGGACCGGTCTGCTCGAACGTGCCCAGCCGGTCCGGCTCCGCGGGGTGTCACCATCGGGTACGAGCGGGCCGGGACGTCCGGTCAGCGCGTACACCGATCCCTTCGCGCTCGAAGTCCACCGCTCGATCGAGGTCGCAGCCGCGTCGGCGGACCCGGCGCCGCCGGCCCTGCCGACGCTGCCGAAATACGTCACCCGCGAGCACGACACCAGGCTTCGTGAGGTGATGGAAGCCGGCGCGGACGGCACGAGCGGGCTGGTGGTGCTGGTGGGCGGATCGTCCACCGGTAAGACCCGGGCCTGCTGGGAGGCGGTGCAGCAGCTCCCCGGCGGATGGCGGCTCTGGCACCCGATCGATCCCAGCCGACCCGACGCCGCCCTGGCGGAACTGGCCGCGGTGACGTCCAGAACCGTGCTGTGGCTCAACGAATGCCAGCACTACCTGCTGACACCCGTCAGCGAGGTGGGCGAGCGGGTGGCCGCCAAGCTCCGGGAGCTGATGCGCGACCCGGCCCGCGCTCCCGTGGTGGTACTGGCCACCCTGTGGCCGGAGCACTGGGCGCGGCTGGCCACCCCGCCTAGGCAGCAGCTGCCGGACCCGCACAGCCAGGCGCGCGCTCTGCTCACCGGGCGCGATCTGGCCGTCCCCGCGACGTTCGGCCCCACGGACATGGCCACGCTCCAGGAGGCGGCCGTGGGCGATCCGCGGCTCAAATCGGCGGCCGATCACGCGGAACAAGGCCAGATCGCGCAGTATCTGGCCGCCGCCCCGGCGCTGCTCGACCGCTACCGCACCGCGCCGGACGGTGCCCGGGCACTGATCGAGGCCGCGATGGACGCACGACGGCTCGGCCACGGGCCGGCGCTGCCGCTGTCGTTGCTGGAGGCTGCCGCTGAGGGCTACCTCACCGATGTCCAGTGGGACCACCTCGACCCCGAGAGCTGGCTCGGCGAGGCCCTCGACTACGCCACCGAGCCGCTGCGCGGCGCCCGTGGCCCGCTGACGCTCATCCGCCGGCGCGGTCCGGACGGTGAAACACCCGACGCGGCACGGCCGCAGTACCGGCTGTCGGACTACCTGGAGCAGCAGAGCCGCGGGAGTCGCGTCTCCACACCGGTTCCCGCAATCGCCTGGCAGGCCCTCACCGACCACGGCAGGAGTGCGGACCACACCAAGCTCGCGCTCGCGGCGTACAGCCGGGGCCTGTTACGGATCGCCGTCCGCCTCTGCACCTCCGCGCCGATGGCCGACAGCGGCCGTGCGAGCGCGGTGGCCGTAGGGATACTGCGCAACGCGGGACGTCTGGACGAGGCCATGCTCGTGATGTTCCAGCGCGCGGCGCAGGCCGGCGACCCGCACGCCCTGGCCGCGTCCGCGGCGCAGTTGCGGAAGGCAGGCCGCGAACACGAGGCGCTGACCTGGCTGCGGGCCCGTGCGGAATCGGGCAACCCGAGCCTTTGCGCACTGCTGGGTGGTCTCCTGAACGCCGGCGGCCGCGCCCAGGAGGCGGCCGACTGGCTCGGACGCGCGGCCGCCGGCGTCGAACCCGGCGCCCCACGGCCCGCCTCCGTTCCGCTGCCGCAGGATTCCGCCGTCGCAGCCGCGCGCACCGCCGGAGCGGAGCCGAGGCTGACGGGACGTCTGGCGGCGGCGTTCGGCTCGTATCAGCGCGGACTCCGGGCGCGGGAACCCCGTGTGCTGCGCCGGCAAGCCGGTCTGCTCGGGATGGAAAGGCGGCTGGAGGAGAAGTGGGGCCGGCTCAGCAGCGTCATGACGCTGGACAGCGAGCGTGCGAACCCGGCGGAAGACGACGGCCGCTCGTCGCGCTCGGGACAAGGGCGTACGGACGCCGCCCCGCAGCGTGGCGGCGGCGAGCGCGGCGATGACGCCGGCGGCGGGCGGCCGGACCCGGCCGCGGTGCTCGCACAGCTGGCTCAGCTGCGCGAACAGGCCGCGGCAGGGATCTCGCGCGCCCTGCCCGACGCGGCCGAACTGCTGCGCAGAGCAGGCCGGCACAGTGAGGCGGAGAGCTTGTGGCGGTACGGGTGGGAACCCGACGGCTCCGTCGCCCGACCGTGGCAGGTGAGACTCTCACCGTTCTAGCGTGACTCTGTCGGTGATCTTGGTGTTCCCCGGTGCACGCGCCTGGTCATCAGGCAGGCTCGGGCTGTTTCGAACGCCGATGCAGTTGTCGAGGTGCACGTTGTCCGTCCGTCCCCGTTCCGGTGAGCAGGTCCCGTCTTTGACCGCGCAGGTCGCGCGGGTGAGCAACCCGGAGGGCACGACGGCGATGTGGGTACGTGTTCGCGTCCGGGCCGCCCAGCAGACACCCGGCTGGAAGACCCGCTACGCGGTCCGCTCCGGAGTCGAGGGAACCGTCAACGAGTTCGCCCGCGGACACGGCACGCGCCACTGCCGCTACCGAGGACAACCGAAAGCCCACCTGCAACACGTCCTCACCGCCATCGCCGTGAACATCGAACGACTCAGCGGTCAGGCAGCGACCGGTCAACCCTCTTCGCCGAGACCCCCGACCGCCTTCCAGACCTTCCTGGACCAGAACGAAATCCCCCGGTCAAAATCCTGGCGAACCCTCGGCACCTGACCTCGACCGTCAAGATCACCGACAGAGTCAAGCTCAGGGTTGCTCCTGCCTGCTGCTCCTGAAGAGCGGCGGAGGCCCTTTCACCGCCTGGGCCACGGTTTTCGAGCGGACCTCGGGCGAGGCGGACGCGTAGAGGCCGCGGAGCATCCGGCTCGCCGGGTGCTCCGCGAACCGGAGGACGGCGAACACGGTGGCGCCACTCCCGGGCGGGCGCGGGGCGCGCAGTCCGCGATCCTTGAGCCATGCGCGCCGCCCGCCTCATCCGTATGGCCCTGCTCCTCCAGTCGAGTCCCGGTCTGACAGCCGCCGCCCTTGCCCGCGAGCTGGACGTCTCCGAGCGCACGGTGATCCGCGATGCCCAGGCGCTGCAGGAGGCGGGCGTCCCCGTCCGCTCCGAGCGCGGTCGTGCGGGCGGCTACCACCTGGCGCCGGGCCACCGCACCCGGCTCACCACGCTCCACCCCACCGAGGCGGAGACGCTCTACCTGTCCGGTCTGCCCGCGGCCCTGCGCGATCTCGGGCTGTCGGACGCGGCGGACACGGCCCGGCTGAAGTTGTCGGCCACCCTGCTCCCCTCGCTGCGCGCAGCGGCCGAGTCGTCGGTGCGCCGCTTCCACCTGGACGCCCCGGCCTGGTTCCGCGAGCCGTCCGCCCCGGAACTGCTGCCGGAACTGGCCCGTGCCGTATGGGCCGACCGCACCGTCGAGCTGGCCTACGCGCGGCCGGCCCGGGACGGTGCGCCGCCCCGCACGGTGACCCGCCCCCTGGAACCGTACGGGCTCGTCCTCAAGGCGGGGGTCTGGTACGTCGTGGGCCGGGTCCCGGGGGAGCGGCCGGACCGGGACGGCGCCTGGCGTACGTACCGCGTCGACCGCGTCACGGCGCTCCGCCCGGCTCCCGGCGCCGACGAACCCTTTGTCCGCGACCCGTCCTTCGACCTGGCCGCGCACTGGCAGGCACACTCCGCCGGGTTCGCCCGGGCGCTGCTGCGGACGACCGTCACGGTGCGCCTGACCGAGCGCGGCCTGCGCGGCCTGCCCGGCGTGGCGGACCCGGCCGGCGTCGGCGACGCACTGGCCCGCGCGCCCGCGCCTGACGCCGCCGGACGCGTCACGCTCGACCTGCCGGTGGAGTCGGAGGACGTCGCCTTCGCCCAACTGGTCGGGCTGGGCGCGGACGCGGAAGTGCTGGCCCCGGAGGGCCTGCGCGCCCGCTTCCGCGAGCACGCGCAGACCCTCACCTCGGTGTACGGCGCGGAGCCGGATCAGCGGTAGTCGTCCACCGAGCCGTCCTTCCCGCCGTACGTGACGTCCTCGAAGTACGCCCAGGCGTCCGGCCGGCTGCCGTCCGCGTCCCGTACGCCGTAGACCCTGGCGAGCTCCGCGCTGGAGGTGGACTTCCCGTTCCAGCGGGCGGCCCGGTCCGGGTCGGCGGCGAGCGCGGCGACCGCGCGGGCGAGGTAGTGCGGCGACTCGGCGATACCGAAGTGCGGGTCCTGGGCGACGGCGTCGCGCCAGGTCTCCTCGGTCACGCCGAAGTGGGCGAGCATCTGCTCCGAGCGCAGGAAGCCCGGCGTCACGGCGACCGCCGTGCCCCCGTACTCCGCCAGTTCCTCGCCCAGCCCGAAGGCGATCCGGATCGGGGCGTTCTTGGCCAGGTCGTAGTAGAGGTTCTCGCGGTAGCGGCGGTTGGACACCGCCGTGCCGTCGGTGACCTCCACATGCAGCGGCGCGTCCGAGCGGATCAGCAGCGGGAGGGCGAGTGCCGCGGTGATCACGTGCGAGCGCACCCCGAGTTCCAGGATGCGCAGGCCGTCGGCGAGCGGCGTCTCCCAGCTCTTCTTGCCGAAGACGGAGCCGACGAGCAGGTGCTCGCCGCCCCACAGGTCGTTGACGAGGATGTCGAGCCGCCCCGTTTCGCGGTCGATCCGCTCGACGAGGGCGCGTACCCGGTCCTGGTCCAGGTGGTCGGTGGGGACGGCGATGCCGGTGCCCCCGGCCGCTGTGACCAGTTCCGCGGTCTCCTCGATGGTCTCCGTGGTCCGGCCGACCTCGCTGGCGCTGTCGCGGGTGGTGCGGCCGGTGGCGTAGACGGTGGCGCCGGAGCGCCCGAGTTCGACGGCGAGGGCGCGCCCGGCGCCGCGAGTGGCCCCGGCGACGAGCGCGATCCTCCCGGCGAGCGGGCCTGCCCGGTCGACGTGCTGGTTGTGCATGTCCTTGTCCATGCCACTACGGTGCACGCCAAAGGTGACAGTTCACGTCACCCTTTTTCCCGGTGTTCCCGCGCGGCTGGTGTTGCGGCCGCGGACGACTGCCGGCGCCTCGAAGAGGGTTCCCGCCGGGCCGGGTCAGCCGCGGAAGTCCGCCGGGCGCTCCGGGGAGGCCGCCGCCAGCGCGGCGGCGACCTCGTCGGTGCCGGCGGCGAGCCCGTAGACCGGGGTGCCGGGCTGCTGGCGCCAGGACTCGTCGAGGCCGCCCGCGTCGACGGTGTCGAAGCCCAGCTCGTCGAGCAGGGACCGTACGGCCTTCTTCGCGCCGTCGTCGTCACCGGCGATCGGCAGCGCGACCCGGTCGGCGGCGCCCGCCGGGCGCGGCTTGTCCAGGATGTCCTGCGCGAAGGTGCCGTTGAAGGCCTTCACCACCGGGTGGCCGAGCTGGCGCTCCGTCCAGCGGCTCTCGGTGATGCCCTCGTCCTCGATCGCGTCGATCCGCCCGTCGCGCTGCTGCGGGTAGTAGTTGCCGGTCTCGATCAGGGTGAAGCCCTCGGCCGCCCCGTCGAACACCCCGGCCGGCAGGTCGGGCACGTTCTTCAACGGGATGGCGACCACGACGAATTCGGCGCCGCGCGCCGCCTCCGAGACGGGCACCGCGGTGGCCCCGGTCTCCTCGGCCAGAGCGGACAGCGTCTCGGGACCACGCGAGTTGGCCACGGACACGTCGTGCCCGAGCGCCGTCAGGCGGCGCGTGAGGTTTCCGCCGATGTTTCCCGCGCCGATGATGCCGATCTTCATGAGTTCTCCAAGGTGTGTGGATACGTACGTGATCGGTTGTGGCCGGATGCCGCACCGATCACAACCCCCTCGGGCACCAGCGTGTTCCGGCTGGAGCGGACGTTCCCCCGGACGGCCTCACGAGCCGCCCCGGACCGGCCGCATCGCCGGCGGAGTACGGGGCGAGAACCGAGGCGCCCGCGCCGAACCGGCGGCGTCAGCCGCCCGGGCCGGCCGACCGTTGTGTGTCCGTGCCGAGGCCGGCTGCGGCTGCGGGTCCGCGCGGAAACCGGGACTTCCGGCGCCTTCCCTCCGCGGCGCCGGGGCCGCAGCCGCTAACGTCCCACCATGGACGAGGTCACGACCGTGGTCGACAGTCAGCTCTACTCCTTCGACGGGCGCGTCCTGGAGGTGTTCGGCGCGGGCGGCGCCGCGCGCTTCCACGTGCGGAACATGCACCTGCGCATCGACGGCCCGGACCGCAAGGGCAACAGGACCGTGAGAATCTGCCACGGCCGCCCCGACGCCCCGGCGGGCTGCCACCTGTGGCGGTACTCCGCCGCGAGGTGGAGCGAACTGACCGGTCTGGTCGAGCTGCTGCGGGTGGTCCAGGCCGCCGTCGACGGTGATTGCCCTCCGTAGTGGGAAGGCGGCTCGCGGCCCCCTGCCGTATTCCTCGGAGGGCCGTTCCCTGCCGCCGCTCGGCCATGTGGCGAGCAATCCGTCACGGCCGGCCGGCGACGGATGAGCACCGTGCTCCGCGGCTGGCGCTCAGCCCTGGAAGGATGGAGCCATGACAGTGACGTTCGCAGCCGTCGTCCTTGGCACACCCGATCCACCTGCCCTCGCGGACTTCTACCGCGCGCTGCTCGGCTGGACGGAAGTGGACAGGGAACCGCACTGGGTACGGCTGCGGGCGCCGGAGGCGGAGCGGCCGGGACTGAGTTTCCAGTACGAGCCCGACCACGTGCCTCCCGTCTGGCCGCAGAAGGCGGATGCCCAGCAGATGCAGGCCCACCTGGACCTTCTCGTGGACGACCTCGACGCCGAGACCGCGCGTGCCGTCGCCCTGGGCGCAACGGTGGAGGAGGAACAGCCTCAGGAGGACGTCCGCGTACTGCGGGATCCGCACGGGCACCTTTTCTGCCTTTTCCTGCCGGGCGCGTGACCTCGCGCTACCGGCGCCGGTTCCCTGACGCGGCCGGGTGCGCGTGCCGGCCGCAGATCGTCGTAAGCGGGTAACGGGCTCTCGGGCGCGGGACGGACTCCCGGAGCGTGTTCTCCCGGTGATCTGCGCCTGCGGGAACCCCGGGCCGCCGACCAGGACGGCCCGAGGGCTGAGAGAGCGTGAAGCGTCCGGCGGCGGCCACGGGGTTCCCGCCCGGGAGCCCAGCTCCTCGCGTGGAGCGGTCAGCCCGACTACGCCGTGCTGCCCTCCTGGCCGCCCCCGCCCCCGCTGCACTGCGGCTGCCGGGGCATCTCCTGCCGGGGCTCAGTCGTCCTGAGACGTCGTCTCGGGTTCTTCGCCGTGGCGGCGCGGTTCCGGCGTGTCGCTGCCGTCCGCGAGGTCGGCCTGGTCCGGCGGGCCGCTGCTCCAGGCGACGGGCGGTGTCGGTGCCGTGATCGTCTGCGGTTCGTCGGAACCCGGGCGGACGCTCGGCTGGGATCCGGGCGCGTGGGACGTGTGCGTTTCGTTATCGGACTTCGTCATGGACCGCGTGTTCCCGCCTTTTCCGTTCGGATGCCCCCAGCGCTCCTCGTCCCGGCAGGAGCCAGTGCCCGCGCCCGACGGTGCGGGCCGGATTCCGGTCTCCGGCAGGGCCGCCCGGCGAGGGGTGGTATATGTGACGCACCGATTCACCGGCCGCGACAAGGCCCGTACGTTTTCCCGTCCGAGAGCTGAGGCGCTGATGACCACACCCGGGCGGGCTGTCCGCCGTTCCTTCGCCGCACGCACGGCCTCGCTCCGCGAGCTGGTCGACCCCGCCCGCGTCGGTCGTCGCGCGGTGCGGCGCCGCGCGACAGGCATGACGGCCGCCGTGGTGGCGCAGGCCCTGGACGACGCCCGGTTCGACGCGCGGCAGGACTCCCGGCACGAGCCCCTGGCCGACGACGCCCGCGGCCACGCGGAGCTCGCGGAGTGGGAGCGCATCGGGCAACTGCTCGCCGCGGCCGGCCCGGGTGCTGTCTACGACCCGGACACCGACGACGTCGTACGGGCCGAACTGGCGGACGCCGTAAGGGAGGCCGAGCTGCGCGAAGCAGCCCGGGCCGAAGCGCGCGCCGATGAGCTCCAGGCGCTGCGCGAGCTGGGTGCGCTGGCGCAGGCCGAGCCTCGCGCGGGCGACGAAGCCGTGCGGGACCTGCTCACCCGCCGCGCCGGCGACCACGTCCAGAGCGACATCGACGCCTGGCTCGCCCACGCCCTGGCCACGCACCGCGGGCACTATGCGGAGCCGGCCGCCCGGCAGGCAGCCGCCGGCCTGCTGCCGCAGCCGCTGCTCGTCCACGCCGCGCTGCTGGCCGCGCTCGTACGCCTCGATCCCGGCGCCGCCGTCGACCAGCTCGGGTTCGCGGCCCGCCTCACCACCGCGGACCCCGAGGCCGCCGCCGACCTCGCCGCGTTCCTCACCCGCGTCCCGGGCGGCGCGGCATGAGCGTCGGCGCACCCGTCGCGGTGTGGGCCGAGGCGGCCGGCCGCGGGACCGCACTGGGTGTATTCGCTCCCCTGTCACCGCGCTTCCTCAGGTGGATGTCACCGCCCGAGTGGTCGGCGGCGGCTGGCTGACCAGCGGTCTGGCGGATGGCCGGACCATCGAGCCGACATGAGGGGGGTCGTATCCGCGGGCGCCGAGGCTCGTCAGGCCGGTACACAGGTGCCCGGCACAGCCGGCACAGCCGCGTAGCCGCCGTCGACGTCGCGCTCTGCCGGAGCGCCGATATCGACGCACTGCCCGCCGGGTGGACCGAAACCGGCCGGGACCAGCCGCGCACGGTCGGGGAAGGCCCGCGCTCACCACTCGCTGTTCTCCGGCGGCGACGCGACAATTGGTCTACACCTTGACGCGGGTGAGGTGCCCGAGTCCCATGGGAGGCAATGTTCGTCCGCTCGGTGCCACAGGTTCCATCGGTCCCGTCTCTTGCCTCGAAGGGTCGCTTGTGAGACTGCACAGAACCGCTCCCCGCACCTCCCCCTTCGCCCCGCCGCGCTCCCGCGCCCTGTCCGGTACAGTGCCCCGGCTCGCCGGATCGCTGCTGCTCGTCCTCGCGGCCGGCGCCTCCGCCCTCGGGGCCGCCGGTTCCGTCCAGGCCCAGCCGGGGCCCCGCGGCACTGCGGTGCGGCCGCTCGGCCAGATCGTGCCCGCGCCCGCGCAGGTGTCCCCGGCGGGCGGGTTGTTCACGCTGACGCCTTCCGCGCGCATCCGTGTCACGGGGGACCCGCGCGAGGCCCGCCAGGTCGGCACGTACCTGGCCGGGCTGCTGCGCCCCTCCACCGGCTACGCCCTGCCGGTCGTCGAGGACCGCGGACACGGCACGAAGGGCGGGCACGACATCCGGCTCGCCCTCACCCCCGCGAGCGGCGGCCTCGGCACCGAGGGCTACCGCCTCGACTCCGGCCCGGACGGCGTCACCCTCACCGCACGTACCCCGGCGGGCCTCTTCCACGGCGTCCAGACGCTGCGCCAGCTGCTGCCGGCCTCGGTCGAGAAGCGGACCCGGCAGAGCGGTCCCTGGCAGGTCGCGGGCGGCAGCATCACGGACGTGCCGCGCTACGCCTATCGCGGCGCGATGCTCGATGTGTCACGGCACTTCTTCACCGTCGCGCAGGTCGAGAAGTACATCGACCAGCTCGCGCTCTACAAGATCAACGAACTGCATCTGCACCTGTCCGACGACCAGGGCTGGCGGATCGCCATCGCCTCGTGGCCCCGGCTGGCGCCCTACGGCGGGTCCACCGAGGTCGGCGGCGGCACGGGCGGCTACTACACCAAGGCGCAGTACGCGCAGATCGTCGCGTACGCCGCGTCCCGCCACCTGGAGGTCGTGCCGGAGATCGACATGCCCTCCCACACCAACGCGGCGCTCGCCTCGTACGCGCGGCTCAACTGCGACGGTGTCGCGCCGCCCCTCTACACCGGCACGGAGGTCGGGTTCAGCTCGCTGTGCGTGCCGAAGGACGTGACGTACGCCTTCGTCGACGACGTGATCCGGGAACTGGCCGCGATCACACCGGGCCGCTATCTGCACATCGGCGGCGACGAGGCGCAGTCCACCAGCCAGGCGGACTACGTGTCGTTCATGAACCGTGCGCAGGCCGTCGTCCAGAAGTACGGCAAGACCGTGATGGGCTGGCACCAGATCACCTCGGCGACGCCGGTTGCGGGCGCGGTGGCCGAATACTGGGGTTACGACGACACGGGCGCGGCGGAGCGCGCCCAGGTCGCCGCGGCGGCGAAGAACGGCACCAGGATCGTGCTGGCGCCCGCCGACCGCTCGTACCTGGACATGAAGTACGACGAGAACACCGAACTCGGCCAGGACTGGGCGGGCACGGTGGAGGTGAACCGCTCCTACGACTGGGACCCGGGTACGTACCTCGCCGGCGCCGGGGTGCCGTCGAGCGCGGTGATCGGCGTCGAGGCGCCGCTGTGGACGGAGACGATCGTCACCAACGACGACATCGAGGCCATGGCCTTCCCCCGGCTGCCGGGCATCGCGGAACTCGGCTGGTCCCCCGAGTCCACGCACGACTGGAACACGTACAAGGTGCGCCTGGCAGCCCAGGGACCCAGGCTGACGGCCCTGGGGATCGACTTCTACCACTCGCCGCTGGTCGACTGGCCCGCGGACACGTGACGTCGCGGCGGCGGCCGGTGGGAATCGCGCACCGGCCGCCGTCCGGACTGCCGGTGCGGGAACCGGACCGTCGCCAGGGTCTCCAGGCCCGAGGCCTTCGCGTTGGCTCGGGGGGCCTGGAACACGGCCCGGTCGTCGAGCCCGTCCACACCCGCGGCGGCCATGGGGAACCGGGGGCCGGGCTCGACGTGCCGCGCGGCTCCGTGTCGTCCGGCGCTGTGTCTGCTCCGCGCCGACGGTCTCCAGCACCGCTGCGGTCCGGCGGAGGCGCTCCGACCCGGCACTCTCGCGGTGCGGCAGGACGGGCTCAGCGGAAGAGCGCGGCCAGTTCCGTCCGTGACCGCACGCTCAGTCTGCTGAACACATTCCGCAGATGGTATTCCACCGTGCGGGAGCTGAGGACGAGGAGTTCGGCGATCTCCTGGTTCGTCGCACCCTGCGCGACCAGCTCGGAGATGCGGATCTGCTGCGCGGTGAGCTGCCGCTCGACCGGCTGGACGGCGGGGCCCGCCCGGTCCCCGGCCGCGCGCAGTTCGGCGGCGGCCCGCGCCGCCCAGGGCAGCGCCTCACACTGCCGGAAGATCGCCAGCGCGTCCCGCAGCAGGCCGCGCGCCGCGCGCGGCCTGCGGGCCCGCCGGAGCCGATTGGCGTAGAACAGCTCGGTCTTGGCCATCTCCAACGCCGCGTCGTCGTCGCGATGCAGGCGCAACGCCTCCGTGAAATGCTCCTCCGCCGACAGCTCGTTCTCAGCGAGCAGTCCGTGACAGCGGTGCGCCAGCGCCAGCCGGCTCGGCGCGGCGCTGCTGACCGCCCAACTCTCGAAGCCGCGCAGCGCCGTGGCCGCCTCGTCCCGCCGCCCGCAGCGGACCGCCGCCTCGACGAAGTGCGGAGCGGCCATCCCCCGGATCGCCAGATTCGTCTGGCCCGTGCCCGTCGACATGTGGCTGAAACGGGCCAGCGCGTCGGCCGGCCGGTCCTCCACCAGGTCCAGGCACGCCGACGCCCAGCAGTTGAACGCGCCGGGCCGGCCCAGCTCGCGCGCCGCGACCTCGTGCGCCGCCGTGCCCAGCCGCAGCGACACGGTCGCCCGGTCGCCCTGGAGCGCCGCCAGCAGCGCCAGGAGGGAGAGGTGGTCCACCGCGAGATTACGCTGCCCCGTGGACCGCGCCAGCCGCAGCCCTTCCAAGGCGGCGGCCTCGGCCGCCGCGTGCCGGTCCAGCATCAGCGCGGACAGCGCCTGGTAGACCAGCGCGGCCGGCACCAAGGCGTGCGCGCCCACCTCACCGGCGCCGTGCACCGCCGAGGCGGCCAGGGTGTGCGCGTGCCGCAAGTCACCGAGGGTGTACGCGGCTTGGCTGGCCCAGATCTCCGGCTCCGGGCCCCCGGCCGTCCCGGCGAGCCGCACCACCCGGCCCAGCGCGCGGTTCGCCTCCTCGTGGTGGCCGCGGAACGTCGCCGACATCCCGGCGAAGTGCTCGAGGACCAGGCGCAGCGCCGGCGGGTCGTCGTCCCGCCTCAGCCGCCGGGCCCGGTCCGCAAGGGCGAAGTACCCGGTGAAGTCGCCGGCCAGATAGGTCGCTTCGCCCGCGAGCATCAATGCCCTGGCCAGTGTCTCCCGCTGGTCAGCGGGAATCAGCTCGACGGCCCGCGCCAGATGGCGGCCGGCGAGCGCGGGCACGGCGGAGCGCAGCTCGATCTCACCCTGGACCAGCTTGCGCAGCCCCCGGGTCGCCGCCGAACCGCAGTGCGGCGGCACCCGATCGAGCAACCAGCACGCCCGGCGGACGCCGCCGGCCGCGAGCCGGTCGGCCGCCGCGGTGACCAGCCAGCGGGCCTGTACCCGCGGCTGCGCGATGAAGTCGGCGCCCTGCTCCAGGACGGTGGCGGCTTCGGTGGGCTCACCCGCCCGTACGGTCCCGGCCGCGGACTCCAGCTCGGCGACCAGCTCCGGCCACGGCCCCTCGGCTGCCGCAAGGCGGTGCAGTGCCTGACGCGGCCGGGAGATACCGCACCCGGCGAGCGCGGCCAGCGCCCGATGCGCCGCCAACTGCTCCGCCCACGGCACCTCGGCGGCCAGCACGGACCGCAACAGCCGTCCCGGGACGCGGACTCGGCCGCTCCCGGTCTCCACCAGGCCTGCCGACCGGGCCTCTTCGAGCGCCGCGTCGAACGATTCCCGGGGCTGTCCGTGCCGTACCGCCGCTGCCGACAGCACACCGGTGGGAAGCGGTCCGCCCGCCAGCGTCAGCGCCACCACCGCGCGCGCTCCGGGCGCGAGCCCGGCGAGCCGTCGTCGGCAGCGGGTCCGTAGCCGGCTCACCGGCGCCGGAAGGTACGGGCCGGGCTGCTGCCGAGCCTCCGCCGCCTGCGCCAGCTCCACCAGCGCCAGCGGACTGCCGGCCGCCAGGTCGACGATCTCGTCGGCCTGGCCGGTGCCGGGCGGCCCACAGCCCAGACCGGCCACCAACCGGCCGGCCGCGTCCGGGGTCAGCGGCCTAAGGCCCAGCACCGGGACGCCGTCCAGCGCCACGTCGGCCCGGGAATCCGGATCCGCCGCGATCACCAGGGCCGCCGGCAGTTCGGCCAGCCGCCGGGCCACGAAACCCAGGGCGCGCAGCGACGTCTCGTCCAGCCAGTGCGCGTCGTCCACACACCACAGTTGCGGCCGCACCCGCGCGGCCGACGCCAGCAGCCGCAGCAGCGCGACCCCCAACCGCAGTTCCCCGGCCGCGGGCGCCGCTCCGGCCAGCACCTCCTCCAGCACCCGGCCCTGCGCGGCGGGCAGTGCGCGTACCGCGCCGGCCAGCGGCACCAGCAGGCGGTGCAGCCCGGCCGCCTGGACCTCGGCCTCCGGAGCGGCGCCGGCGATCCGCCGCACGCCGAACCCGGAGACGTCCGCGGCCACCGCGTCCAGCAGCGCCGAGCGACCCATGCCGGACTCGGCCACCACGGCCACCGCGCCGCCCCGCCCGATGCGTGCGCCGGCCAGGACGCCGGCTATCTCGGCCCGCTCGTGGTCACGTCCGTACAGCGGACCCGGCGATGGAACGCAGGAGTCCTGCCGAGGATCCATGACATCAGTGTTACGCGTGAGTAGCGACAAAAGGAAGAGCGCTGCGAGCACTCCGGCCGCTCCCGCTCCCGACCCGAGGCAGCAGCGGTTGCCGCCGGGAGAGGACCGGTGATTACACCGGTCCTCTCCCGGCGGCAGTCCCCGACACTCCGAACGTTCCCCCGACCACAGTTCAGGGGGCACCCGAGACAGAGGAGTCTTCATGCGACGGATTTCCGCCGTCCTCGTGGCGCTGCTCGCCGCGATCGGCCTGGCCGTCTTCGCCCAGCCCGCCCCGGCCGGCGCCGCCACCGCCCACACTCCGGTGGTCTTCGTACACGGTTTCAGCGGCAGCGCGAGCAACTGGACGACCGCCGAGGCCGTCTTTGCCGGCAAGGGGTACACGAGCAACGAGCTCTACGCGTTCCAGTACGACTGGACGCAGTCCAACAAGAGCAGCGCGGCGAGCCTGGCCGCCTACGTCCAGCAGGTGCTCACCAAGACGGGTGCCCAGCAAGTCGACATCGTCAACCACTCGATGGGCGGCCTGGTCAGCGACTGGTACGTCAAACAGCTCGGCGGCCAGCCGTACGTCCGGCACCTCGCCTCCATCGCCGGCGCCAACCACGGCACCACCTTCGCCGGCGCCTGCCTGGTCGACACCTCGTGCGTGGAGATGTATCCCGGTTCGGCCTTCCTGAGCACGCTCAACGCCGGGGACGAGACGCCCGGCGCCACCAAGTACGCGACCTGGTACTCGCCGTGCGACGGCGTCATCCTGCCGTACACCAGCACCGAACTGAGCGGCGCGACCAACAACCTCGTGGCCTGCCAGACCCACATCGGCTACCTCACCGACACGGTCACCCTGGGCGCGGTGGCGAACTTCCTCGCAAGCTGACCCCTGACCCCCTGACCCCTGACCCCCTGACCCCTGACCCCCGTCACCGGGCCGGCGCCCCACGAGGCGCCGGCCCGGTGGACCATGCCCGGAAGGACCGCGCTGAACGCCGCTCTCCCCACGCGGGCGGAGGTGTGTCAGTTGCCTTCGAGTCCACTCCAGGGTGTTGGCTGGTGGAGGAACACCGAGACGTGATGACGGTACGGGTGACGAGTTTCCCTGAGGAGCACACCATGACGCAGAAGATCTGGTTCATTACCGGTGCCTCACGCGGCTTCGGCCGGGAGTGGGCCATCGCCGCTCTGGAACGCGGCGACTCGGTGGCCGCGACCGCGCGCGACCTCTCCACCCTGGGCGACCTCCGCGAGCAGTACGGGGAGCGGCTGCTGCCCCTGCGTCTCGACGTAACGGACCGTGATGCCGACTTCGCAGCCGTCCGCCAGGCGCACGAGCGGTTCGGGCGGCTCGACGTGGTCGTCAACAACGCCGGCTACGGCCACTTCGGCATGGTCGAGGAGCTCACCGAGGCGGAGGCCCGCGCCCAGTTGGAGACCAACCTGTTCGGGGCCCTGTGGATCACCCAGGCTGCGCTGCCGTTCCTGCGGGAGCAGGGCAGCGGCCACATTCTCCAGGTCTCCTCCATCGGGGGCATCAGCGCCTTCCCGCTGGTCGGGATCTACCACGCGTCCAAGTGGGCGCTCGAAGGCGTGAGCCAGGCGCTGGCACAGGAAGTGGCACCGTTCGGCATCAAGGTCACGCTGATCGAGCCCGGCGGGTTCGCCACCGACTGGGCGGGTTCCTCGTCGAGCACGTCCGAGCCGTTGCCCGCGTACGCCGACTTCCACAAGGAGGTGCAGGAGCAGCGGCGCAGGCGTGTCGGCACCCCGGGCGATCCGACCGCGTCCGCCGCGGCCGTGCTGGAGATCGTGGACGCCGACGAGCCGCCGCTGCGCTGCTTCTTCGGTTCGGCGCCGCTTGGTATCGCCAAGGCCGATTATGAGCAGCGTCTCGCGGTGTGGGAGAAGTGGCAGCCCGTAGCGGAGCGGGCCCAGGGCTGAACCGGGGCCCGGAAACCGGCGCACGGACCAGGCGACCGCCGGCGGATTCAGGCCCGCACGTGACGAAGCGGGTCGGCCGGACTCACTCCGGCCGACCCCCTTCCGCAGTGCTGCTGGCTGCTCAGGAGCGGTGGCCCTGGTAGCGGGGTGCCCACCGCAGCCTGTCCGCATCTGCGAACCGACGGATCTTCCAGTCCGAGCGCGGGCGCGGCCTGTCCGGAGGCGACGTCACGGACCTGTACGGCCCCGGCCGTCTGGCGCTGTACGGACACTGTCCGGGGTTGTACGGGAACTCGGCAAGGGCTTCCAGGCAGACCGTCCCCGGCGTTCGCTGGAACCGGCCGGCGGCGCGTCGTTGCCGGTGCAGCCGAATCCGAGGAGTGCCATGAACAAGTTCCTCCGCAGCCGTCACGCCGCGGCGGTCGCCGTGACCGTCGCCGCCGCCACCGCGGCGGTGCTGGCGGTGGCGACGCCCTCGTTCGCGAACGAGGACGCCACGACGTACGGTTCCGTCACCCTGCGAGACTGCTACCACCCGAGCAAGCAGGCGTACCCGAGCACCTCCTGCACGGCCATCGGCACGATCAGCGGAGCAGTCCGACTGGTGTGCCAGTACCCCGGCCAGTCCATCAGCGGAGACAGCTACTGGGACTACGTCCTGTACGGCTCCAGCCAGGGGTACGTCTCCGACGAGTACGTCAAGACGCAGGCGACCGCCGCACCCTGGCGGGATTACAACGTTCCGATCTGCAGCTACTGACACATCGCGGCGTGAGGCGATGCGGCGCGCTGGTCCCGCCCGGACGCGGGCGGGACCAGCGCGCGGTCCGCGAGCGTGGACGGAACACAGCGCACAGGGCGTGAGCAGCGTTGAGCGCACGCCGACCAGGGCCGGCGAGACCACGCCGAGGAACAGCGAGAAGGTGCCGGTCCGCCCCTGCGGGGAGGTGCACCGGGCCCGTTGAATTCGATCATCTAGGCTGGCGCGGTGACTGATGGGCAGGAGCGGGTCCAGCCGTCGGGAGTGTGGGCCACGGCGGTGGGGGTGGCCAGGGTGCGGGCGCTGGAGACCGAGCGGGAGAACGCGCTGTTCCGCGACCCGCTGGCACAGGCCTTCGCCACCGCCGGCGGCCTGTGGCCCTCCTCGCCGCCGCTGCCCGATGAAGAGGCCACGCGGCGCCGTTGGCTGGCCGTGGCGTTCTCCATCGTCATCAGGACGAAGTTCCTCGACGACCTGTTGCAGCAGGCCTCCGCGTCCGGGGTCCGGCAGGTCGTGCTGCTCGGCGCCGGCATGGACGGCCGGGCCTTCCGGATGGACTGGCCCGAGGGCACCCGGCTGTTCGAGGTCGACACCGCCGCGCCACTGGAATTCAAGGCTTTGGTGCTGCGCCAGGAGCGGGCCGCCGCACGCTGCGAGCGGATCACCGTCGCGGTGGATCTGCGTGAGGACTGGCCAGGCGCGCTGGCCGCCGCAGGGCACGACCCGGCCGTGCCGACCGTGTGGATCGCCGAAGGACTGCTGATCTATCTGCCCGAGGATGCGGTGGAGCTGCTGCTGACCCGGATCAGCGCGCAGTCCGCGGCAGGGAGTCGGATGGGGTTGACACTGGGCTCGCGCGGCGTGATCGAGCGCTTCGGCGCGGACGCCGTGCCGGGGTCGGCGGCGTCCATGTGGGTCTCGGAGATGCCGGACGACCCGGTGGGCTGGCTGGCCGGGCACGGCTGGGAGGCCGACAGCCACACCCTGCGCGAGCGCGCTGCCGCCTACGGCCGCCCGATCAGCACCCCGCCGCAGCGCGAGGAGCGGCCCGGCGGACTGATCTCGGCGGTCCGCCGGTAGAGTGCCTCCCGCTTCCCTGGATGATCGATTCCAAGGGGACCTGGTGAGTGGAACCGGCTTCATTCGCGGCCAGCCAGTCATGCGCGCAGAACTCCTGCGCGGACGAGTCCTGTTGGCGTGACCGAGAGTCACGCGACCACGACGAAGTGGACCCGAGCCGGAGAACCGGCGGCACGTGTACCGGAGTTCGGGCAGCACCCCGAAGGTCCGCAGCAATCGGACGGGTCATGACCTCCGGAGGCGCGGGCCCCTGCCGGGAGTTCGGCAGGGGCCCGCGCTGTGGAGCTGCGGAGGGCCGGGACCTGTCCTCGACGAGCGGCGTGCCGGCCGACATCGGCTACCGGGTCTGACGGCCCGGTCTCACTTCAGATGGCGGGTGAAGAACTGGGCCGCGGCGTCCCCCGCGAACTGCGGGACGCCGGTGTGGCCGCCCATGTTGGCGTGCAGTGACTTCTCCTTGGAGCCGAACGCGTCGAAGAGGTCCAGGGCCGCCTGCCGGTCGTTCCCTTCGTCGTCCCACTGCAGCAGGACGTGCAGCGGAATGGTGACCCGCCGGGCCTCCTCGAACATGGCGCGAGGCACGAAACTCCCGGCGAAGAAGCCGGCGGCCACGATGCGCGGCTCGACCACCGCCAGCCGGATGCCGATGGAGATCACTCCCCCCGAGTACCCGACAGGGCCGCCGATCCCGGGCAGCGCGAGGAGGGCGTCCAGGGCGGCCTGCCATTCCGGGACCGCCTTGTCGACCAGCGGGAGGACGAGGGCGTCGACGATCTCATCGCTGACCGGCTCGCCGGCCTCCAGCGCCCGGCGCATGTCGGCGCGGGCCTGATCGACGGCGGGCCATCGGGGCCGGTCGCCGCTTCCGGGAAGCTCGATGGTGGCCGTGGCGAAGCCCTCCGCTGCGGAGTGCCGGGCCCGAGCCACCAGCCGGGGGTACATCCTGTGCAGCCCGAGGGGAGGGTGGCCGAGCAGGATCAGCGGCGCCGGTGCGGATGCGGACGCCGATGCGGGTGTCCACAGGATGCCGGGGATCTCACCAAGGGTGAACTCGCGTTCGAGCAGGTCGTCGTCGAGGCGCTGCTCGGAAGTGAAACGCATGGTCGTGCCTTTCGGGAGTGCACTGAAACGGCGCTCCCGGACGACCTGTCTATCGCCCGACCATGACTCCGGAGGGGAGCACCCATGTCGATACTGCGTTCACGGGTACCACCTCCTCGATCTCTCGCACGGCCTGCGGAAAACCTAGCAGCGCTGGCCCAGGTCCGCCAACGGGTGGGAGCGCCGTGCCTGAGATCTTCACCGACCGCACTCACGGAGTGGAACCGAGGGAGAACATGAGCGGCTGCCGGACGGTCACCGACGGCACCCGCGACGCGCGGGTCGGCACCTCGGACATCGGCGTGACAGTGCTGAGCCTGCTTCCCGCCGGCTGTTGCGCACGGCCGCTCCTCAACTGCCGACTCGGGATGTCGCGCTCGCGCTTCGCGGCACCTCGCCGGCGGTACCGGCTGTCAGCAGTACATGGGCACGATGGGTTCGGCCCGTCAGGCCCTCCCGGGTGAGCCGGACAGGGGTTCGCTCGCGGACCGGCTTCAGGCCGCCCGCGCCGCGCGGCGCACTGTGACCCCGCCGCGTCGAGGACGGATCAGCTGGTGCGCCGGCGACGTGACGGTGTGAAGGCGCTCAAGGGGCCGGGGGAGAGCTGGGCGCGGCTGTCAGGCCGGGAGAATCGCTGTGGCGGGCGCGGCCCGCGCCCGGCGACTGCGTGGATCCGGACCCGGCTGCGGTCCACACGGAGGCGTCGAGGTAGGTGCTGTCGGAGGTGACGAGGCCGTCGGTGATGGTCCAGATCGAGCACCAGTAGGTGCGGCGGGTCGCGCCGGATTCGGTGTCGGTGAAGGTGCAGGTGCCTTCGGCGGTGACGGTGTCGTCGCCGGTGTGCAGGAGGCGGGTGATCGCGGCCCGGCGGTCGGGCGCGATGCCGAGGACCTCGGATTCCACTTTGTGGAACTTGTCGCGGTCGGTGATGGCGAGGACACCGTTGACCTTGATCCGGAGGTCGTCCGGGTAGCACTGGTCGATCATGGCGTGCACGTCGGTGTTGTAGAGGTCGATGAGGCGTTCGGCCATCGCTTCGTTGGCCTGCTGGGACATGGGTGTCTCCGTAAGGTGTCAGGTGGCTGCCTGGGTGGGACCGGGACCGACGCCAGGGACGCCTGCGCCATCGGCGAGACCTCCCGTGCCCGCAAGGGCTTCGCGGTCCTCGGCGCGCCCGCGCAATCGGCCGCCGGCCTGGCGTCGCTGACGTCCCACCACGCCGCTCCGATCGCCGGCCCGGCCCGGTTGGTCAATCGGCCGCGTGACGTGCTTACCGGGTGAACAGGACCTCGCGGCCGACCGGGTCCATCCGGCGCGTGTCATCGTTCACGACCAGCACGCGTTTCCCCGGCTTCGCGCACCGGACGTGCATATGGCGACGGCGACCCCTCCCCGAGCCGAACAACGTCGGCGCCGCGACCGTGGCGACGAGATGCGCTCAGTGATAGCCGGGTGACAAGCGGTTGTCACTAAACCAGTGGCTTGTTGATCACGCAAGGGGCCGTCCGCGCATCCGCCCGTGTGCCAGGGGGAATCCGGATCCGTGGACGGGACGGCCCCATCGCCCTCCGCGGCAGGTCAGGTGCGATGGCGGCGCTGGTCCCCGACCTGGGCCCGGGCAAAGGCGGTTTTCCGCGGGGCGCCAGGCCGGGTGGCCGTGGCGACGGTCACCCGACCGATCCCGTTCAGCGGTGAATCGAGCCGAAAACTATCCTATTGAAGGATGCCCTGCCGCCGCTGTCGCGACCTAGCATCCCGGTGTGGCGAAACACCACAACACGCCGTATCGAAGGGGCAATTCGACGTGACGGGTTCGGCTGCGTATTTCGAGAACTGGGTGTCGACGTTCAACCCGGCCCCGAACGCGGCGGTGCGCCTGGTCTGCCTGCCGCACGCCGGTGGCTCGGCGAGCTTTTTCTTTCCGCTGGCCAAGGCGTTCGGTCCCGACGTCGAGGTGATGGCCGTGCAGTATCCAGGCCGCCAAACCCGGCGGAACGAACCGGGCATCGACAACGTACCCGAGTACGCGGACCGCGTTTTCGCGGCGCTGCGGCAGCTCGCCGACCGGCCGCTGGCGTTGTTCGGCCACAGCATGGGCGCGGTGCTCGCCTACGAGGTGGCGCTGCGGATGCGGGCAGCGGGGCTGCCCGCGCCCGTGCGGTTGTTCGCCTCGGGCCGGCGCGCGCCCTCCCGGTACCGCGACGAGCAGGTGCACCGGGGCACGGACGCGCAGATCGTGGCGGAACTGCGGGGCCTCGGCGGGCCCAACCAGTCCATGCTGACCGATCCGGAAGTGCTCGCCCTGATCCTCCCGGCCGTGCGCGGCGACTACCGCGCCATCGAACGCTACCGGCACGATCCTGCTACGCGCCTCGACTGCCCGGTGACGGTGCTCGTCGGTGACGAGGACCCTCGCGTCACCCTGGACGAGGCGCGGGCCTGGGCGGAGCACACCACGGGGCCGACGGAGCTGGAGGTGTTCGGCGGCGGTCACTTCTACCTTGTCGACCACAGCAGGAAAGTGATCGACCTCCTGGCGCGCCGGCTGAGCGGGCAGGGAGCCGAGCCCATCCGCTGAGCACGCTCGCAGCCGGCGTGCGACCGCGGCCGGCCGCCGTGCCGATCCCGGGAGTTGATCCATGACGGACGCGCGAACCAGCGCGCTGCTGGCCGTGCTGGCCAAGGGCGTGCGCACGATCGAGCTGGGACAGCCGCTGTTCACCGGCATGCCCTGCTCCCCGAACCACCCCGGTTTCCGGATGACGCTGGCGCGCCGGCACGGGGACCTGCGCAGGCCGGACGGCGGCTCGGCCAGCAGCGAGGTGATCGTCACCGGCGGGCACGTGGGCACGCACATCGACGCGCTGTCGCACGTCAGCCAGGACGGCAAGCTGCACGGCGGCGTGGACGCGCAGAAGGCCCAGCGCGGCGGCGCCTTCACCGAACTCGGCGCAGAACAGATCCCGCCGCTCGTCACGCGGGCGGTGCTGCTGGACGTCGCCGCCGTGCACGGTGTGGACGTGCTCGAGCCCGGCTACGGCGTCACGCGGGAGGACCTGCTGGAGGCCGCCGAGCACGCCGGCGCCCTGCCCGGCCCCGGCGACGTCGCGCTGGTGCGGACCGGATGGGCGGCCCACTTCGCGCGCCCGGAGACCTACCTGGGTCACGCGACCGGCGTTCCAGGCGTGACCGAGGACGCGGCCGAATGGCTGGCCGCGCAGGACATCGTGGCCACCGGCGCCGACACGACGGCCTACGAGCGGATCCCGCCGGGCGAAGGCCACCGGACGCTGCCGGTGCACCGCCTGCTGCTGGTCGAGCACGGCATCTACCTGATGGAACACCTCAACCTGGAAGAGATCGCCGCGTCCGGTCTCACGGAGTTTCCTCTCGTGGTCTCGCCGTTGCGCATCGTCGGTGGCACGGGTTCCCCGATCCGGCCGATCGCCGTGGTGGGCGCGTGACCCCGGCCGAACGGCTGGGCGCGCTGGCCGAACGCGTCGTGAAGGACGGACTGCCCGCCGGCCGGCGGAGCGACGTCGCCGGCCGGGTCCTGGACCTGCTCGGCAACTGCCTCGCCGCGCTTTCGGAGCGGCCGGCCGAGGCCGTCGCGGCCACCGTGGGGGAGTGGGGCGGTGCGCCGCAGGCCACCGCGATCGGCTCGGCCACCCGCATGCCCGCGCCGTCGGCCGCACTGGTCAACGGCACGCTCGCGCACAGCCTGGACTTCGACGACACACACCTGCCCTCGGTGCTGCACCCGTCGGCCGCGGTCGTGCCGGCGGCACTGGCCGTCGCGGAGCAGACCGGCGCGTCCGGGCCCGCCTTCTGCGACGCCGTGGCCGTCGGGGTCGAGGTGACCTGCAGGCTGGGCATGGCCGGCTACGACGAGGAGAGCGCGAACTCGGTGTTCTTCGACCGCGGCCAGCACGCCACCGCGATCTGCGGCACGGTCGGCGCCGCCGTCGCGGCCGGGATGCTGCGCGGACTGAGCGCCGCTCCGCTGACCTCGGCCATCGGCATCGCGTGCAGTATGGGATCCGGGGTCATCGAGGCCAACCGGACCGGCGGCACGGTCAAACGGATCCACTGCGGCTGGGCGGCGCACGCCGGGGTGGTGGCCGCGGCGCTCGCCGCGAACGGGATCACCGGTCCGCCGACCGTGCTGGAAGGCCGGTTCGGCCTGCTGCGCGCGTTCTGCGGCGACCGGTTCGACCTCGAAGCGGTGACCCGGGACCTCGGCGAGCGATGGGAGAGCGACCGGATCTTCGTCAAGCCCTATCCCTGCAACCACTTCACCCACGCCGGGGTGGAGGCCGCGCTGCGGATCCGGCGGCGCGAGGTCGACCCCGCCACCATCACCGAACTCACCCTCGGCGTGCCCGAACCGGTGCTGCGCACCATCGCCGAGCCGCTCGAGAGCAAACGCAAGCCGCTGTCCGGCTACCACGGCGCGTTCAGCGGGCCGTACACGGTGGCCGCCGCGTTGCTCGGCGGCGGCGGCCTCGGCCTGTCCCACGCCGACTTCACCGACACCGCGGTGGCCGATCCGGTACGCCTCGCGCTGGCCGCGCGGGTGACCCCGGTGGCCGACCCGGAGTGCACGCGGATCTTCCCGCACCAGTTCCCTGCCGTGCTCACCGTGCGGCTCACCGACGGCGCCGTGCTCGTGGAACGGGTCCGGCACAACCTGGGCGGCCCGGAGAATCCGTTGTCCGCCGCGGACTTGACGGCCAAGTTCCGTATGAACGCGCGGCGCGCGGTGGACGACGCGGTGGCCGGTGAACTCGCCGGCCTGGTGACCGGGCTGGCTTCGGACACCAGGCCGGCGACGATCACCGGCCTGCTGCGTTCGGCGCTTTGATCACGCCGGACTTCTACGGCCGGCCGGGCGGTCCGAGGACCGGGTCCGCGCTCCGGGCGGGCGGTTCCGCCGACCTGTGTTCCAGTTGCCGGGCCAGATCCTGCCAGAACAGCGAATACGCCCGGGCCAGCCTGGCCACCGGGACCGACCAGTGGTCGGGGATCGCGCAGGCGACGTCGGACCGGGTGGTGAGCGCCTCCCGGTTGGCCCGCATCCAGCGGATCAGGAACCGCCCGCGGTCGTTGAGCCGGATCGAGGGGTCCGCCATCAGGGCGGCCAGCACGGCCGTGGTGAGCTTCTCAAGGTCGCTGGGCCCGGTCGGGCGAGGGACCGCCGGCGCACCGGCCTCGCCGCCTCGGGCCTGGACCGGCACCGGTTCCCGGCCCTCGGCGAGCCGGCGCCGCACGTCGAGCACGGTGTTCGGCGAGACTCCTGCCTGGCGCGCGATTTCCCGCGCCGACGCGCTCGGGCGCTCGGCGAGCAGCCGGCTGGCCCGCAGCCGCCCCTCGGTGGCGTTCACCGGCCGGACACGGCCGTCGCGGCCGACCCGGGTGCAGGAGCGGAGCCCGGGTTCGGGTTCGGGAAGATCGCGGCGCCGCACCCGGACGGTCGACTCCGCCAGCCCGGTGACCCCGGCGATCATGCGGTTCGACCACCGCGGGTGGGTGCGCAGGATCCGCTGCGCCGCGGCAATTCGCTCCGCGCGCGAGAGCGGCAGTCCGTGTGCCGTGTTGAGCCGGACGGCCACGGCGAAAGCGTCCTCGTCCGAACCGCTGTACTCAATGGCGGAAATGTGGCTCCGCTCCTGCGCCAAGGCCGCGTGAACGCGGTGGATTCCGTCGAGGACCCGGCCCGATGGACCGTGTACGACGATCGGTGGCAGTTCTTCGGTGATCCCGGCGAGGATCTGCACGTGTTCGATGTTCACCCGGCCCTGCCGTAAGGTGAAATCGAGGTTGAGTGAGCTGACGCGGATGCGGCGGACGGTGCTCGTGGCCAGCTGGCCCGACAGCCAGGCAGTCGGTTCGCAGTCCGCGAAGGCCGGCGGATCGTCGCTCGGCCGGCGGGGCGCCTCGTGCTGGGACATGGGACTCCTGGTCGTGTCGGAGGACCGGCGGTTCGCGCGTGACGTGCCGTGATGCGCGTGGACGTGGCGGTGTTGTCAGCTTATTTGCGCCACGGCGACCCGCCAACGCCTGCGAGGGCCTGCGCCTCGAAACAGTCAGAATTGGTGATGCCGCCGCCACTACCCGATCTGGTGGAATCGAACTCCCGGGGCATAACCGGCTCGGTGCGCCCGGATGTGCCGTTATGCCGAAGCCGGTGTTCAACCGCGCGGAAAACGCAGTCGAATACCGTGCCCGGGAATGGTGCGGCATGCGCGACCTTGACCTCTCCCGGCGAACTTACGTAATTTCGCCCTGATCCACCGACGACCCGGAGGGGAGGGTCTGCATGACGAGTCCGCGCGGCAGAACCGCAGTCGGCAGGCCGGCCGTACCCGCTCCCGCGGCGCCTCTGGCCGGGCTCACCGTGATCGACGCCTCCACGCTGTTCGCGGGACCGTTCGCCGCGCGACTGCTCGGTGACTTCGGCGCCGAGATCATCAAGGTGGAACAGCCCTCGGGCGACCCGCTGCGCCGCTTCGGCCATGCGGTCCGCGACGTCCCGCTGCTGTGGAAGGTGCTGAGCCGCAACAAGAAGAGCGTGGTACTGGACCTGCACGAGCCTGGGGACGCGCAGCGGTTTCGCCGGCTCGCCGCCGGGGCCGACGCCCTCATCGAGAACTTCCGGCCGGGCACCCTGGAACGCTGGGGCCTGGGCCCGGAGGTGCTCGCCGAGGTCAACCCCCGGCTGGTGCTGGCCAGGGTCACCGCCTTCGGACAGGACGGCCCGTACGCCCACCGTCCCGGCTTCGGCACGCTGGCGGAGGCCATGAGCGGGCTGGCGGCGATGTCGGGTGAACCGGGCGGGCCGCCCGCGCTCCCGGCGTTCCCGCTCGGCGACGCCGTCGCCGGCCTGCACGCGGCCCTCGCGGTGCTGATCGCGCTGCGCGCCCGCGACGTGATCGGCACCGGCCAGGTCGCGGACATCGCCATCACCGAGACACTCATCGGCTCCTTGGGAGCCCAGCTCACCGTGTACGAACACCTCGGCCTCAAGCCCGAACGGGTCGGCAACCGGTCCAACAACAGCGCGCCCCGGGGTGTCTACCGTTGCGCGGACGACCGCTGGGTCGCAGTCTCCGCCCCGGCGCACCCGGTCGCCGAACGCGTCGTGCGGCTGGTCGGCCGCCCCGATCTGGGCGATGAGCCGTGGTTCGCCACCGGGGTCGGCCGGGCCGAGCACCGTGAGCTGATCGACGACGCGATCCGGCCGTGGATCGCCGCCCGGCGCCGGGACGAGGTCATGGACGCCTTCGAGGCGGCCGAAGCGGCCGTCGCCCCCATCTACGAGGTCGACGACGTACTGGCCGATCCGCAGTTCCGGGCCCGCGGTCTCACCGTGGACGTGCCCGACGCCGAGCTCGGCTCGGTGCGCATGCCCGGGGTCCCGTTCCGTCTTTCGGCCACTCCGGGCCGGATCGACTGGGCCGGTCCGCCGATCGGCGCTCACACCGAGGACGTGTGCGGCTCCGTCGCGCCCGCCCGCCCGACGGCCGGGGAGGCCGGAGCATGACCGACGACCACGCGAAGCCCCGGGTGTTCCGCAGCTGCCTGTACGTGCCCGGGCACCACCCGGACCGGATCGCGCGCGCCTACGACACCGACGCCGACGCGGTGATCCTCGACCTGGAGGACGCCGTCCCGGGCCCGCGCAAGATCGAGGCGCGCGAGATCGTCGCCGAGGCCATGGCCAGGCCGGCCGCGAAGCCCACCTACGTGCGGGTCAACCCGATGTCGTCGGGCCTGTGCGAGGACGACATCCGCGCGGTCGCGGGTCCCGCGCTCGCCGGGGTGCGGGTGGCCAAAGTGGACTCGCCCGCCGACGTCCGGCGCGTCGCCGAGGTGCTGCGGGAGCTGGGACACCCGGCGAAGATCCACGTGCTCATCGAATCGGCAGTCGCGCTGGAACACGCGTTCGCCCTGGCCACCGCGTCGCCCGAGGTGACGATGCTCGGCCTCGGCGAGTCCGATCTCCGGGCCGACCTCAGCACCACCGCCGAGGGACCGACCATGGACACCAGCCGGGCCCGCGTGATCGTCGCCGCGCGTGCGGCCGGACTGCCCAATCCGTGCCAGAGCGTGTACGCCGAGCCCCGCGATCTGCGCGGGCTGCTGGTCACCAGCAAGCACGGCCGCCGGCTCGGGTTCCTCGGTCGCATGGCGATCCACCCGGCGCAGATCCCCGTCATCCATGACGTCTACACCCCGACCACGAACGAGATCGACGACGCGCTGGAGATCTGCGCCGCCGTGGACCTCGCAGCGCTGGAGAGCAGGTCGATCACCATCACGTCGCAGGGGAAGATGGTCGGCCCGCCCATGCTCGCCCGGGCGAGGCAGGTCCTGGAGCTGGCCACCGCGCTCAACCTGGTCACGGACGTCGCGTGGCCGGCGGAGCGGGCACGAACTTCGGAATCGGCGGGTTACACCCGGAACAACGGAGGTTCTTCATGACCGGCGTCCTGGCCGACAAGCGGTGGGCGGTGCTGGACCCGGCGGTCCGGCCGACCGACCCCGAGGGATACCTCAGGACCGCTCTGGAATGGCACTTCGGCGCCGACACCGGCTCGCGGTTCTGGCTCGAGCGCGCCAAGACCCTCGACTTCGACCCGATCCGTGACGTGCGCGGTTACGACGACCTGACGTTGTTCCCCAACGTCGTCGACGAGCTGCGGGGGATTCCCGTCGAGGACCTCATCCCGCGCGGTTACGGCCCCCACCCGCCGGCGCCCAAGGTGTTCGAGACCGGCGGGACCACCGGCGCGCCCAAACGCGTGATCCTCATGCCCGACTGGTTCGAGAGCTCGATCAACCGGATGCTCGCCGGTCCCGTGTTCGCCGGGCGGGAACCCGGCAACATCCTCATCGCGACGCCGACCGGGCCGCACAAGATCGGCGGCCAGTACGACGACGTGGTGAAGAAGCAGAACACCATCAAGTTCTCCATCGACGTGGACCCGCGCTGGGTCAAGAAGCTGATCAGCCGCGGTGAGCAGGACCAGGTGAAGTCCTATGTGGACCACGTGCTGGACCAGATCGAGCACGTGCTCGAAACCCAGCACGTCGGCCTTCTGGTGATCACCCCGCCGATCCTGCGCGCGTGCTCCGGCCGTCCCCGCCTCGTCGAGCTCATCAACGCCAAGGTGGCCGTGGTGTTCTGGGGCGGCGCGCACATGACCGCCGACGAGCGGTTCGAACTGTCGCAGGTGTACTTCCCGCAGGTGCGCATGGTGAGCCGGTACAACAGCGCCATGATCCTGGAAGGGGCGGCCGAACGCGCCGGGACCGGCGCCGGCGACCAGGTGATCTACGACCCGTACACCCCGGTCGTGATGTTCCGGGTCGTCGATCCCGACACGGGCGAGACCGTGGACCACGGCCGACGCGGCCAGGTCGTGATGAGCCACGTCAGCAAGGGCGTGTTCCTGCCCAACAATCTCGAGCGGGACTCGGCGATCCGGGTCCGCGGCCCGGAAGGGCAGTTCGGCGATTCGGTGGCCGATCCCCGGCCGGTCGAGAAGTTCGGCGGCGAGCGAGTGATCGAGGGCATCTACTGAGCCGACCGGCGTCTACCGAAAGGACGAGAGAGGGATGTCGATTCTGCTGAACGCGGAACCCGGAGCGTCGAGCGTGCCGGACCAGGAGCCGTGGCTGCACGAACTGACCGTGCCGGAGGCGGCCGAGATCGACGAGGCGTTCGCCACGCTGCTCGCGAGCGGCAAGTCCGACTTCGCCGCCGGCGCGGCCGAGTTCCCGTTGCCGAGGGTGGGGCCGAAGCTTCGGCGCATCCTGCGGTCGATGGAGGACGAGCCGGGTTTCGCACTGGTCCGCGGGATCCCGGTCGCCGGGAAGAGCGAGGACGAGGTCCGCCGCCTCTACTGGGGACTCGGCATACACCTCGGGGTGCCGCTCATCCAGAACAACTCCGACTCGCACATGGTCGACATCCGCGACGAGGGCCGCGCGGGCCGGCTGCGGGTGCACAGCTCGAACCAGCACATCGGGTTCCACATCGACTCGACGGACATCGTCGGGTTGCTGTGCCGGCGAGCCGCCGCCCACGGCGGTACCAGCCTCGTCGTGAGTGCCGAAGCGGTGCGGCGGGAGATGTCGTGGGTGCACCCCGAACTGCTGCCCGCGCTGTACGAACCGCTTCCGTTCGCCGACGTCGCCTCGCCGGACGAGGACCACCCCGATTTCTTCCTGTGTCCGGTGTTCGGCCGCCACGAGGGGCGGACCACGACGCGGTTCTACCTCCGCCGGATCCTGCGCAGCCAGGACAACCCCGCGGCGCCGCGGCTGACCGACCAGCAGCGGCGCGCCGTGGAGGCGGTCGAGGAGATCGCGGCCCGGCCGGACCTGGTCACCGCCATGGAGTTCCAGCCGGGTGATCTGCAGCTGATCAACAACCACATGGTGCTGCACGGCCGGACGACGTTCGACAGAGAAGAGGCGGACACCGGGCGGCACCTGCTGCGCATGTGGTGGTCGGTGCCGTCGAGCAGGCTGCTGCCGCCGGAGTTCGAGGCCGCCTGGGGCACCAGGGAACCCGGCACGCTGCGCGGCGCGGCTCGGCGCTGGCAACTGCACGGGGAGTTCGGCGAGTTCCAGCGGCGGCAGGCCGACGAGTTCGGGGTCGTCATCCCCGCCTGACTTCTGTAGGAGCGTCCGTCCGCAGCGGAAGGCCGACAACACGAAACGGCGGCCGGACCGGATGACTCCGGTCCGGCCGCCGCCCTGCCTGGACCCGCCGCCCGAGCCGCGTTCGCGGCGGGGCCGGCGGTACTCGCTGTCAGCGGTCCTGCCGGTGCGTGGCCGCGCGGTCGTTCGGGAGCGGGGCGCAGCGGCGAGTTCGCCGGGTCGCGCCCCCGCCATGGCCGCCTTCCGCAACCGCGCCGTCGGCCTGCTCACTGTTTTCTGACGAGCGTGATTCCGTCGGCCATCGGCAGCACGCAGATTTCGACTCGCTCGTCGGTGTGCAGCCGGGTGTTCAGTTCGCGCACCGAAACGGTGTCGATGTCCGTCACGGCCGGATCGGCGACCCGGCCGAAGAACAACGTGTTGTCCACCACGATCAGTCCGCCCGGGCGCAGCAGGGACAGTGACTCCTCGTAATAGTGGAGATATCCTGACTTGTCGGCGTCGATGAACACGAAATCGAACTCGGCGCCCTCCTCGCGCAGCGCCGCGAGCGTGGCACGGGCGTCACCGACCCGCACCTCGATCCGGTCCGCCACCCCCGCCTCCTCCCAGAAGGGCCTGCCCATGTCGGGCCACTTCGCCGCGATGTCACAGGTCACCAGCCGTCCGTCGGCCGGCAGGGCGCGCGCCATGCACAGCGTGCTGTAGCCGGTGAAAGTGCCGATCTCCAGCACGTCGCGGGCGCCGGTGAGGCCGACGAGCAGCGCGAGCAGCTGTCCCTCCTCGGGCATCACCTGCATCAGCCGCGCCGCCGGCACCGTCGCCGTCTCGGCCCGGAGTCCGGCGAGCACCTTGTCGTCACGCAGGGAGGTGGCCCGCACGTAGTCGAGTATTTCCTGGTTCGCATTGATCTGCTGAGCCATGAGGATACTTTCGTGAAATGTCGGAGCGGGGAGTGCGGCCCAGTCTACGAATGGTCCGGGTGGTGTCAACGGTGGATTCCCGAACTCGCACGGGTGTCACTTTCCCGGAAGAAATAGGGGGGTGTTCAGGGGGGTGGGCGCCGCGCTCGCGGATCATGCTGAAGACGAGGGAAGAGAACAGGGCGGAACGGTCCGTCGGCCGAGCGTTCCCACTGGAGGAAACATATGTTGCGCGAAGAGGTCGAAGACTTCTCGCTCGCCGTTCTCGGCGCGGGCACGATGGGTCTGGGGATCAGCGCGCTCGCCGTGGGGCACGGCGTACCGGTCACGCTGGTGGAGACCGACGCGGCGAGAGCCCGGCAGGCGCCGGCCGCCGTCACCGCGCAGTTGCGCATGGCCCAGCTGATGAACGCGCTGCCTGCGGACCGCGAGTGCGGTGAGCTGACCGTCACCGGGTCGCTCGCCGGGGCGGCCGGTGCCACGGTGGTGATCGAAGCCGTCACCGAGGACCTGACGCTCAAGACGAAGGTGCTCGCGGAGACCGCCGCACTGACCGGCGCCGGGGTACCGCTGGTCTCGAACACGTCCTCGATCCCGATCGACGAGCTGGCCGGATACCTGCCGGACGCGGCGCGGTTGATCGGCACCCACTTCATGAACCCGCCGTACCTGATCTCGACGGTCGAGGTCGTCAGGGGCGCGAGCACCGGCGGGGCGGCGCTTTCCGCCGTCACCCGGCTGCTCGGCGTCCTGGCACGCAAACCGGTCGTGGTCGGCGACGGACCGGGTTTCGTGACCAGCCGGATCCTGCACCCGATGATCAACGACGCGGCCCGCGTCGTGCAGGAGGGCACCGCCACGGCCGAAGCCGTGGACACCCTGATGCGCGAATGCCTCGGACACCGGACCGGTCCGCTGCGCACGGCGGACCTCATCGGCCTGGACAACCTGGCCGACTCGCTGCGGGTGCTGGCCGAGCGCACCGGCGATCACCGGGCGGTGCCTTGCGAACTGCTGCTCGACAAGGTCCGCGACGGTCACCTCGGCCGTAAGACGGGCCGCGGCTTCTACGACTACGGGAAGGCACAACCGTGACGACAACCTCAGAGCCGGTGGCCGAGCAGGTGCAGGCATTTCTCACCGAGCGCACCAGGCAGACCTGGGCGCGGGACACGGACCTGTTCGCCGTCGGCGGCGTGTCGTCCATGTTCGCCATGGAGCTCGTGGTGCACCTGGAGTCCACTTTCGACATCGTGATCGCCGGTCCGGATCTCGCACTGGACAACTTCCGCACCGTCGACGGCATGACCGCGCTGGTGCTGCGGCTGCGGGAGGCCGAGCAGTGAGCGACGACCTCGCCGGGCTCGTCGCCGACCGGGTGGGCGACCGCGCGGCGGGCTGGGACGTCGCCGGCGAGCTGCCCCGCGACCTGCTGGCCGAGCTGGGCGGGCTGGGCGTGCTGTGTGCCCAGGTCGGCGTCGGGCACGGTGGAGCGGGACTGGACAGCCGGGCCAACGGCGAGCTGACCGCCGCGGTCGGCGAGCTGTGCGGTTCGCTGCGCAGCGTCATGACCTCGCACGGCATGGCCGCGTGGGCGATCCGCCGGCTGGGCACCGCCGGGCAGCGCGACCACTTCCTGCGCCGGCTGACCTCGGGGGAGCTGGCCGCCGTCGGGTTCAGCGAACCGGGCGCGGGCAGCGACCTCGCCGCGATGGCCACCACGATCACCGACGGCGGGTCCGGCGACGTCGTGGTCTGCGGCCGCAAGGTGTGGGTCACCGCCGCCCACTACGCCGATCTGCTCCTCGTGTTCGGCGGCTACCAGGGCGGCGCCACCGCCGTGGTGGTGCCCGCGGACACGCCGGGTGTGCGGGTCGAGCGGGTGCCGCACCCCAGCGGGTGCCGTGCGGCCGGGCACGCCGGCCTGGTCCTCGACCATGTCCGCGTGCCGGCCGACCACGTGCTGGGCGGGGTCGGGCTGCCGCTGCCGCTGGTCGTCACGGCGGCGCTGACCTACGGCCGGATGTCCGTCGCCTGGGGCTGTGTCGGCATCCTGCGCGCGTGCCTGACGGCGGCCGTCGAGCACACCGGCGGCCGCGAGCAGTTCGGGATTCCGCTCGCCGGGCATCAGCTCGTCGGCCGCCTGCTCGCCGAGCTGTACGTCGGCGAGCAGATCGCCACCCGCGCCTGTGAGCACGCCAGCGCGTCGTGGGACGGGGGCGCGCCCGAGGTCGCCACCGACGCGGTGCAGGCCAAGTACATCGCCTCCCGCGCGGCCACCGCCGGGGCCTCCCACGCGGTCCAGCTCCTCGCGTCCGCCGCCGCGTCCGACGGCCACGTGGTGGCCCGCGCGTACCGGGACGCGAAGCTGATGGAGATCATCGAAGGCACCACCGAGATCTGCCAACTCCTGCTCGCCGAACACGTGCGGGGCCGGGCGGGCACAGTGAGGGGACGGCCATGACCGCGACGCCGATGGTGAAGTGTCTGATCTGGGACCTGGACGACACGCTGTGGCGCGGCACCCTGGTCGAGGATGACGGCGTGCGGCCGTTCGCGTGGGTGCGGGAGGTGATCACCACCCTCGACGGACGGGGTGTCCTGCAGTCCGTCGCCAGCAAGAACGACCATGACCACGCCTGGTCGCGGCTGGAGGAGTTCGGGCTGGCCGAGTTCTTCGTGGTGCCGCACATCGACTGGGGCCCGAAGTCGGAGTCGGTGCGCGCCATCGCCGAGCGGCTGAACTTCGCGCACACCGCGATCGCCTTCATCGACGACAACCCGGTCGAGCGTGCCGAGGTGGCCCATCACCTGGCCGACGTGCGGTGCTACCCGGCCGAGGAGGCCGCGGGGCTGGTCCGGCGGCCGGAGTTCAGTCCCGCCGTCGTCACCGTCGACTCCCGCCGGCGGCGGCAGATGTACCGGGCCGGGTTCGAGCGCGACGCCAGCCGGGCCGAGTTCACCGGCCCCGACGAGGGCTTCCTGCGCACGCTCGACCTGGAGATGACCATCGAGCGCGCCACCGAGCAGGAGCTGTCCCGCGTCGAGGAACTGACCCTGCGCACCAGCCAGATGAACGCCACCGGCGTGCACTACGACGACGCGACGCTGCGCGGTCTGCTGGCCGATCCCGGTCACGAGGTCCTGGTGGTGACGATGGCGGACCGGTTCGGTCCGCACGGCGCCGTCGGCATCGTGCTGCTGGCCCGGCACGAGCGGGTCTGGCACCTCAAGCTGCTGGCGACCTCGTGCCGTGTCGTGTCGCTCGGCGCCGGCTCGGCCCTGCTGAACTGGCTGTCCGGCCAGGCCGCGCAGGCCGGCGTGCACCTTGTCGCCGACCTGCGCCGCACCGACCGCAACCGCATGATGGAGATCGCCTACCGGTTCGCGGGATTCACCGAGCACGAGTGCGCCTGCGCAGCCGGTCTGCCGGCGCCGGGCGCCGACGGTGTCGAGCGCCTGCACCTGGTGCCGGCCGTCCGTCCCGCGTCGAGCGCGCTGCGCCTGACCTCGCTCGACCTGACCGGCGCCGCGCTGCCCCGCTGACGCCGGGGCCGGGTCTCAGCGGGAACCGCGCAGCAGCAGGTCCGCACACAGTTCCCCCGGCAGCTCCTCGCGCCGTTTGACGGACAGCTTGCGGAACGCGTGGGTGAGGTGCTGCTCGACCGTGCTCGGCGTGACGTACAGCTTCAGCGCGATCTCGCGGTTGGTGTACCCGGCGGCAGCCAGGGACGCCACCCGGCGCTCCGAGCCCGTGAGCGACCGGATCCTGTCCGGCTGCGCAGGTTCCCCGGGATCGTCGCAGCCTGCGCCCAGCTCGTCGAGGAACGGCTTGGCACCGCAGGACTTCGCCAGCTGCCGCGCCCGGCGCGCGAGGCGCCGCGCGCGCCGGGCGTCGCCGAGGGCGTGGTGCGACTCGCCCAGATCACGCAGGGTCCGCGCGAGCTCGAAGTCGTCACCGGCGTCCTCGAGCAGACCGACCGCCTCACCCAGCAGCTTCTGCCGTCGCTTCGTGGGACGGGTCTGCGCGAGCAACCTCAGCGACTGGGCGCGTGCCCGGTCACCGTCGGCGCCGGCTCGGGCCACCTGATCGAGGACGAGCCGGCGGGCCTGGTCCCGATCGCCCAGGCGCAGCCAAGCCTCGGCCGCGGCGGTCCGCCACGGAACCGGGGCGGCGCCGGCCAGCGCCCAGCCGGTGAGCAGCTCACCGCACCGCAGGAAGTCGGCGAGCGCCGCCTGCACGCGGTCGGTCGCGAGCAGGAAATGGCCGCGACCGTAGAGGTGGTGCAGCCCGGCAAGGGTGTCGAACACCGCCGGCGGAACCGTCCGGCCGACGTACCGGGACGCTTCCTCGTACCGGCCCGTCCGGGTCAGCGCGAGGACCAGAGCACCGAGCGGAAGTCCGACGAAGGCTCCCCACGAGCCCGGCGCCGGGAGTGTGAGCGCCGTCCGCGCGGTGGTCGCGGCCTCGTCGAACTCGCCCTTCCTGGTGAGGATCTCCGCTTTGGCCGCGAGCACCGAGGCCTGGACGACGGGCAACCCCCGGGACTCCGCCCGCGTGAGCAGTTGGTCGCACCAGAACGACGCGGCGCCGAGCCGGTCGGCGTAGACCAGGGTCATCAGGGCGGCCAGTCCGCTCGGGCCCAGCCCGGACGTGCATCGGCCGGAGAGCGGCTCCCGCAGCACCTTCTCCGCTTTCGCGACGACGTCCGCGCCGCATCCGCGCCCGAGCAGTTCCGTGAGCACGGCCGTGGACCGTGCCTCCACCCGCACGCCGGTTCCGCCGGCGGCCGTTTTCCGGGACAGCGCGGGAAACGTGGCCGCCAGCCAGAGTTCGAGGTCGCGCAGCACGGGGGAGTCCGTTCGCCCGCGCAGGCTCGAGAGCAGCTCCCCGGCCTCGTCCGTTCTCCCGCGCCACAGCAGCTGACGCACCAGCACGGCTCGCGCGGGCACGTCGAGATCGCCCGACCTCGCCGCGGCGAGCAGTGGTCCGAGGCGGACGGAGCCGGCGACCGGGTCGATCCTCGATTCGAGCTCAAGCAGCCGCACCCGGATCTTCGCCCGGTCTCCGGCCTCGGTCCGGCCTTCGAGGGTGTGGTGCAGCAGTTCGATGGCCAGACTCGGCTCGTCCTCGGCGAAGGCGCCGGTCAGCAGCACGTCGGCCACCCAGGGTTCGGGCATGCGCCCGGCCCGGACCAGGTGCCGGGCGACCACCGGCGCGGGCAGACCGGCGCCGTGCAGCAGCCGGGCGGCGCGACGGTGCAGGTCTTCACGCGTCGGCGCGGGAAGATCGTCGAGCACGGCCAGCCGTGCCGCGCTGTGCCGGAAGGTTCCGTCGCGCAGCAGGCCCGCGGACGTCATCGCGGCGAGCGCTTGCCCGGTCGACTCGACGTCGGCGCCGGCGAGGTGCGCGAGGGTGGGCACGGTGGCGGCGTCGGTCAGCACGGCCAGTCCGCGCACGACCGCCAGTGGCGTCGGCCCGGTGCGGTGGAGACAACCGAGGAACGCCTGACCGTACCCCTGTGCCAGGATGTCGCCGGCCGTCTCGTAATCGGCCGTCAAAGCCCGCAGCAGCACCGGATTGCCGCCGGTGGCCTCGTAGAACCACCTGCGTCTGTCGTGGTCCACCCCGGCACCGAAGTGCTCGACGACCAGTTGTCCGACCGTCTCCTGGTCCAGCGGCGCCACGGTGATCCGGTGCAGGCCGGGACTGCGCAGCGCCTCGGCCCGCAGCGGCGGCGAGGAGGTCCGCACGTTCCGGTCGTCCGTGAGGACCACGATCATCCGCGTGGCCGGCAGCCGTCGCACCAGTTGCGACAGACAGCGCGCGGACGGGAGGTCGGCGTGGCGGATGTCGTCGACCGCGATCACCAGGGGCCGCTGCCCGGCGAGTTCGAGCAGCACCCCGTACAGCCGTCGGGAGAGAAGATCGGTCTCGGCCTCACCGGCGTCCGTGGTCGAGAAGACCCGCTGCGCCGCGGATTCCACTTCGCCCAGGACGGACGCCGACTCCGGGCCCGCTTTCACGCCCTGGACGAGCTGGGCCAGCACACCGAACGGGACGTCGCGCTCGGCAGGCGAACAGGCCGCGACGAGGGTGCGCACACCGGACTCGACGGCCCGGCCGACGCAACGGGAAAGAAGTGTGGTCCTGCCGCAGCCCCAGGGGCCGTCCAGCAGGAGGATCCCACCGCCGGCCGCGTCGCCGGCTCCGGACAGCATCCGGGTGAGCACCGAGTCCGCGCGCTCGGCGGCCCGGTTCACCGTGCCCCTCCGGTGAGGAGTCCCCCGCGCCAGGAGGTGCGGCGCTCGGTGACGGTGAACGCGTCGTCTTCGTAAGCTTTGCAGCCAATGGCCGATATGTGCGCCTGATTCCGCGACGTCACCACGAGGCCGGTCGGTGGCGTCCTGATCTTGTATAGGGTGTCTGGCCGGGCCCGCAGCGGCGAAGACCGCCGGAACCGGTGCTGCCGATCCCGTCGCGGGACCTGGTGGAACCGGGCGGCACGTGCGCCGCGCGGCGGAAACGGCCGGCGGCCACCGGACCGCCGGTGAACCGCCCGCCGGAAACCACGGATCCCACGAGGCGCCGGCCGGCGCCGGGTGGTCCTGGCGAACCGGTCCGAGTGTCCGAAGTGTCCAGACAAGGAGAATTCATGGCAGTGCTCGGTAAGTTGCTGAAGAACCGGCGGGCCGGGGAGGCGGGCCTGGCCTGGAACACGCCGAACCTGGCGGGGCCCGAGACCCTGCGGGTGACCAGTCCGGACTTCGAGCACGAGGCGACGATGCCGGTGGCGCACGCCGGGAAGCGGTCGGGCGGCCAGAACACCTCGCCGGCGCTGAGCTGGACCGGAACCCCCGCCGGCGCCACGCAACTGCTCCTGGTCGTCGAGGACCCGGATGTGCCCCTGCCGAAGCCGTTCGTCCACGGAGTCTTCCTTCTCGACGCTGCGGTGACCGAAGTCGCGCGGGGTGCGCTCGACGAGAACAGCGCCACCGCGGGTGTGCGGGTGCTGCGGTCCGGCAAGGGACGCGGCTACCTGGGGGCGGACCCGATCAAGGGGCACGGCCAGCACCGGTACGCGTTCCAGCTCTTCGCGCTCGCGAAGCCGATCGCCGCCTCGGCGGGCGGCGCGGACCCGGAATCGGCCAAACCACGCGCCGTGCTCGACGCCGCCGGCGAGGTCCTCGCGCGTGGCCGGATCGACGGCTTCTACGAGAACCCCTGACGTCCGGCGGCCGGCGCTGATCAGTGCGCCGGCAGGCCGATCCGGTGCGGGGCCGGTGATTCCGGCGTCCACGGCGTCCACGGCACCCGCCCGTCCCTGGCCAGGGCGAGCAGCGCCGCCTGGTCCTGCGCGCCGACCGCACGGTCCTCGTCGGAGCCGACGGTGCCTTCCGGGTCGAGGAACAGGCAGGCCACGTCGGCGCCGTGGACCGGCCGGTTCGCCAGCTCGGGATAGGCGAGCACGGTCCGCCAGCTGGTGGACGGCGCGTAGTCGAACTGCTGGTACCACACCGGGGCGCCGCCCTTGTGCTGGGCGGCGAGCAGCTTCTTGGCCGGCCCCACCCAGATCAGCTCGGACAGGGCGTCGATCTTCTCCCTGTGTGGCAGCGACTGGTCCTTCTCGGGGAACGCGCGCAGGTAGGCCGTGTCGATGGCGTTCCAGGCGTCCCACGCCCCGCTCTCCTCGGTGACGTTCGAGACAAGCAGCGGAACGTCGGACATGAGCCCCGCCCCCAGCGAGTCGAGCGGGCTGCGGGGCAGGACGCTGCCGTCGACGAACGGTCCGTACCGGATCATGGCCGGGCCGTGCGACTTGGCCGTGGCCTGCTTCAGCATCCGCCGGTGGATGGTGCGCAGCCCCACGTTGGGCAGCCGCGCGAGATCCCTCGGCGTCGCCGCCAGCGGTCCGGCGGCCTCAAGGAAGTCCTTGGCGAACCGGGCGGCCCGCTCCTCGGCCATCGGCGGCTGGGCGCCGCTGTACAGCGCCGCCTTGTGGAACAGCCCCTTGGCCGCGGGAGCGCCCAGCAGCGCCGCCACGTCCGACGAGCCGGAGGACAGGCCGAACAACGTCACGTTGTCCGGGTCGCCGCCGAAGGCGGCCACGTTCTCCTTGACCCAGCGCAGCGCCTGGATCTGGTCGAGCATGGACAGGTTGGCGCTGTCCTTGAAGTCCGGGTCCAGCGCGCCCAGATAGAGCCAGCCCCAGGCCCCTATCCGGTAGTTCGCGGTGACCACGACCGCGTCGTGCCGGGCGGCGAAGTGCCAGACGTCGTTGGTCGACGTGCTGCCGCTGCCGTAGGCCCGGCTGCCGAAGTGCAGCCACACCAGCACCGGCCGGCGCGCGCCCGGGTTCGGGTCGGGCGACCAGATGTTGAGGTTGAGGCAGTTCTCGCTCTCGGTCGCGTCGGGGGACACCGTCGAGGGCGTCTGGCCGGGGATGATCGGCAGCTGCCAGGAGACCGGGCCCCAGTGGCGCGCATCGATCCGCTCGACGGGGACGGCCGGCGCCGGTGGCCGGAACCGCTGCTCGACCCGGCCGTACGGCATGCCGCGCCAGTTCGGGACGCCCCGGTCAAGGAAGCCCCGCATCGCGCCGGACGACGTTTCCACCACCAGGTCGTCATCAGTCAGCTCGTAATCAGTTTCCTCGCGCATGTGATGTGCCTGCTCCGAATCGTGAGGGCGGACTGCGGCGCCATTCTCGTCGGCAAAATACCTGCCGAGATTCGCATGGATCTTTCCGGCGGGGTATCACCAATTCTGGTGGTCGTGCGGCCTCCCCCGGTATCCGGACCCGACTACCAGGTTGGGGAGTTGATGTAGCGGATCGCGGGGCTAGTTTTGATTTTCGGGCCCGCCGGTTTCGCGGACGGCGGCCGATCTGCTCGATCGCTTCGGTTGCAGGGTGAATGAGAGGGACTTCGTGCGCACTCGGCGAAAAGTTTTCGAAGTCGATTTTCGTGACTCGTCGGCGGATGCCACCCGAGCGGAGGTGCTCGATGCGTTCCGCGCGCGCTGAGCAGACGGCCGGCTCCGGCCAGGACTGGTTGCCGTTGCTGCTGCCCGGAGGTCACCTCGAGTCGGTGCGTGCCCACGCCGGGCGGCTGGCCGAGTACCTGGACGCACGGGCCGACGTGCGGCCGGCCGATGTCGGCGCGGCATTGCGTGCGATGGCCGCCACCGGGCCGCACCGCGCCGCCGTCGTCGCCGCCGACCGAGCCGGCTTCGCCGACGGCTTGCGGGCGCTGGCGGCGGGCCGCGGAGCGCCCGGGCTGGTCGAGGGCGCCGCTCCCGGCGGGCCGGTCGCGTTCGTGTTTCCCGGCCAGGGCGGGCAGTGGCCCGGGATGGCGAGGGACCTGCTGGCCGAGTCCCCGGTGTTCCGGGCCCGGCTCGACGAGTGCGCGCAGGCGCTGGAACCCTTCTTGGACTGGTCCCTGCTGGAAGTGCTGCGCGATCCGGCCCCCCTCGACCGCGTCGACGTGGTGCAGCCCGCACTGTTCGCGATGATGGTGGCGCTCGCCGACGTATGGCGCTCCCAGGGGATCGAGCCCGCCGCGGTGGCCGGGCACAGCCTGGGCGAGGTGGCCGCGGCCGTTGTCGCCGGCGCGCTGTCGCTGGACGACGGCGCGCGGGTGGCGGCGCTGTGGAGCCAGGCCCAGGCGACGATCGAGGGCCGGGGCGGGATGGTGTCGGTGCGCGCGCCCGAGCAACTGGTGCGCGAGCGGTTGGCGGCCTGGCCGGACGCGCTGGTGGTGGCCGCGCTGAACGGGCCGGCCACGGTGCTGGTGTCCGGGGACACCGGAGCAGCCGGCGAGCTCGTGGCGGCCCTGACCGCCGACGGGATCCCGGCCCGCCGGGTGGCGGCGCGGCTGGCCGCGCATTCGCCGCAGATCGACGAGATCCTGCCGTCGATGCGGAGGGATCTCGAACCGATCCGGCCCCGGCCGCCGCGGCTCCCGTTCTACTCGGCACACCTCGGCGCCCGGCTGCCCGGGGACGAGGTGGCGCTGGACGCCGAATACTGGTGCAGTAACCTCCGCCACCCGGTGCGGTTCGAGGAAGCCACCAGGGCACTGCTCGCCGACGGCTGCCGGGTGCTGGTGGAAGTCAGCCCGCACCCGGTGCTGACCGCGGCGATGCAGGAGACCGTGGAATCCGGAGCGGTTCCGGCGACGGTGTGCGGTTCGCTGCGCCGCGACCAGGGAGACCTCCGCAGGTTCCTGCTGTCACTCGGCGAGGTGTACGTGGGCGGCGCCGAGCCCGGCGGCGATGCCCTGTACGCCGGCGACGCCCCGGCGCCGCCGGCTGACCTGCCCGTGCCCGAGGCGGGCACCGGGCAGTCCACCGCGGGCACTTCGCTGCGCGGTGAGCTGGCCGGCCTGGCGCCGGCCCGCCGGCAGGCGGCGCTGACGGAGCTGGTGTGCCGCGAGGTCGTCCTCGCCCTGGGCGAGGACGGGGCGGACGCGGTCGATCCGGACCGGCCCTTCCGCGATCTGGGGTTCGATTCGGTGACCGCGGTCGAGGTGCGCAACCGGGTGTCGGCGGCCAGCGGGCTGGCGCTGCCGGTCACCGTCACCTTCGACCACCCGACGCCCGCCGCGCTCGCCGCCGCCCTCGCCGAGCGGCTCTTCGGTCCTGATCCCGGCGCCGGTCACGATCCGGACCGGTTCGCGCCTGCCACCCAGGACCCGATCGTGATCGTCGGGATGGGTTGCCGGTATCCGGGTGGCGCCCACGGCCCCGACCGCCTGTGGGAGATCGTCGCGAGCGGCGCCGACGTGCTGACGCCGTTCCCCGCCAACCGGGGCTGGGACGTCACCGGGACCTACGCGCCCCAGACGGACCGGACCGGCCACTACTACCAGCGTGAGGCCGGGTTCGTGCACGACGCGGACCTGTTCGACGCCGACTTCTTCGGTATCTCGCCCCGCGAGGCCACCGTGATGGACCCCCAGCAGCGGTTGCTGCTGGAAACGTCGTGGGAGACGTTCGAACACGCGGGCATCGACCCGACGTCGGTGCGCGGCAGCCGAACCGGCGTGTTCATCGGCGCGATGACGCTGGAGTACGGGCCCGGCACGGGCGACGACACCGGCTTCGGCGGGTACGTGTTCACCGGCACCACCGGCAGTGTGCACTCCGGCCGCATCGCGTACAGCCTCGGCCTGGAGGGCCCGGCGGTCACCATCGACACCGCCTGCTCCTCGTCGCTGGTAGCCCTGCACCTTGCGGTGCAGGCGCTGCGCGCGGGCCAGTGCGACCTCGCCGTGGCCGGCGGCGCCACGGTGATGCCGACCCTCGGCATGTTCGTGGAGTTCTCCCGGCAGGGCGGGCTGGCCGGCGACGGCCGGTGCAAGGCGTTCTCGGCCGCCGCCGACGGCTTCGGTCTGGGTGAGGGCGTGGGCCTGCTGCTCGTGGAACGGCTGTCGGACGCCCGGCGCAACGGGCGCCAGGTGCTGGCGGTGGTACGGGGTTCGGCGGTCAACCAGGACGGGGCGTCCAACGGCCTGACGGCGCCGAACGGCCCGTCGCAGCAGCGGGTGATCCGGCAGGCACTGGCCGATGCCGGCCTGGCACCGTCCGAGGTGGACGTGGTGGAGGCCCACGGCACCGGCACGAGGCTCGGGGACCCGATCGAGGCCCAGACGATCCTGGCGACCTACGGGCAGGACCGCGAGCGTCCGCTGTGGCTGGGCTCGGTGAAGTCCAACCTCGGGCACACGCAGGCCGCGGCCGGGGTCGCCGGGATCATCAAGATGGTCCAGGCGATGCGGCACGGTCTGCTGCCCAGGACCCTGCACGCCGATGAGCCCACCCCGCACGTCGACTGGTCGGCCGGGGCCGTCCGGCTGCTCACCGACCCCACCCCCTGGCCGGACGACAACCGCCCGCACCGGGCCGCGGTCTCCTCCTTCGGCATCAGCGGCACCAACGCCCACGTGATCCTCGAAGCCCCCGGTGAAGCGGCGCCGGACGAGGCGCCCGGGGCGCCGTCCGATTCCGGTGCGACGCTGTGGGTGCTGTCCGGCAAGTCGGACGAGGCGGTCCGGGCGCAGGCCGCCCGGTTGCTGGAGTTCGTCGAGGCGGACCCGGCCCTGCGCACCGCCGACGTGGGCTGGTCGCTGGTCAGCTCCCGGTCGCTGTTCGAGCACCGGGCCGTGGTGGCGGGCTCGGGCCGGGACGAACTGCTGGCGGGCCTGAGGAGCGCGGCGGCCGGCGAGTCCGCGCCGGGAGTGTCGCGGGGCGTCGCGCGGCCCGGCGGCGTGAAGACCGTCTTCGTGTTCCCGGGCCAGGGCGCGCAGTGGGCCGGGATGGGCCGTGACCTGATGGCCTCGTCCGCGGTGTTCGCCGCGCGGCTGCGGGAGTGCGCCGACGCGCTGGCCCCTTACGTCGACTGGGATCTGGCCGAGGTGATCGGTGGCGCCGAAGGCGCCCCCGGGTTCGAGCGGGTGGACGTGCTCCAGCCGGCGTCGTGGGCCGTGGCGGTTTCGCTCGCGGCGCTCTGGCGGTCCTTCGGCGTCGAGCCCGCCGCGGTGGTCGGGCATTCCCAGGGCGAGCTCGCGGCCGCGGTCGTCGGCGGGTACCTCACCCTCGACGACGCGGCGCGGATCGTCGCACGGCGCAGCCGGATGATCGCCGAGGAGCTGACCGGGCGCGGCGGGATGCTGTCCGTGCTCACGAGCGTGGACTGGGTCACCGAAGCCCTGCGGCCGTGGGCGGGCCGCCTGTGGATCGCGGCGGTCAACGGGCCGGCCTCGGTGTCGGTCTCGGGTGACGCCGAGGCGCTGGGCGAGTTCGGCCGGGTGCTGTCGAAGGCGCGGGTCCATCGCTGGCAGCTGCCCGGGGTGGACTTCGCCGGGCACTCCGGGCACGTCGACGCCATCGAGGAACGGCTGCGCGCGGAGCTGGCCGACATCACCGCGCGACCGGGCGACGTGCCGTGGATGTCCACCGTGGACGGGCAGTGGGCCGACCCCTCCCGGGTGGACGCCGGCTACTGGTACCGCAACCTGCGCGACGCGGTCCGCTTCGGGGACGCGACGCAGGCGCTGATCGCGTCGGGCCACCAGGTCTTCGTCGAGGTCTCGGCACACCCGGTGCTGACCACCGCGATCGGCGAGGTGGCGGAGGCGCAGCAGGACCCGGGCGTCGCGGTGGCCGGTACGCTGCGCCGCGACGACGGCGGCGCGGGCCGCTTCCTCGCCGCGCTCGCCGAGGTGGTGGCCGCGGGGGTGGAAGCCGACTGGGCCGCCGTGTTCGCCGGCGCCGGCGCGAAGCGTGTGCCGCTGCCGACCTATGCCTTCCAGCGCAAGCGCTTCTGGTTCGACACCGCCGAGGCGCCCGCCGATGTCACCGCCGCGGGCCTGAGCCCGGCCGAGCACCCGCTGCTCGGCGCGATGGTGCCGTTGCCGCAGACGGACGGCGTGCTGTTCACGAGCCGGCTGTCGCTGCGGACGCACCCGTGGCTGGCCGACCACACCGTGCGCGACACCGTGCTGTTCCCCGGCGCCGGCTACGTGGAGCTGGCCGTCCGGGCGGGTGACAGCGTGGGCTGTGACCGGCTGGACGAGCTGACCGTGGACACCGCGCTGGTGGTGCCCGCCGAAGGAGGCGTACGGGTCCAGGTGGTGGTCGCGGACGCCGACGCGGACTCCCGCCGGAGCGTGGCGGTGTACGCGTGCCCCGACGGACAGGAGGTGTGGACCCGGCACGCCACCGGCGTGCTCGGCAGCGGCGTTCGCGCGGACGCGGACTTCGACGTCGTGACCGGGGTCTGGCCCGTGCCCGGCGCGACCGAAGTGGACACTTCGGGTTTCTACGACCGGCTGGACGCGGCCGGGTTCGGTTACGGTCCCCTGTTCCGGGGCCTGACCCGTGCCTGGCGCCACGGCGACCAGATTCTGGCCGAGGTCGGCCTTCCCGCGGACACCGGCGCGGAGGCGTTCGGCATCCACCCCGCGCTGCTCGACTCAGCGATGCGGACGGGAGACCTCGCCGGAATGGAGGGGCTGCCGGCCGGCTTCACCGACGTGGTGCTGCGGGCCTCGGGAGCGTCGAAGCTGCGGGTGGCAATGACCCGCACCGGGCCGGACGGGGTCGCGCTGGCCGCCGCGGACACCACCGGCCTTCCGGTGCTGTCGATCGGGTCGCTGACCGTGCGGCCGCCGGCCGCGCAGTCGTTGAGCGCGGGTCTCGGCGACGGCGCACTGGTGAAGCTGGACTGGCCGAGCATCACCGGCGCCGGTGATGCCGCCGCGGTGACGGGCCGGCTGGTGGTCGATCGTCCCGGTTCGATCGCGGCCGCGGTGGCGGCGGGCCCGCTGCCACCGGTGGTGGTGCTGCCGGTGTCCGGGGACCCGGACGCGGTCGTGGAATCCGTCCACGGCGTCACCGGGTGGGTGCTGGAGCAGGTGCAGCACTGGCTGAGCGACGAGCGGTTCGCCGCCACGCCGCTGGTTGTGGCGACCACGGGCGCGATCGCCGCCCTGCCGGGGGACACGGTCACCGATCCGGCCGCGGCCGCGGTGTGGGGCCTGATGCGATCGGCGCAGACCGAGAACCCCGGCCGGTTCGTCCTCGTCGACACCGACACCGAGCCGGACACCGCCGTGCTGGGCCGGATCCTGGCCGCGCAGGAGCCGCAACTGGCGTTGCGCGCCGGCCGGCTGCACGCCGCTCGTCTGACCCGCGTGAGCCCGGCCGACGGAGCGGGTCCGGTCCTGGACGGCGACGGCACGGTCGTGATCACGGGCGGCACGGGTGGCCTGGGCGGTCTCTTCGCCCGGCACCTGGTGACCGAGCAGGGCGTCCGGCACCTGCTGCTGCTCAGCCGGCGCGGCCCGGAGGCACCCGGCGCCACCGAACTGGTGGCGGACCTGGCGCGGCTCGGCGCCGAGACGACCGTCTCGGCGTGCGACGTGACCGACCGGCGAGCCGTGGCCGACGCGCTGGCGTCCGTGCCTGCGGAGCACCCGGTGACAGGTGTCGTGCACACCGCGGCGGTGCTCGAGGACGGGGTGATCGGATCGCTGTCGCGCGAACAGCTCGACCGGGTCCTCGCCCCGAAGGCCGACGTGGCCTGGTACCTGCACGAGCTGACCCGCGACCACGACCTGGCCCTGTTCGCGGTCTTCTCGTCCGTCGCGGGCCTCCTCGGCAACGGCGGGCAGGGCAACTACGCCGCGGGCAACGTATTCCTGGACGCGCTCATGCAGCAGCGCCACGACGCGGGACTGCCGGCTCTGTCGATGGCCTGGGGTCCGTGGACGACCGAGGTCGGCCTGGTCGGCAGCCTTTCCGACACCGACCTGCGGCGCATCGCGCAGTCGGCCACGCCGGAGTTGACGGTGGCGCAGGGCCTCGCGCTGTTCGACCGCGCGCTGCGCGCCGGTGCGCCGGCGCTGGGACTGACCCGGCTGAACGTGGCGGCGTTGCGCGCTCAGGCGGACGTGCCGGCTGTGTGGCGGTCCCTGGCCGGCGGCGCCCGGCGCCGCGCGGCCGACAACACCACGGACAGCCGGGACGGGCTGGGCACGCGGCTGGCAGGACTGTCCGACGTGGAGCGCCGGCGGGCGCTCGTCGATGTGGTGCGCGAGGCCGCGGCAGCGGTGCTGCGGCACAACGCGGGTACGCAGATCAGCACCACACAGCCGTTCAAGGCGCTCGGGTTCGACTCGCTGACCTCGGTCGAGCTGCGCAACCTGCTGCGGGCGAGGACGGGGCTCGCGCTGCCGACCGGTGTGGTGTTCGACTACCCGACCGTGGCCCGGCTGGCCGAGTACCTGTCCCGCGGGTTCGGGCAGGCCCCCGCCGCGGAGCCGGAGGCGCCGCCGACGGTGATACCGGCGCCCGTGGCCGACGACCCCGTCGTGCTGGTGGGGATGGCCTGCCGCTACCCGGGCGGGGTGACCGATCCGGACGGTCTGTGGCAGCTGGTCCTGGGGGAAGCCGATGCCATCACACCGTTCCCCGCCGACCGCGGCTGGGACCTCGACGCGCTGCGGGGCATCGACGGGCCCGGCCGCTCCGCCACCGACCAGGGCGGTTTCCTCGACGGGGTCGCCGACTTCGACGCGGCGTTCTTCGGTATCTCGCCGCGTGAGGCGCTGGCCACCGATCCGCAGCAGCGGCTGCTGCTGGAGATTTCCTGGGAGGCGCTGGAAAACGCGGGGATCGACCCCGCCGCGCTGGCGGGCAGCTCGACCGGTGTTTTCACCGGCGTCTACCAGTCCGGCTACGGCGATCTGGTCTCCCGCTCGCCCCAGAGCCCGCAGGGGCACCTGCTCACCGGCAACTTGGCCAGTGTGCTGTCCGGCCGGGTGTCCTACGCGCTGGGCCTGGAGGGTCCTGCGGTGAGTGTGGACACGGCGTGCTCGTCGTCGCTGGTGGCGATGCACCTGGCGGCGCAGGCACTGCGGGCGGGTGAGTGCTCGCTCGCGCTGGCGGGCGGGGTCACGGTGATGGCCGGCTCCGAGGGATTCGTGGAGTTCACGGCGCAGGGCGGCCTGGCCGCCGACGGCCGGTGCAAGTCGTTCTCGGACGACGCCGACGGGACCGGGTGGTCCGAGGGGGTCGGCCTCGTGGTGCTGGAGCGGTTGTCGGACGCGCGCCGCAACGGCCACGAGGTGCTCGCGGTGCTGCGGTCGAGCGCGGTGAACCAGGACGGCGCCTCCAACGGCCTGACGGCGCCCAACGGTCCCTCACAGCAGCGGGTGATCCGGCAGGCGCTGGCCGCCGCGGGACTGTCCGCCTCGGACATCGACGTGGTGGAGGCCCACGGCACCGGCACCCGGCTCGGCGACCCCATCGAGGCCGAGGCGATCCTGGCCACCTACGGTCAGGACCGCCCCGGGGACCGGCCGTTGTGGCTGGGATCGCTGAAGTCGAACATCGGGCACACCCAGGCCGCGGCCGGCGTGGGCGGTGTGATCAAGATGGTCATGGCCATGCGGCACGGCGTGCTGCCCAGGACCCTCCACGTCGACGAGCCCTCGGCGCGGATCGACTGGTCCCAGGGCAAGGTGCGGCTGCTGACCGAGGCGATGCCCTGGCCGGAGAACGGGCATCCGCGCCGGTTCGGCGTGTCCTCGTTCGGGATCAGCGGCACGAACGCGCACGCCGTCCTCGAAGCCCCCGTCGGCTCTCCGGCCGAACCCGCGACGGCCGAGCCCGCGGCGGCCGGTGCGGTGAGTGTCCTGGCCGACGGCGTGCCGTGGGTGCTGTCCGGGAAGTCCGAGCAGGCGCTGCGGGCGCAGGCGGCTCGGCTGCTGGAGTTCGTGGAAGCGGACCCGTCGCACAACGCGGTGGATATCGGCTGGTCGCTGGCCCGTTCGCGGTCGGCTCTCGACCACCGCGTCGTACTGGCGGGCGAGGACCGGGACGAACTGGTGGCAGGGCTGCGAGCGGTCGCGGCCGGCAACCCGGCCCCGGGAGCGGCGTGGGACACGGTCCGGCCCGAGCACCGGGTGGGCGTGCTGTTCCCGGGTCAGGGCGCGCAGCGGATCGGGATGGCGCGGGACCTCTACGACCGGTCCGCGGTGTTCGCGTCCACCGTCGACATGATCGCGGCCGAGCTGGATCCGTTGCTGGACCGGCCGTTGCGTGAGGTGATGTGGGGCCGGGACGCGGAGCTGATCAACGAGACGGGCTGGGCGCAGCCGGCGCTGTTCACCGTGGAAGCGGCCCTGTTCGAGGTGCTGCGCGCGTTCGGGGTGACTCCGGACTACCTGCTGGGGCATTCGATCGGTGAGATCACGGCCGCGTACGTGGCCGGGGTGTGGTCGCTGGCTGACGCCTGCCGGGTGGTGGCGGCGCGGGCGCGGCTGATGCAGGCGCTGCCTTCGGGCGGGGCCATGGCCGCCGTCGAGCTCGCCGAGGCCGAGGTCGCGGACCTGCTCCCCGAGGGGGTCTCGATCGCGGCGGTGAACACCGCCGGCTCGGTCGTCCTTTCCGGTCCGCGAGAAGACGTCGAGCGGGTAACCGCCGCCGCGGCCGGGCGTGGCGCCAAGGTGACGCGGTTGCGGGTGTCGCACGCGTTCCACTCGTCCTTGATGGATCCGATGCTGGCGGAGTTCACCGGCGTCCTGGAGTCGGTGGAGTTCCGGCCGCCGCGGATCCCGATCGTGTCGAACCTGACCGGCGAACCCGCCACCGAGGACCTGTGCTCGCCGGCGTACTGGGTCCGGCAGGTGCGCGGCACGGTCCGGTTCGCCGACGGGGTGCGACGGCTGGCCGAACAGGGCGTGACGGCGTTGCTGGAACTCGGCCCGGACGCGGTGCTGTCGGGGCCGGCGCAGCACAGTTGCGCTCCGGACACGGCGGTGGCGCCGATGCTGCGGCGCGGGCACGACGACGTGCTCACCGTGCTCGCGGCGCTCGGGCAGCTGTACGCGCAGGGTGTGTCCGTGGACTGGGCCGGGGTGTTCGCCGGCCGGGGCGCCACCCGCGTTCCGCTGCCGACCTACGCCTTCCAGCGGCAGCGGTTCTGGCCGGAGCCGGCCGCGGTCACGTCCCGGGCGTCTGCCGACCCGGCCGACGAGCGGCTCTGGACGTCGGTGGAGCACAGGGACGTCGAGGCACTGGCGGACACGCTCGGCCTCGACAGCGCCTCGGCCGCTTCGGTGCTGCCGGCACTGGCGTCGTGGCGTACGCGTCGCCGCGACGAGTCCACAGTGGACGGATGGCGGTACCGGGAGACGTGGAAGCCGCTGGGCAGCGCGGCACCCACGGCTCCGGCGCCCGGCCGCTGGCTGGTCGTGATACCGACCGGAACCGGTGACGACGCGGGGACCCGGGAGATCGTCGACGCCATGGGCGCCGAGACGCGGGTGCTCGAACACAGCGGACCCGATCGCGCGGCGCTCGCCCGGAAACTGAGCGAAGCCGCCGGTCCGGACGTCCGGGTGGCCGGCGTGCTGGCGCCGGTGGCGCTCGAGCCGGACACGGCGACCGGGCTGGTGTCGGTCACCGTGCTGCTGCGGGCGTTGCGGGACAGCGGTCTGTCCGCCCGCCTGTGGGTGGTGACGCGGGGCGCCGTGTCGATCGGGCACCACGACCCGGTGACCGCTCCGGGGCAGGGCGCGTTCCTAGGGCTCGGCCGGGTCGCCGCGCTGGAGGAGCCCGAGCTGTGGGGAGGTCTGGTGGACCTGCCCGGAACACCGGACATTCGCACCGCGCGCCGGTTCGCCGCCGCCGTGTCGGACTCCGCGGGCGAGGACCAGATCGCGGTCCGCTCCTCCGGCTGCTACGGTCGCCGGCTGGTGCACGCCCCGGCGAAGACCTCCGGTCCGCCGTCGTGGACGACGTCCGGGACCGCGCTGGTCACCGGAGGCACCGGCGGCCTGGGCGCGCGGACCGCCCGGTGGCTGGTCGAGCGGGGCGCCGAACACCTCGTGCTGCTGAGCCGGCGCGGACCGGCGGCCGAGGGCGCCGACGAGATCCGGCAGGAACTCGAAGCCGCGGGCGCGCGGGTGAGCGTGGTGGCCTGCGATGTGGCCGACCGCGCCGCGCTGGCCGAGGTACTGGCGGACCTGCCGGACGAATGGCCGTTGCGGACGGTGGTGCACGCCGCCGGGGTCATGGACGACGACGTGGCGCTGGCGGCGACGACCCCGGAGCGGTTCGCGCGTCAACTGCGGGTGAAGGCCGACGGTGCACGGCATCTGGACGAGCTGACCGGTGACCTGGACCTCGACGCGTTCGTGCTGTTCTCCTCCGGGGCGGCGGCGTGGGGCAGCGGCGGGCAGGCCGCGTACGCCGCGGGCAACGCCTCCCTCGACGCGCTCGCGCAGCACCGCCGTGCGCGGGGCCGGACCGCGACATCGGTCGCCTGGGGCTCGTGGGGCGAGACCGGCATGGCCTTGGGCCTGGCCGCGGCCGAGCGGGACGAACTGGACCTGCTGGGTGTCGTGCCGATGCGGCCCGAGCTGGCGATCGCCGCGCTGCAACGCGCGCTGCACGAGAACGACACGACAGTCGTCGTCACCGACCTCGACTGGAGCCGGTTCGCTCCGGTGTTCACCGCGGTCCGGCCGAGCGCTCTGCTGTCGGATCTGGCCGAGGTCGCCGAGGCACTGGGCGGCTCGCAGGTGGACGACGCGAGTTCCGAGGGGTCCGCGGCGCGGCTTGCGGGCCTGTCGCAGGAGCGACGGCGGGCAGCGCTGCTCGATCTGATCGGCACATCGGCGGCGGTCGTACTGGGGCACGCGGCCGGCACGCGGATCGACGAGGACCAGCCGTTCAAGGACCTGGGCTTCGACTCGCTGATGGCGGTCGAGCTGCGCAACCTGCTGCAAGCCGGCACGGGGACGAGCCTTCCCGCCGGCCTGGTGTTCGACTACCCGACCGTGAGCCGGCTCGCGGCGCACCTGGCCGGTCAGTTCGGCCAGGCCCGCGCGGCAGAGGCGGCCGCGGTGCCCGCGCTCGTCCCGGTCACCGACGACCCCGTCGTCCTGGTCGGCATGGCGTGCCGGTTCCCGGGCGGGGTGGCGGGTCCTGACGACCTGTGGCGGCTGGTCATCGACGAGACCGACGGCGTCACCCCGTTCCCGACCGATCGTGGCTGGGACCTGGACGAACTGCTCGGGACGGACGGCCTCGTGGAGGCCGGCGAAGGCGGTTTCCTCGACGGCGTCGGCGACTTCGACGCGGCGTTCTTCCGGATGTCGCCGCGGGAGGCGCTGGCGACCGATCCGCAGCAGCGGCTGCTGCTCGAAACCTCGTGGGAAGCGCTGGAACAGGCGGGGATCACGCCCTCGTCGCTGGCGGGCAGTCCCACCGGTGTGTTCGTCGGCGCCTACCAGACCGGCTACACCGAACTGGCGTCCCACTCCGGCGATCAGTCGCAGGGGCATCTCATCGTCGGTGGCGCGGGCAGTGTGATCTCGGGCCGGGTGTCCTACACGCTGGGGCTGGAAGGGCCGGCGGTGAGTGTGGACACGGCGTGCTCGTCCTCGCTGGTGGCGATGCACCTGGCCGCGCAGGCGTTGCGGGCGGGTGAGTGCTCGCTGGCGCTGGCGGGCGGGGTCATGGTGATGCCCACGCCCGACGCGTTCGTCGGCTTCACCGCGCAGGGCGCGCTGGCGGCGGACGGCCGCTGCAAGTCGTTCGCGGACGCGGCCGACGGGACCGGCTGGTCCGAAGGCGTGGGTGTGGTGGTGCTGGAGCGGTTGTCGGACGCCCGGCGCAACGGCCATGAGGTGCTCGCCCTGCTGCGGTCGAGTGCGGTGAACCAGGACGGCGCTTCCAACGGTTTGACGGCGCCGAACGGTCCGTCGCAGCAGCGGGTGATCCGGCAGGCCCTCGCGGCGGCGGGGCTGTCCGCCTCGGATGTGGATGTGGTCGAGGCGCACGGCACGGGTACGAAGCTGGGCGACCCGATCGAGGCCGACGCGTTGCTGGCGACGTACGGTCAGGACCGGCCCGAGGATCGGCCGTTGTGGCTGGGCTCGCTGAAGTCGAACATCGGGCACGCCCAGGCGGCGGCCGGTGTCGGCGGTGTGATCAAGATGGTCATGGCGCTGCGGCACGGGGTGCTGCCGAAGACGCTGCACGTGGACGAACCGTCGGCCCAGGTGGACTGGTCCCAGGGCGACGTGCGCCTGCTCACGGAGGCGATGCCGTGGCCGGAGACCGGCCGCCCGCGCCGGGCCGGAGTGTCCGCGTTCGGGGTCAGCGGCACCAACGCGCACGTGATTCTCGAAGCCCCGCCCGAAGAGTCCGGCGCTCCGGCGCGACAGTCGTCCGCGGAGGACGGTGTCGTGCCGTGGGTGGTGTCGGGGAAGTCGGCCGAGGCCGCTCAGGAGCAGGCGTCCCGGTTGCTGGAGCACGTCGGTGCCGATCCGTCGCTGGGTCCCGTCGACGTGGCGTGGTCGTTGCTCGGCTCGCGTGAGGTGTTCGACCACCGGTTGGTGGTGGTGGGCGCCGACCGGGAGGAGCTGCTGGCGGGTTTGCGCGCGGCGGCCGGTGGCCGGCCTTCCCCGGGCGTGGCCCGGGGCGTCGCCCGCTCCGGTGGTCGCGTGGTGTTCGCGTTCCCCGGCCAAGGCGCGCAGTGGGTCGGGATGGCGCAGGACCTGTACACGCGGTCGCCGGTGTTCGCCGGATCGATGCGTGAGTGCGGGGAGGCGTTGGCGCCGTTCACCGACTGGTCGCTGGAGCAGGCGCTCGGTGACGAGGAGGCGTTGGCGCGAGTCGACGTCGTGCAGCCGGTGTTGTGGGCGGTGATGGTGTCGCTGGCGGCTGTGTGGCGGTCGTTCGGTGTGGAGCCCGCGGCGGTGGTGGGGCACTCCCAGGGTGAGATCGCGGCGGCGTGTGTCGCCGGTGGTCTGTCACTGGAGGACGGGGCGCGCGTCGTGGCGTTGCGCAGCCGGGCGATCGCCGAGGAGCTTGCTGGTGGCGGGGGGATGGTGGCCCTGCCGGTGCCGGTTGGCCGGGTGCGGGAGTTGCTCGCGGATCACCCGGACGTGTCGCTGGCAGTGGTCAACGGGCCGTCGTCGACGGTTGTCGCGGGTGAAGCCGGTGCTTTGGAGCGGCTGCTGGCCGACTGCCGTGAGCGGGAGATCCAGGCACGCAGGATCGCTGTGGACTACGCGTCGCACTCGCGGCTGGTGGAGCGGATCGAGGAGCGGCTGCTGACCGACCTGGCGCCGATCGCGCCGCGGTCCGCGGAGATCCCGGTCTACTCCTCGGTGACCGGTGAGGTGATGGACACCGCGCAGTGGGACGCCGGGTACTGGTACCGGAACCTGCGCAACACCGTGCGGTTCGAGGACGCGCTCACGGCCGCCCTCGACTCGGGACCGGACGTGGTGGTCGAGGTCAGCCCGCACCCGGTGCTGGCGCCCGCCGTCCAGGACATTGTCGATGGTCGCGAATCCGCCGTCGTGATGGGCACCCTGCGCCGCGGTGAAGGTGGCTTCCCCCGGATGGCGCTGGCGCTCGCGCAGGCGTACGCGCACGGCGTCCCCGTGGACTGGGCGACGGTGTTCGACGGTTGCGACGCCAAGCGCGTCGTGTTGCCGACGTACGCGTTCCAGCACGAACGCTTCTGGCCGGAACCGGCCACCGCGGCCGCCGACGTGACCGCGGCCGGTCTGAGCTCCGCGCAGCATCCGTTGCTGGGCGCGACGGTGCCGCTGCCGCAGACGGACGGCGTGCTGTTCACCAGCCGGCTGGCCTTGCGCACCCACCCCTGGCTCGCCGACTACACCGTGCGCGGCGTCCCGGTGCTGCCCGGGACCGCGTACGTCGAGATGGCTGTCCGCGCGGCCGACAGCGTGGGCTGCGACCGGCTGGAGGAACTGGTCCTGGAGGCACCGCTGGTGCTGCCCGCCCAGGGCGGCGTGCAGTTGCAGGTCGTGGTCGGCGACGCCGATCCCGGGACACGCAGGCGGCACGTGGCCGTGTACGCGCGCCCCGACGGGCAGGAGGAGTGGGTCCGGCACGCCACCGGCCAGTTGAGCGACGGTGGCCGGGTTCTCGCCGGGACGGCGTTCGACCCGGTCACCCAGGCATGGCCGCCGCCCGAGGCGACACCGCTCGACACCGCGGGCTTCTACGAGCAACTCGGTGAAGCCGGGTTCGCCTACGGCCCGGTGTTCCAGGGGCTGACCCGGGCGTGGCGGGACGGCGACCGGATCCTCGCCGAGATCGAGCTGCCCGAGGCCGGCCGCGGCCTTGCGCAGTCGTTCGGCATCCACCCCGCGTTGCTGGACGCCGCGCTGCAGACATCGGCGTTCGCCGGGCTGGACGGGCTCCAGTTCAGCTTCACCGACGTGGTGCTACAGGCGTCCGGTGCGTCCCGGGTGCGGGTCGCGCTCACCCGCGTCGGCCCGGACGCGGCCGCCCTCGTGGTCGCGGACTCCACCGGACTTCCCGTGCTGTCGATCGGCTCCCTGATCATGCGGCAGCTGACGGCCGGCGGTTTGAGCGCGGCCACCGGCGACGGCGCGATGCTCGAACTGCGGTGGAGTGCCGTGCCCGCGACCTCCGCGATCCCGGTGGAGCGGTGGCGTCTCGCCATGCCCGATGATGCGGTGCTCCCGGCACTCGACGGTGAGCCGACGCCGGCCGCGGTGGTGCTGCCGGTGTCCGCAGGCCCGGGCACGGTGCCGGACTCCGCGCACGAGGTCGCGGGCCGGGTGCTGAGCCGGCTACAGGACTGGCTGGCCGACGGGCGCTCCGCGGATGTTCCGCTGGTCGTGGTGACGACCGGGGCCGTGAGCACCGGCCAGGACGGACCGGTGGCCGATCCGGCCGCAGCCGCGGTGCACGGTCTGGTGCGCTCGGCGCAGGCCGAGCACCCGGGCCGGATCGTCCTGCTCGACACCGACACCGACACCGACACCGACACCGACACCGGACTGGACGCCGCCGGACTGGGCCTGGTGCTGGCCACCGGCGAGCCGTACCTCGCTCTGCGCGCCGGGCAGCTCCACGCCGCCCGGCTGACCCGCGTCAGCGGCGCCGCCGCAGCAGCGCCGACGCTGGATCCCGCGGGGACGGTCGTGATCACCGGCGGCACCGGCCGCCGCGGTGGCGTGCTCGCCCGGCACCTCGTCGCCGGGTACGGGGTCCGGCACCTGCTGCTGGTCGGCCGCCGCGGCCCTGCCGCGCCCGAGGCCGAGGCAATGGTCGCGGATCTGGCGGAGCGCGGCGCCACCGTGTCGGTCGTGGCGTGCGACGTGACCGACCGGGCGGCGCTGGCCGACGTGCTCGCGTCCGTGGCCGCGGAGCACCCGGTGACCGGGGTCGTGCACGCCGCGGACGTGGACGACGACTTCGCGGTGGAGACGCTGTCCCGGGAGGAGCTCGACGGGGCGCTGGCGCCGCGGGTCGAGGGCGCCTGGAATCTGCACGAGCTGACCTGCGACCTCGATCTCGCGTTCTTCGTGCTGTTCTCGTCGCTCGACGGCGTCACCGGGACCGCGTTCGCCGACTCGCTGGCGCGGCGGCGCCGCCGCGACGGACTCCCCGGTCTGTCGCTGGCCTGGGGATCCTGGGATGGCGAGCGCGGGTTGTCGGCGGAGCAGAGCATGGACCTGTTCGACCGGGCGCTGCGCTCACAGGACCCGGCGCTCGTGCTGACCCGGCTGAACCTGCCGGCGCTGCGGGCCCAGGCCGAGGTGCCCGCGGTGTGGCGCTCGCTCGCCGGTACCACGGTCCGGCGCGCGGCCGACAACTCGCGCGGCGGCGGGGACGGACTGTCGCGGCGGCTCGCCGGACTGTCCGCCGCGGAACGTGACCGCCTGCTGGTGGAGTTGGTGCGCGAGTCGGCCGCCGCGGTGCTCGGCTACCCGTCAGGTGCGCAGATCGGCACGGACCAGCCGTTCCGCGAGCTGGGTTTCGACTCCGTGACGGCGGTCGACCTGCGCAACTCGTTGCAGGCCGGCGCCGGCGCCACCCTGCCGGCGACCCTGGTGTTCGACTACCCGACCGTCACCCGCCTCGCCGCGCACCTGGCCGAGGAGTTCGGGGACACGGCTCCCGCCCCGGCGGCCGACGTCGTGAAGCGGCCTGTGGCGGCGGTCCCGGTGGCCGACGATCCGGTCGTGCTGGTGGGCATGGCCTGCCGGTACCCCGGCGGAGTGTCCGATCCGGACGGTCTTTGGCGGCTCGTGGCCGGCGGGACCGACGGCATCACCGCCTTCCCCGCCGATCGCGGCTGGGACCTGGAGACGCTGCGGGGCACCGAAGGGCCCGGCTCCGGGACCTCGGCCACCGGCCGCGGTGGTTTCCTCGACGGGGCCGGTGAGTTCGACGCGGCGTTCTTCCGGATCTCGCCGCGGGAGGCGCTGGCGACCGATCCGCAGCAGCGGCTGCTGCTGGAGGTGTCGTGGGAAGCCCTGGAGCAGGCGGGAATCGATCCGACCTCGCTGGCGGGCAGCCCGACCGGGGTGTTCGCGGGCGTCTACTCCTCGAACTACGCCAACCTCGTCGCCCGCGGTGGCGAGCACTTGCAGGGGCACCAGATCACGGGCGGGGCGGCCAGTGTGATCTCCGGCCGGGTGTCGTACACGCTGGGGCTGGAAGGCCCCGCGGTGAGTGTGGACACCGCGTGCTCGTCGTCGCTGGTCGCGATGCACCTGGCCGCGCAGGCACTGCGGGCGGGTGAGTGCTCGCTTGCGCTGGCCGGCGGTGTCACGGTGATGGCCACTGCTGACGCGTTCGTCTGGTTCACCGCGCAGGGCGGACTGTCGCAGGACGGCCGGTGCCGGTCCTTCTCCGACTCGGCCGACGGGACCGGCTGGTCCGAGGGTGTCGGCGTCGTCGTGCTGGAGCGGTTGTCGGACGCGCGCCGCAACGGCCACGAGGTGCTCGCGGTGCTGCGGTCCAGCGCGGTGAACCAGGACGGCGCCTCCAACGGCTTGACGGCGCCCAACGGCCCTTCACAGCAGCGCGTGATCCGGCAGGCCCTCGCCGCGGCCGGGCTGTCCGCTTCGGACGTCGACGCGGTCGAGGCGCACGGCACCGGTACGAAACTCGGCGATCCGATCGAGGCGCAGGCGTTGCTGGCGACCTACGGCCGGGACCGCGTGGACGGGCAACCGCTGTGGCTGGGTTCGTTGAAGTCGAACATCGGGCACCCCCAGGCCGCGGCCGGCGTGGGTGGTGTGATCAAGATGGTGCTCGCGTTGCGCCACGGAATCCTGCCCAAGACCCTGCACGTGGACGAGCCCTCGACGCAGATCGACTGGACGCAGGGCGACGTACGGCTGCTGACCGAGGCGATCCCGTGGCCGGAGACCGGCCGTCCGCGCCGGGCCGGGGTGTCGTCGTTCGGCGTCAGCGGCACGAACGCCCACGTCATCCTTGAGGCGGCGGCCGACGACGAGCGCCGTGGTGCCCCGGAGACTCCCGCCGTGCTCACGGCTGCGGCGCCGTGGGCGCTGTCGGGCCGGACGGAGGAGGCACTGCGGGCGCAGGCCGCGCGGCTGCTGGACCTCGTGGAGGCGGACCCGGCACTGCGACCGGCCGACATCGGATGGTCGCTGTCCGGTTCCCGCACGGTGTTCGACCACCGCGCGGTAGTGCCGGGAACGGATCGGGAGGAGCTGGTCACCGGGTTGCGTGCGCTCGCGGCCGGTGAGCCCGGCGCCGGGACCGTCTCGGGTGCCGCGGTGGCCGACGCGCGGCTCGGGGTGTTGTTCACGGGGCAGGGTGCGCAGCGGGTGGGGATGGCGCGTGGGCTTTATGCGGAGTCGCCGGTGTTCGCGGGAGCGTTGGACGGGGTTCTCGCGGAGTTGGATCCGTTGCTGGACCGGCCGTTGTGTGAGGTGATGTGGGGCCGGGACGCGGAGTTGGTCGACGAGACGGGGTGGGCGCAGCCGGCGTTGTTCGCGGTCGAGGCGGCGTTGTTCGAGGTGCTGCGGGCGTTCGGGGTGACTCCGGACTACCTGCTGGGGCATTCGATCGGTGAGGTGACGGCGGCGTATGTGGCGGGGGTGTGGTCGCTGGGTGATGCGTGCCGGGTGGTGGCGGCGCGGGCGCGGTTGATGCAGGCGCTGCCTTCGGGTGGGGCGATGGCGGCGATCGCGTTGCCGGAGACCGAGGTGGTTGAGCTGCTGCCGGAGAGTGTGTCGGTCGCGGCGGTCAACACGGCGGGTTCGGTGGTGGTTTCGGGGCCGCGGGGTGACGTGGATGGTGTCGTCGCGGTTGCGGCCGGGCGTGGTGTGAAGGTGTCGCGGTTGCGGGTGTCGCACGCGTTCCATTCGTCGTTGATGGATCCGATGCTGGCGGAGTTCGCGATGGTTCTGGAGACGGTGGAGTTCCGGCCGCCGCGGATCCCGATCGTGTCGAACCTGACCGGTGAGGTCGCGGCCGCACAGGAGTTGTGCTCCCCGCGGTACTGGACGGACCAGGTCCGCGGCACGGTGCGATTCGCCGACGGCGTGCGCTTGCTCGCCGACCAGGGTGTGACCGCGCTGGTGGAACTGGGTCCTGATGGTGTGCTTTCCGGTGCGGCGCACCACAGCTGCGCGCCGGGCACGGTCGTGGCGCCGGTATTGCGCCACGAGCAGGACGACGCGTCGGCGGTGCTGTCCGCGGTGGCGCGACTGTTCGTGCACGGTGTGGCGGTGGACTGGACCGCGGTGTTCGCGGGCCGGGGCGCGGTGCGGGTGGCGCTGCCGACCTACGCGTTCCAGCACCAGCGCTTCTGGCCCGACACGGTCGCCGCTGTCGCCGACGTGACCTCGGCCGGGCTGAGCCCGGCGCAGCACCCGCTGCTCGGCGCCGTGGTGCCTTCGCCCACGGACGACGCGATCGTGTTCACCAGCCTGCTATCGCTGCGCACGCACCCGTGGCTGGCCGACCACACCGTGGGCGGCGCCGCGGTCCTCCCTGGCACCGCCGGCGTCGAGTTGGCCATCCGCGCCGGCGACAGCGTGGGCTGCGACCGGGTCGAGGAGCTGGCGCTTGAGACGCCGCTGGCGCTGCCGACCACGGGAGTCGTCCAGGTCCAGGTCCTGGTCGGTGCGGCCGACGAGGACGCGCGGCGGAGCTTCGCCCTGTACGCGCGGGTGGACGGCGCGCAGGAGTGGACCCGCCACGCCACCGGTCGGCTGGGCACGTCCGCCCGCGAGGCCGGGCCGGACCCGTTCGGCCCGCTGGGCCAGGTCTGGCCCGCGCCGGAAGCCGAGGAAATCGACGTGTCCCGGTTCTACGAGCAGCGCGCCGAGTACGGCCCGATGTTCCAGGGGCTGACGAAGGCCTGGCGCCACGGCGACCGGATCCTCGCGGAGGTCGAACTGCCCGAGTCCGGCCGCGGCGCGGCGGAGTCGTTCGGGCTGCACCCCGCGCTGCTGGACGCGGCACTGCACACAAGGGCGCTCGCGGGCAGGGAGGGCGTGGCGTGCGGGTTCCGCGACGTGGATCTGCTCGCTTCCGGCGCGGCCCGGCTCCGGGTCGCGCTGACTCCGCAGGGGCCGGACGAGGTGTCGCTCGCGGTCGCCGATTCGACCGGCTCACCCGTGCTGTCGGTCGGCTCCGTGACGCTGCGACCGCTCGACGCGCTCGGCACCGTGGCGGACACCGGGGACCGTTCGCTGCTCGAGATCAGCTGGGTGCCGACCCCTGGCGGCGCCGCCCCGGTGGGCCGCTGGACCGTCGTCGGACCCGCGGACCCCGTGCCCGCTCCCGAGGAGGGCGTGGTGACGCTGCTGCGGGCGTCCGGCGACCCGGCCTCGGTGGTGGAAAGCACGCATGAGCTGACCGCCGAGGTACTCCGGCGACTCCAGCAGTGGCCGACGGACCTCGCGGGCTCGCCGCTGATCGTGTGGACCCGGGGTGCGGTCGCCACCGCACCCGGTGACCAGGTCACGGATCTGGCCGCGGCGGCCGTGTGGGGCCTGGTCCGGTCGGCGCAGACGGAGGACCCGGGCCGGTTCGTACTGCTCGACACCGACACCGACACCGACTCCGACCAGCTCGACGCGACGGTGCTCGGTGACGTACTGGCCGCGGGTGAGCCGCAACTGGCGCTGCGCGGCGGCCGGCTCTTCGCGGCGCGCCTGGTCAGGGCCGGCGCGGGTGACGAACCGGCGCCGGTGCTGGACACCGAGGGCACGGTCGTCGTCACCGGTGGCACCGGTGGGCTGGGCGCCTTGGCGGCGCGGCACCTGGTGACCGAGCACGGCGCGCGGAATCTCCTGCTGATCAGCCGGCGCGGTGCGACCGCCCCGGGCGCGCAGGAACTGCTGGCGGAGCTCGGCGCGCTCGGCGCCACGGTGGTGGCGTCGGCCTGTGACGCAACCGACCGGCAGGCGCTCGCCGAGGTGCTCGCCGAGGTTGCGCCGGAGCACCCCGTGACCGGGGTCGTGCACGTCGCGGGCGTCGTCGACGACGGTGTGCTCGCGTCGCTGTCGCGCGAACAGCTCGACCGGGTGCTCGCCCCGAAGGTGGACGCCGCCTGGAACCTGCACTCGCTCACCCGGGACCTGTCGTTCTTCGTGGCCTTCTCGTCACTCGGCGGCCTGCTGGGCGGCGGCGGCCAGGCCAACTACGCCGCGGGCAACACGTTCCTCGACGCACTGATGCAGCAGCGCCGCCAGCACGGGCAGCCGGGCGTATCGCTTGCCTGGGGACCGTGGTCGACGGAGCTCGGCATGGTGAGCTCCCTGTCCGGCACCGACCGGCGCCGGATCGCGCGCTCGGCCACCCCGCCGATGTCGGTGGAGCAGGGCATGGAGCTGTTCGACCGGGCGTTGCGCGCGGACCGTCCGCTGCTGGCGCCGACCCGGCTGGACCTGGCTACGCTGCGGGCTCAGCGGGACATCACGCCGCTGTGGCGCTCCCTGGCCGGGGCCGCGGCGCGGCGCGTCGCGGACAACACCGACGGCGGCGGCGACGGCCTGGGCCGGCGGCTGGCAGGACTGTCCGGTGCGGACCGGCTGGAGGCGCTGGCCGACCTGGTCCGCGAGGCCGCCGTGACGGTGCTGGGGCATGCCCCGGGCGAGCGGCTCGACACCGCGCAGCCGTTCCGCGAGCTGGGCTTCGACTCGCTGACCGCGGTCGAGCTGCGCAATCTGCTGCAGGCGAGGACAGGCGTCGCCCTGGCGGCCAGCCTGGTGTTCGACTACCCGACCGTCGGCCACGTCGCGAGGTACCTGGCAGCCGAGTTCGGCACGCAACCGGCCGAGGTCGTCGTGGCGCCGGCTCTTGTGTCCGTCACCGACGATCCGATCGTGCTGGTGGGCATGGCGTGCCGGTTCCCGGGCGGGGTGGCGGGTCCTGACGACCTGTGGCGGCTGGTCGCCGAGGGGACCGACGGGGTCACGCCGTTCCCGGCCGACCGCGGCTGGGATCTGGACTCGCTGCTGGGCAGCGGCGGCCCGGGCACCGGGACGTCCGCGACCGGCGAGGGCGGCTTCCTCCCGGAGAGCGGCGACTTCGACGCGGCGTTCTTCCGGATCTCGCCGCGGGAGGCGCTGGCCACCGACCCGCAGCAGCGGCTGCTGCTCGAGGTGTCGTGGGAGGCATTGGAACACGCGGGCATCGACCCGAGTTCGCTGGCGGGCAGTGCGACCGGCATGTTCACGGGCGTCTACCAGACCGGCTACGCCGAACTGGTCGCGCGAGCCGAAGAGCAGCTGCAAGGCCATCTGCTCACCGGCGGGGCCGGAAGCGTGGTGTCGGGCCGGGTGGCGTACGCGCTCGGGCTGGAAGGTCCCGCGGTGAGTGTGGACACGGCGTGCTCGTCGTCGCTGGTGTCGATGCATCTGGCGGCGCAGGCGTTGCGGGCGGGTGAGTGCTCGCTCGCCCTCGCCGGCGGCGTCACAGTGATGGCCGCGGCGGACATGTTCGTCCGGTTCACGATGCAGGGTGGCTTGGCGGCGGATGGTCGGTGCCGGTCGTTCTCGGATGACGCGGGTGGGACCGGGTGGGCCGAGGGTGTGGGTGTGGTGGTGCTGGAGCGGTTGTCGGACGCCCGGCGCAACGGTCATGAGGTGCTGGCGGTGTTCCGGTCGAGTGCGGTGAACCAGGATGGTGCGTCGAACGGTTTGACGGCGCCGAACGGTCCGTCGCAGCAGCGGGTGATCCGGCAGGCGTTGGCGGCGGCGGGTCTGTCGACGTCGGATGTGGATGTGGTCGAGGCGCATGGTACGGGTACGCGGCTGGGTGATCCGATCGAGGCGCAGGCGGTGCTGGCGACGTACGGTCAGGACCGGCCGGAGGGACGGCCGTTGTGGCTGGGGTCGTTGAAGTCGAACATCGGGCATGCCCAGGCCGCGGCGGGTGTCGGTGGTGTGATCAAGATGGTGATGGCGCTGCGGCACGGGGAGCTGCCGAAGACGCTGCACGTCGCCGAGCCGACCACCCAGGTCGACTGGACCCAGGGCAATGTGCGGCTGCTCGCCGAGGCGATGCCGTGGCCGGAGAACGGGCACCCGCGACGGGCGGGGGTGTCGGCGTTCGGCGTGAGCGGGACCAACGCGCACGTGATCCTCGAGGCACCTGCCGAAGCCGGCGCGGACGAACCCCCGGCTGTCGAACCCCCGGCTGTCGAAACCGTGGCGGGCGAGGAAGCAGCCGAGGCCGATCACGTGGTGCCGTGGGTGGTGTCGGGGAAGTCGGCCGAGGCCGCTCAGGAGCAGGCGTCCCGGTTGCTGGAGCACGTTGGCGCCGATCTGTCGCTGCGTCCGGTGGATGTGGCGTGGTCGTTGCTCGGTTCGCGGGCGGTGTTCGACCACCGGTTGGTGGTGGTGGGTGCCGACCGGGAGGAGCTGTTGGCGGGTTTGCGTGCGGCGGCCGGTGGGCGGCCTGCGCCGGGTGTGGCCCGGGGTGTCGCCCGCTCCGGTGGTGGCGTGGTGTTCGTGTTCCCGGGTCAGGGTGCGCAGTGGGTGGGGATGGGCCGGGAGTTGCTGGTCTCGTCGCCGCTGTTCGCCGAGTCGCTGCGCGAGTGTGCGGCGGCGTTGGCGCCGTTCGTGGACTGGTCGCTGGAGCAGGCGCTCGGCGACGAGGAGGCGTTGGCGCGAGTCGACGTCGTGCAGCCGGTGTTGTGGGCGGTGATGGTGTCGCTGGCCGCGGTGTGGCGGTCGTTCGGTGTGGAGCCCGCGGCCGTGGTGGGTCATTCCCAGGGTGAGATCGCCGCCGCGTGTGTCGCCGGTGGTCTGTCGCTGGAGGACGGGGCGCGCGTCGTGGCGTTGCGCAGCCGGGCGATCGCCGAGGAGCTCACCGGCGGGGGGATGGTCGCTCTGCCGTTGTCGGCCGGACAGGTACGCGATCTGCTCGCGGATCACCCGGAGGTGTCGCTGGCCGCGGTCAACGGGCCGTCGTCGACCGTTGTCGCGGGTGAAGCCGGTGCTTTGGAGCGGCTGCTGGCCGACTGCCGTGAGCGGGAGATCCAGGCGCGCAGGATCGCTGTGGACTACGCGTCGCATTCGCGGCTGGTGGAGCGGATCGAGGAGCGGCTGCTGACCGACCTGGCGCCGATCGCGCCGCGGTCCGCGGAGATCCCGGTCTACTCCTCGGTGACGGGGGAGCGGGTGGACACCGCGTCGTGGGACGCCGGGTACTGGTACCGCAATCTGCGGAGCACCGTGCGGTTCGAGGACGCGCTCACGGCCGCCCTCGACTCGGGTGATCGTGTGGTGGTCGAGGTGAGTCCGCATCCGGTGCTGGTGCCCGCTGTGCAGGACGTGGTCGACGGTCGTGAGGGCGCGGTGCCCGTCGCGGGCACGCTGCGGCGCGGCGAAGGATCCCTGCACCGGATGATCACCGCGGTCGCCCAGGTGTACGCCCAGGGCGTGGCCGTGGACTGGAGGACCGTGTTCCCGGACTCCGGCGCGCGGCGCGTCCAGCTCCCGACCTATGCCTTCCAGCATCAGCGCTTCTGGCCGCAGAGCGCCGGCGGGGCGACCGACGTCGGCGCCGCCGGGCTCACGGCAGCGGAGCATCCGTTGCTGGGGGCGATGCTGTCGTTGCCGCAGAACGACGAGGTGGTCTTCACCAGCAGGCTGTCGGTGCGGACGCATCCCTGGCTGGCAGACCACACCGTGCGCGACGCGGTGATCTTCCCCGGCACCGGGTACGTGGAGCTGGCGATCCGCGCGGCCGACAGCGTCGGCTGCGACCGGCTCGACGAGCTCGTCCTCGAGGCGCCGCTCGTACTGCCTGCTTCAGGCGGCGCGCAGGTGCAGGTGGTGGCCGGGGCGGACGACGCGGAACGGTACAGCGTCACGGTGTATGCGCGGGTGGACGGCGAGGAGACCTGGACCCGCCACGCGACCGGTGTCGTGAGCGCGTCTGCCGCCGACGACCGGGCCGACGACGCGTTCGAACCGCTCACCCGGGAATGGCCCGCCGCGGACGCCGCACCGCTGGAGACCGGGCAGTTCTACCAGCAGCTGGCCGACGCCGGATTCCTGCGGTACGGCCCGGTGTTCCAGGGGCTGCGCAAGGCATGGCGGAGCGGGGACCGGATCCTTGCCGAGGTCGAGCTGCCGGAGTCCGCCCGCGCTTCGGCGGAGTCGTTCGGCATCCATCCGGCGCTGCTGGACGCGGCACTGCACACCACGGTCTTCGCCGGTCTCGACGCAGCCGAGCAGGGCGGTTTGCCGTTCAGCTTCACCGACGTACGGCTGCGCGCCTCGGGTGCGTCGCGGCTGCGGGTCGTACTCACCCGGACCGGCCCGGACCAGGTCGCGATCGCGGTCGCGGACAGCGCCGGCGCTCCCGTGCTGTCGATCGGGTCGCTGGCCGTGCGGGCGTTCGCCTCGGACAGCTTGACGGCCGGCGCCGGCGACGGGGCCGTGTTGCGGACGCAGTGGCTCGAGACCGGGCTCGGCGCGGGCGACCCGATGGATGACTGGGTCACCGTCGCCCCCCGTGGCGCGGACCACGCCGACCTGAGCGCGGTCGGTGCCGCGCTCGACGAGGGGAGGCCGGCGCCGGGAGCGGTCGTGCTGGCCGTGGCCGCCGGACGGGACTCGGTGGTTCGGTCCACGCACGAGCTCACCGGCTGGGTGCTGCGGCAGGTGCAGCACTGGCTGGGCGAGGCGAGGTTCGCGTCGATCCCGCTGGTGGTGTCGACCCGGGGCGCGGTGTCCGTGCATGCGGGCGAGCCGGTGACCGACCTGGCCGCGGCCGCGGTGTGGGGCCTCGTGCGGTCGGCGCAGTCGGAGAACCCGGACCGGATCGTGCTGGTCGACACCGGTACCGACGCGGACACCGGCACCGGCACCGGTCTCGAGGCAGGTGCGCTGGGCGCGATCCTGGCGTCAGGCGAGCCGCAGTGGGCGGTACGCGGCGGGCGGTTCCACACCGCGCGGCTCGTCCGGGCCCGGCCGGCCGACGAACTGGTCGCACCGGCAGACGTGCCCTGGCGGCTGGACTCCACGGACAAGGGCATGCTCGAGAACCTGGTGCTCGCGCCGGCTCCCGAGTCAGCCGGTCCGCTTGCACACGGGCAGGTTCGCGTCCAGGTCCACGCGGCGGGCCTCAACTTCCGCGATGTGCTCAACGCGCTCGACATGGTCAGCGACGTGCGCGCGACCGGCCCGCTGGGCAGTGAGGTCGCGGGTGTCGTCACGGAGGTCGGTCCCGGTGCGCCGGACCTGCGGCCCGGCGACCGGGTCATGGGCCTGGCGTTCGGCGCGTTCGGTCCGGTGGCGGTGACCGACCACCGGCTGCTGGCGAGGATCCCCGAGGGCTGGTCGTTCGCCACCGCGGCGTCGGTTCCCGTCGTGTTCCTGACCGCCTACTACGGGCTGCTGGATCTCGCCGGGCTGGAGCCCGGCGAGTCGGTGGTGGTCCATGCCGGCGCGGGCGGTGTCGGACTCGCGGCGATTCAGCTGGCACGCCACCGGGGCGCGGAGGTCTACGCCACGGCGAGCGAGGGCAAGTGGGGTGTTCTACGGGAATGGGGAGTCCCGGCCGAGCGGCTGGCGTCGTCCCGGGACCTCGACTTCCGTGCGCGTTTCCGGGCCGCTACCGCGGACCGGGGTGTGGACGTGGTCCTGAACTCGCTCGCGGGGGAGTTCGTGGACGCGTCGGTGGAACTGCTGGCTCCGGGCGGGCGGTTCCTGGAGATGGGCAAGACCGACATCCGATCGCCGGAGGACTTCCGTGACCGGTCGTCGAGCTACCGGGCCTTCGACCTGATGGAGGCCGGCGCCGACCGGATCCAGGAGATGCTGCGGGAGCTGACGGCGCTGTTCGAGGCGGGCGTGATCCGGCCGCTGCCGGTGGCGGCGTGGGATGTGCGCCGGGCACCGGAGGCGTTCCGGTTCATGAGCCAGGCCAGGCACGTCGGCAAGCTGGTGCTGACGGTCCCGCAGCCCCTGGCGCAGGCCGGCACCGTGCTGATCACCGGCGCCGGCGGTCTCGGTGGCGTGGTGGCGCGGCATCTGGTGACCGGGCACGGGGTGCGGAACCTGGTGCTCGTCAGCCGGCGCGGCGCCGCCGCGCCGGGCGCCGCGGAGCTGATCGCCGAACTGGCGGGACAAGGGGCCCGGGCTACGTTCGCCGCCTGCGATCTGACCGACAGGCGGGCGCTGGCCGCGGTGGTCGACGCCGTGGCACCGGAGCATCCGCTGACCGCCGTCGTGCACACAGCGGGGATCCTGGAGGACGGGATCATCGGCTCGCTGTCGCAGGAGCAGCTCGATCGGGTGCTGGCGCCCAAGGTCGACGCGGTCTGGAACCTGCACGAACTGACCCGCGCGCACGACCTGTCCCGGTTCGTGGTGTTCTCGTCGCTGGCCGGACACGTCGGGAACAGCGGGCAGGGCAACTACGCGGCGGGCAATGTGTTCCTCGACAGCCTGATGGCGCGCCGCCGCGCCGAGGGGCTGCCCGGGCAGTCGATGGCCTGGGGCGCCTGGACGACCGACGTCGGCCTGGTGGGGACCCTGTCCGATACGGATCTGCGCCGCATCGCCCGGTCGGCGATGCCGCCGCTGGGTGTCGAGCAGGGCATGAACCTGTTCGACCGGGCGTGGGACTCGGGCGCCGCGGTACTGGGGCTGGCCCGGCTCGACGTCCGGACGCTGCGGGCCCAGCGGGACATCGCGCCGCTGTGGCGGTCGCTGGCCGGCAACGCGGCGCGGCGTTCCGCCGACAACACGCAGGGCGGACGCGACGGCTTGGCGCGGCAGCTCACCGGGATGTCCACCGCGGACGGGCTGGCGACCCTCGTCGAGCTGGTCCGCGAGGCCGCGGCAGCGGTGCTCGGCCACGCGTCGAGCACGCAGATCGACACCGCGCAGCCGTTCACCGAGCTGGGCTTCGACTCACTGACCGCGGTCGAGCTGCGCAACCTGCTGCGGGCCAGGACCGGAGCGAGCCTGCCCGCGAGCCTGGTGTTCGACTACCCGACCGTCGGTCATGTCGCGAGGTATCTGGCGGGCGTGTTCGACGACACCCGGCCGGCCGGCCCGGCTCCGCTGCCGCGACCGGTCTCCGTCACCGACGACCCGATCGTCTTCGTCGGGATGGCGTGCCGCTTCCCCGGTGGGGTGGCGGATCCGGACGACCTCTGGCAGTTGGTCGCTGACGGAGCCGAGGGCATCACGCCGTTCCCCGCCGACCGCGGCTGGGACCTCGACGCGGCGCTCGGCGCCTCGGCGACGGGCGAAGGCGGCTTCCTGCCCGGCGTCGGCGACTTCGACGCGGCGTTCTTCCGGATCTCCCCGCGGGAGGCGCTGGCCACCGACCCGCAGCAGCGGCTGCTGCTCGAGACCTCCTGGGAGGCGCTGGAACGTGCCGGGATCGACCCGAACTCGCTGGCGGGCAGCCAGACAGGGGTGTTCGTCGGCGCGTATCACATGGGGTACAGCGAACTGGTCGCCCGCGGCGGTGAACAACTGCAGGGCCACCAGATCACCGGTGCTGCCACCAGCGTCATCTCGGGCCGGGTGGCGTACGCGCTCGGGCTGGAAGGTCCCGCGATGAGTGTGGACACGGCGTGCTCGTCGTCGCTGGTGTCGATGCATCTGGCGGCGCAGGCGTTGCGGGCGGGTGAGTGCTCGCTCGCCCTCGCCGGCGGCGTGTCCGTGATGGCGTCGGCCGACGCGTTCGCCTTGTTCACGATGCAGGGCGGCTTGGCGGCGGATGGTCGGTGCCGGTCGTTCTCGGATGACGCGGGTGGGACCGGGTGGGCCGAGGGCGTGGGTGTGGTGGTGCTGGAGCGGTTGTCGGACGCGCGCCGCAACGGTCATGAGGTGCTGGCGGTGTTCCGGTCGAGTGCGGTGAATCAGGATGGTGCGTCGAACGGTTTGACGGCGCCGAACGGTCCGTCTCAGCAGCGGGTGATCCGGCAGGCGCTGGCGGCGGCGGGGCTGTCCGCCTCGGATGTGGATGTGGTCGAGGCGCACGGTACGGGTACGAAGCTGGGTGATCCGATCGAGGCGCAGGCGGTGCTGGCGACGTACGGTCAGGACCGGCCCGCGGATCGGCCGTTGTGGCTGGGGTCGTTGAAGTCGAACATCGGGCACGCCCAGGCCGCGGCCGGCGTGGCGAGCGTGATCAAGATGGTGATGGCTTTGCAGCACGGGGTGCTGCCGAAGACGCTGCACGTCGCCGAGCCGACCACCCAGGTCGACTGGACCCAGGGCGAGGTGCGGCTGCTGACCGAGTCCGTCCCGTGGCCGGAGAACGGGCACCCGCGACGGGCCGGGGTGTCCGCGTTCGGCGTGAGCGGCACCAACGCCCACCTCATCCTCGAAGCGCCCGCCGACGCCAAATCCGGACAGGGCGCCCCGCCCGCGGAGCCGTCCGGCGTCGGCGACTTCGCCGCGGACGCTGTCGTGCCGTTGGTGCTCTCGGGCAAGACGGAGGGCGCGGTGCGGGCTCAGGCGGCCCGGCTGCTGGAGCACTGGGAGCGGCACCCGTCGTTGCGTCCGGTGGACGTGGGGTGGTCGTTGGTGGGTTCGCGGGCGGTGTTCGACCACCGGTTGGTGGTGGTGGGTGCCGACCGGGAGGAGCTGTTGGCGGGTTTGCGTGCGGCGGCCGGTGGGCGGCCTTGGCCGGGTGTGGCCCGGGGTGTCGCCGGTTCGGGTGGTGGCGTGGTGTTCGTGTTCCCGGGTCAGGGTGCGCAGTGGGTGGGGATGGGCCGGGAGTTGCTGGTCTCGTCGCCGGTGTTCGCCGGGTCGATGTGGGAGTGCGGGGAGGCGTTGGCGCCGTTCGTGGACTGGTCGCTGGAGCAGGTGCTCGGTGACGAGGAGGCGTTGGGGCGGGTGGATGTGGTGCAGCCGGTGTTGTGGGCGGTGATGGTGTCGCTGGCGGCGGTGTGGCGGTCGTTCGGCGTCGAGCCCGCGGCGGTGGTGGGGCATTCGCAGGGTGAGATCGCGGCGGCGTGTGTCGCCGGTGGCCTGTCGTTGGAGGACGGGGCGCGGGTGGTGGCGTTGCGCAGCCGGGCGATCGCCGAGGAGCTTGCTGGTGGCGGGGGGATGGTGGCTCTGCCGCTGTCGGTCGGCCGGGTGCGGGAGCTGCTTGCGGGGCGGGCGGGGGTTTCGGTGGCGGCGGTGAACGGGCCGGTGTCGGTGGTGGTTTCGGGTGAGTCGGGTGCGTTGGACTGCCTGGTTGCCGATTGTGAGGCGTCGGGGGTTCGGGCGCGGCGGATCGCGGTCGACTATGCGTCGCATTCGCATCTGGTGGAGCGGATCGAGGAGCGGCTGCTGACCGACCTGGCGCCGATCGCGCCGCGGTCCGCGGAGATCCCGGTCTACTCGTCGGTGACCGGTGAGGTGATGGACACCGGGGAGTGGGACGCCGGGTACTGGTACCGGAATCTGCGTGCCACGGTGCGGTTCGAGGAGGCACTGTCGGCCGCGCTGGACGCGGGTGATCGTGTGGTGGTCGAGGTGAGTCCGCATCCGGTGCTGGTGCCCGCTGTGCAGGACGTGGTCGACGGTCGTGAGGGCGCGGTGCCCGTCGCGGGCACGCTGCGGCGCGGCGAAGGGTCCCTGCACCAGATGATCACCGCGGTCGCCCAGGTATCCACCTGCGGCCTCGCGGTGGACTGGACCAAGGTGTTCGCGGGCCGGGACGCCGTGCGGGTGCCGCTGCCCACGTACGCGTTCCAGCACGAGCGCTACTGGCCCGACCCCGAACCCGAACCGCTTGCCGCGCAGGTCGCGGTGGACCCGGCCGACGAGCGGTTCTGGGCCTCGGTGGAGCAGCAGGACGTGCGGTCGGTGGCCGAGACGCTCGGGCTGGACAGCGCCGTGGTCGCGGCCTTGGTGCCGGCGCTGGCGTCGTGGCGCGCCCGCCGCCGGGACGAGAGCGCGGCCGACGGCTGGCGCTACCGGGAGACGTGGAAACCACTCGGTGGCAACCACTTCCCGGTGATCTCCGGACGCCGGCTGGTCGTGGTCCCGGCCGGGAAGAGCGACGACGCCTGGGCGAGCCACGTGGCTGCCGCGCTCGGCGCGGACACTGTCGTGCTGGAGCACAGCGACGACGCAGCGCTGAGCGGCGGGCTGCGGGCCGCGCTCGACGCCGACGTCCCGGTGACCGCCGTGCTGTCCCTCACCGCGGCGCTGGAACCGGACACGACTACCGCGCTCATGAGCACCATCGCCCTCCTGCGGGCACTGCGCGACACCGGTGCGCCGCCACTGTGGTTGGCGACTCGGGGCGCGGTGTCGGTCGGCAGCCAGGATCCGCTGACGGCCCCGGGGCAGGGCGCCGCGTGGGGCCTGGGCCGCGTCGCCGCGCTGGACCAGCCCGGTCTGTGGGGCGGTCTGCTCGACCTGCCCGAGGTCGTGGACCTGCGAAGCGCGCGCCTGGCCACGGCGGTGGTGTCGGGCACCTCGGGCGAGGACCAGGTGGCCGTGCGCCCGTCGGGGTTGTTCGGGCGGCGGCTGGTCCACGCCCCGGCGCCCCGGCCCCGTGCCGGGTCGTGGACGACCTCGGGGACGGCGCTGATCACCGGTGGCACCGGCGGGCTGGGCTCGTACATGGCCCGGTGGCTGGTGGAGCGGGGCAGCGACCACCTCGTGCTGGTGAGCCGGCGCGGCCCCGACGCCGAGGGCATGGAACAGCTACGGCTGGAACTGGAGGTCGCCGGCGCGGACGTGACGGTGGTGGCGTGCGACGTGACCGACCGGGCGGCGCTGGCCGACGTGCTCGCCGCCATTCCCGAAGACCGTCCACTGCGGACAGTCGTGCACGCCGCGGGTGTCGTGGGCGAAACGGCGCCGCTGCCGTCGATGACCCGGGACCAGCTCGAGTGGCCGGTGCGGGTCAAGGTGGACGGTGCACGGCATCTGGACGAGCTGACCGGTGACCTGGACCTCGACGCGTTCGTGCTGTTCTCCTCCGGCGCGGCGGCGTGGGGCAGTGGAGGGCAGGCGGGTTACGCCGCGGGCAACGCCTTCCTCGACGCGCTGGCGCAGCACCGCCGTTCGCAGGGCCGGACCGCGACATCGATCGCCTGGGGGTCGTGGGACGAGGTCGGCATGCTGAGCGGTTCTGGTGTGGCGCAACGGGACCGGCTGGCCGCACTGGGTGTGGTGCCGATGCGGCCCGAGCTCGCCATCACCGCGGTGGCGCACGCCGTGCGGGAGGGCGAGACCGCGCTCGTGGTCACGGACATGGACTGGGCGCGGTTCGCGCCGGTGTTCACCGCGATGCGACCGAGTGCGCTCCTGTCGGACCTGCCGGAGGTCCGGGCGGCGTTGAACGGTGGCGGGCAGGACGCCGAAGCACCCGGCGGGTTGCGAGGCCGGCTGACCGGGCTGTCCGAGGCGGACCGTGAACGGGCGGTGCTCGACCTGGTTCGCAGTTCCGCCGCGGTCGTGCTCGGACACGGCTCGGGCACGCAGATTCCGCGGGAGAAACCCTTCAGCGAGCTGGGTTTCGACTCGCTGACCGCGGTCGAGCTGCGGAATCTGCTGCAATCGGAATCGGCTGCCGCGCTGCCCGCCAGTGTGGTCTTCGACTACCCGACGGCGGCCCGGCTGGCCCACTACCTCAGCGGCGCCCTGGGACTGGGCACGGCCGTGGAAGCCGAAGCCGTCGCGGAGCCGCCGACCCTGCCGGACGAAGACGAGACGGCCCTGCTCGCCGCGAACGCGGACGACCTCATCGACCTCGCACTGCGCGAAGACTGACCGGGACCTGGAGGTCGCGATGACTGCGTCTGTGGAGAAACTGACGGAGGCCCTGCGTGCTTCACTTCTGGCCAACAAACGGCTGAAGCAGGAGAACAAAGCCCTGACCGAGGTGGCGCACGACCCGGTCGTCCTCGTCGGGATGGCGTGCCGGTTCCCGGGCGGTGTGCGGGGGCCGGAGGACCTGTGGCGCCTGGTCGCGAACGGAGCCGAGGGCATCGGCCCGTTCCCCCTGGACCGAAACTGGGACCTCGACGCCCTGCTGGGCACCGACGGCCCCGGCTCCGGGCTCTCGGCGACGGGCGAGGGCGGCTTCCTCGAGGGGCCGGGTGACTTCGACGCGGCGTTCTTCCGGATGTCGCCGCGGGAAGCGGTGGCGACCGATCCGCAGCAACGTCTGCTGCTGGAGGTCTCGTGGGAAGCGCTGGAACACGCCGGGATCGATCCCTCGTCGCTGGCCGGGAGCCGGACCGGGGTGTTCGCCGGCGTCTACCAGTCCGGCTACAACGAACTTCTCTCGCGTGCCGACGAGCAACTGCGCGGTCACCAGATCACCGGTGGCGCGCCGAGTGTGATCTCCGGCCGGGTCTCCTACACCCTCGGGCTGGAGGGCCCCGCGGTCAGCGTGGACACCGGCTGCTCCTCGTCCCTGGTCTCGATGCACCTGGCCGCCCAGGCACTGCGGGCGGGGGAGTGCACACTGGCGCTGGCCGGCGGGGTCGCGGTGATGGCCGCATCCGACGCGTTCGTCGGGTTCACGGCGCAGGGCGGCCTCGCCACCGACGGCCGGTGCAAGTCCTTCGCTGACGCCGCCGACGGCACGGGATGGTCCGAGGGCGTCGGGATCGTGGTGATGGAGCGGCTGTCCGACGCCCGCCGCCACGGCCACGAGGTGCTGGCGGTGTTCCGTTCGAGCGCGACCAACCAGGACGGCGCCTCCAACGGCCTGACCGCGCCGAACGGTCCGTCGCAGCAACGCGTGATCCGCCAGGCGCTGACCGCCGCCGGTCTGTCCGCCTCGGACATCGACGCGGTGGAAGCGCACGGCACGGGTACGAAACTGGGTGACCCGATCGAGGCGCAGGCGCTGCTGGCGACCTACGGTCAGAACCGCCCCGAGGGCCGGCCGTTGTGGCTGGGGTCGCTCAAGTCCAACATCGGCCACACCCAGGCGGCCGCCGGTGTCGGCGGTGTGATCAAGATGGTCATGGCGCTGCGGCACGGGGTGCTGCCGAAGACACTGCACGTGGACGCGCCGACCACGCAGGTCGACTGGACGCAGGGCGACGTGCGCCTGCTGACCGAATCCCGGCCCTGGCCCGAAAACGGCCACCCCCGGCGGGTCGGGGTGTCGTCGTTCGGCGTCAGCGGCACGAACGCGCACGTGATCCTCGAAGCGCCCATCGACGCCGGCCCGACCGCCGCCGCCCCGTCCGGCCCCGGTGCTTTCGGCGCCGCGGGCGTGGTGCCCTGGATCCTGTCGGGGAAGACCGAAGACGCGTTGCGCGCTCAGGCGGCGAAACTGCTCGCGCATCTGACAGCGGATCCGGCGCCGGGTCCGGTCGACGTGGGCTGGTCGCTGGTCACCACACGGGCGAGGTTCGAGCACCGCGCCGTGCTGCTGGGCACCGAGCGCGACACACTGCTGACCGGGCTCAGGGCTGTCGCGGCCGGTGAATCCGCTCCGGGCGTGACGCTGGGCATCGCGGCCGAGGACAACCAACTGGGCGTGTTGTTCACGGGGCAGGGTGCGCAGCGGGTGGGGATGGCGCGTGGGCTTTATGCGGAGTCGCCGGTGTTCGCGGCGGCGTTGGACGGGGTTCTCGCGGAGTTGGATCCGTTGCTGGACCGGCCGTTGTGTGAGGTGATGTGGGGCCGGGACGCGGAGTTGGTCGACGAGACGGGGTGGGCGCAGCCGGCGTTGTTCGCGGTCGAGGCGGCGTTGTTCGAGGTGCTGCGGGCGTTCGGGGTGACTCCGGACTACCTGCTGGGGCATTCGATCGGTGAGGTGACGGCGGCTTATGTGGCGGGGGTGTGGTCGCTGGGGGATGCGTGCCGGGTGGTGGCGGCGCGGGCGCGGTTGATGCAGGCGCTGCCTTCGGGTGGGGCGATGGCGGCGATCGCGTTGCCGGAGACCGAGGTGGTTGAGCTGCTGCCGGAGAGTGTGTCGGTCGCGGCGGTCAACACGGCGGGTTCGGTGGTGGTTTCGGGGCCGCGCGAAGCCGTGGACGGTGTCGTCGGGGTCGTGTCCGGGCGGGGACACCGGGTGTCGCGGCTGCGGGTGTCGCACGCGTTCCATTCGTCTCTGGTGGAGCCGATGCTGGCGCAGTTCCAGCAGGTTCTGGAGTCGGTGAGCTTCGCGCCGCCGCGGATCGCGGTGGTGTCGAACCTGACCGGGGTCCGGGCGACGGACGCCGAGTTGTGTTCGCCGGAGTACTGGACCCGTCAGGTGCGGTCGGCGGTGCGGTTCGCCGATGGCGTGCGCTGGCTGGGCGAACAAGGTGTCACGGCGCTGGTCGAGCTCGGGCCGGACGGGGTGCTGTCGGGCCTGGCACGGGAAAGCTGCCCGCCGCAGACGGTCGTCGTGCCGTTGCTGCGCCGCGAACACGATGACGTGCCGACCCTGGCGTCGGCGGTGGCCCGCCTCTGCGCGCAGGGCGTCGAAGTGGACTGGACCACGCTGTTCGCCGGCCGTGACGTCACGCGGGTGCCGCTGCCGACCTACGCCTTCCGGCACCAGCGGTACTGGCGCACCTCCAGCGGTTCGGCCGACGTGTCGGCGGCCGGCCTGACGGCAGCGGAGCATCCGCTGCTGGGCGCGGTGCTGTCGTTGCCGCAGACGGACGGGCTCGTGTTCACCAGCCGGCTGTCGGTGCGCGCCCACCCCTGGCTGGCGGATCACGCGGTGCGTGGCGCCGTGGTGTTCCCCGGCGCCGGTCTCGTGGAGCTGGTGATCCGCGCCGGCGACAGCGCCGGCTGCGACCGGCTCGACGAGCTGGTGCTGGAGACCCCGCTCGTCCTGCCCGCGCAGGGCGGAGTTCAGCTTCAGGTCGTCGTCGGCGAGGACGACGCGCACCGGCGCGCTGTCGCGGTGTACGCCCGGCCGGACGGCGAGGAGACCTGGACCCGGCACGCCACAGGCACCGTGAGTCCGGCCGCGACCGGACCCGCGGACCACGCGCTGTTCGACGTGCTCGGCCGGCAGTGGCCCCCGGCGGGCGCGGCGCCGCTGGACACCGAGCGGTTCTATGAGCGGCTCGGCGGCGGTGAGTTCGCCTACGGACCGGCGTTCCGGGGTCTGCGCGAGGCATGGCGGGACGGCGACCGGATCCTCGCCGAGATCGAGCTGCCCGAGCCCGGCCGCGGTGCGGCGGAGTCGTTCGGCATTCACCCTGCCCTGCTGGACGCGGCGTTGCACGCCATGGTCTTCGCGGACCTGGCGTCGGCCGGGGCGGGCTGGCTGCCGTTCGGCTTCGCCGACGTCGTGCTGCGGGCCTCTGGCGCCTCGCGGCTACGGGTGGCGCTGACCCGGACGGGTTCGGACGAGGTCACCCTCGCGGTCGCGGACGACACCGGGGCGCCCGTGCTGTCCATCGGCTCGCTCGCCGTGCGGCCGCTGGCCGCCGCCAGCGTCACCGCCGGCGAAGGCGGCACTTTGCTGAAGCCGGAGTGGATCGAGATCACCGCTGCCGCCGCCGCGGTGGACGAGTGGCTGGTCGCGGATCCCGCCGACGTGACCGCGATAGCGGACGGCGCCGAACCCCAGGCGGTGGTGCTGGCGGTTTCCGGCGACCCGGAGGCGGTGGTCGCTTCCGCACACGAGCTGACGGGCCACGTGCTGCGGCAGGTGCGGCAGTGGCTGTCGGACGACCGGTTCACCTCGATCCCGCTGGTGATCGCGACCTCGGGTGCGGTCGCCGCGGAGCGGGAGCCGGTACGCGACCTGGCCGCCGCGGCGGTGTGGGGCCTGGTGCGGTCGGCGCAGACGGAGCACCCAGGGCGCTTCGTCCTGCTCGACGCCGACCGCGCCGTGGACGCCGGCGTGCTGGGCCAGGTCCTGGCCGCCGACGAGCCGCAACTGGCGGTGCGCGAAAGGCGGCTCCTCGCGGCCCGGCTGACGAGGACCGGACCGGCCGACGAGCTGGCCGCCCCGCGGGACACGCCGTGGCGGCTGGCGTCCACCGGGAAGGGTCTGCTGGACGACCTCGCGTTGCTGCCGTGCCCCGAAGCGGCCGAGCCGCTGGAGAGCGGGCAGGTCCGGATCCGGGTGCACGCGGCCGGCCTGAACTTTCGCGATGTGCTCAACGCGCTGGGCATGTACCCAGGCAAGGCGGGACCGCTGGGCGGCGAGGCGGCGGGCGTGGTCACCGAGACCGGCCCCGGTGTGACCGGTCTGCGCGTGGGCGACCGCGTGATGGGCCTGGTCCCCGGCGGGTTCGGGCCTGTCGCGGTGACCGATCACCGGCTCCTGACGGTGGCGCCGGACGGATGGTCGTTCACCACGGCCGCCTCCGTGCCGATCGTGTTCCTCACCGCCTACTACGGCCTGGCCGACCTCGCGGGTCTTCGCGCCGGGGAGTCGGTCCTGGTGCACGCGGGCGCGGGCGGCGTGGGCCTGGCCGCGATCCAGGTCGCGCGGCATCTCGGCGCGGAGGTCTACACCACTGCGAGCGAAGGCAAGTGGGACGCCCTGCGTGCGTGGGGTGTCCGGCCTGACCGCCTCGCGTCCTCGCGGGATCTGGGCTTTCGCGAGGCTTTCCGCACCGCCACCGCCGGACGGGGCGTCGATGTCGTGCTCAACTCCCTGGCGGGGGAGTTCGTGGACGCCTCGCTGGACGTGCTCGCGTCCGGCGGCCGGTTCGTGGAGATGGGCAAGACCGACGTCCGCTCGGCCGAGAACCTCACGGACCGGTACCCCGGCCTGAGCTACCGCGCCTTCGACCTGACCGACGCCGGCGCCGAGCGCGTCCAGCACATGCTGCGCGAGCTGGTCGGCCTGTTCGAAGCCGGCGCCCTGCGGCCGCTGCCGGTGACCACGTGGGACGTACGGCAGGCGCCGGAGGCGTTCCGGTTCATGAGCCAGGCCAGGCACATCGGCAAGTTGGTACTCACCGTGCCGCACGAGCCGGACGTCGCGGGCACCGTGATGATCACCGGTGGTACCGGCGCTCTGGGCGCGGTGGTGGCGCGGCATCTGGCCGTCGAGCACGGTGTCCGGCACCTGATGCTGCTGAGCCGCCGCGGCCTTGATGCCCCGGGAGCAGCGGAGTTGGCCGCCGAGCTGGCCCGCCACGGCGCCGAGGTCACGGTGGCCGCGTGTGACGTGACGGATCGGCGGGCGTTGGCGGACGCGCTCGCGTCCGTCACCCCGGAGCATCCGCTGACCGGGGTGGTGCACACCGCGGGTGTGATCGACGACGGGGTGATCGGCTCCCTGTCGCAGGACCAGGTGGACCGGGTGCTGGCGCCGAAGGTGGACGCCGCCTGGCACCTGCACGAGCTGACCCGGGACCTGGACCTCTCGCTGTTCGCGGTGTTCTCGTCGCTCAGCGGCGTGCTCGGCAGCGCCGGCCAGGCGAACTACGCGGCGGGCAACGTGTTCCTGGACGCGCTGATGCAGCGGCGGCGGAACCTCGGACTGCCCGGAGTGTCGATGGCGTGGGGCCCGTGGACCACCGAGATCGGTATGGCCGGCGCCCTTTCGCCGACCGACCTCCAGCGGCTCGCGCGTTCGGCGATGTCAGCACTGGCCACGGAGCAGGGCATGGACCTGTTCGACCGGGCGGCGCGTTCCGCACAGCCGGTCCTGGGACTCGCCCGCCTGAATCTGCCGGCCCTGCGCAAGCAGCAGGACCTGCCCGTGTGGCGCACGCTGACGGGCGGGCGCCGGCCCGCCGCGAACCGCGGCTTCGCCGGCGGGGGACCGGGCGGGCGGCTCGCTTCGATGTCCACGGTGGACCGTGAGCGGGCGCTGGCCGAACTGGTCCGCGAATCCGCCGCCACGGTGCTGGGACACAGCTCGGGCGCCGGGATCGATCCGGCCCGGCTGTTCAGCGACCTGGGGTTCGACTCGCTGACCGCCGTCGAGCTGCGGAACCTGATCCAGGCCAGGACCGGGATCGCCCTGGCGGCAGGCGTGGTGTTCGACTACCCGACCGTCACCCGGCTCGCCGGGCACCTGGCCGACCGGTTCGGCGACTCGCCCACGACGGGGACGGCCGCCGTGCCGGAGCTGGTGTCCGTGGCCGACGACCCGGTCGTGCTGGTCGGGATGGCGTGCCGGCTCCCGGGCGGGGTCACCGGTCCGGACGATCTCTGGCGGCTCGTCAGTGAGGCGGGGGACGGGATCGGCCCGTTCCCCGTCGATCGCGGCTGGGACCTGGACGAGCTGGTGGGCCCGGACGGGACCGGCATGTCGGCCACCGGCGAGGGCGGCTTCCTCGCGGGCGCCGACGAGTTCGACGCGCCGTTCTTCCGGATCTCGCCCCGCGAGGCGGTGGCGGCGGACCCGCAGCAGCGGTTGCTGCTGGAGGTGTCGTGGGAAGCCCTGGAGCAGGCGGGCATCCTGCCCGAAACGCTCGCGGGCAGCCGGACGGGGGTGTACACGGGCGCCTACCAGATGGGCTACGGCGAACTGGTCGCCCGGTCCGACGACCAGCTGCGAGGACACCAGATCACCGGTGGCGCGACCAGCGTGATCTCGGGCCGGGTGTCCTACGCGCTGGGCCTGGAGGGTCCGGCGGTGAGCGTGGACACGGCGTGCTCCTCGTCGCTGGTCGCCATGCACCTGGCGGCGCAGGCGCTGCGCGCCGGCGAGTGCTCGCTGGCTCTCGCCGGTGGTGTCACGGTGATGGCCACGCCGGAGGCGTTCGTCGGGTTCACGATGCAGGGCGGGCTGTCCGCGGACGGCCGGTGCAGGTCCTTCGCCGAGACCGCGAACGGGACCGGCTGGTCCGAGGGCGTGGGCGTGGTGGTGCTGGAGCGGATGTCGGACGCGCGCCGTAACGGTCATGAGGTGCTGGCGGTCTTCCGGTCGAGCGCAGTGAATCAGGATGGTGCGTCGAACGGTTTGACGGCGCCGAACGGTCCGTCTCAGCAGCGGGTGATCCGGCAGGCGCTGGCGGCGGCGGGTCTGTCCACGTCGGACGTGGACGTGGTGGAAGCACATGGCACGGGCACGCGGCTGGGTGATCCGATCGAGGCCGACGCGCTGCTGGCGACGTACGGTCAGGACCGGCCGGAGGACCGCCCGTTGTGGCTGGGCTCACTGAAGTCGAACATCGGGCACTCGCAGGCGGCCGCGGGCGTCGCGGGCGTGATCAAGATGGTCCAGGCGATGCGGCACGCGGTGCTGCCGAAGACCCTGCACGCCGAGCGGCCGACCACGCAGGTGGACTGGGCGCGGGGCGAGGTGCGGCTGCTGACCGAGGCGATGCCGTGGCCGGAGAACGGGCACCCGCGCCGGGCCGGGGTGTCGTCGTTCGGCGTCAGCGGCACGAACGCCCACGTCATCCTTGAGGCCCCGGCCGAAACCGACGCGCCGCACGAGACCGCGCCGGGTACCGGTGTGGTCGGCGCCGACGGTGTGGTGCCGTGGGCGCTGTCGGGCCGGTCGGACGAGGCGGTGCGGGCGCAGGCCGCCCGGTTGCTGGAGTACGTGGAGGGCGCGCCCGCGCTGCGTCCCGTCGACGTGGGCTGGTCGCTGGCCACCACGCGTACCGCGTTCGACCACCGGACCGTGGTGGTGGGCGGCGACCGGGAGGAGCTGGTCACCGGGTTGCGTGCGCTCGCGGCCGGTGAGCCCGGCGCCGGGACCGTCTCGGGTGCCGCGGTGGCCGACGCGCGGCTCGGGGTGTTGTTCACGGGGCAGGGTGCGCAGCGGGTGGGGATGGCGCGTGGGCTTTATGCGGAGTCGCCGGTGTTCGCGGGAGCGTTGGACGGGGTTCTCGCGGAGTTGGATCCGTTGCTGGACCGGCCGTTGTGTGAGGTGATGTGGGGCCGGGACGCGGAGTTGGTCGACGAGACGGGGTGGGCGCAGCCGGCGTTGTTCGCGGTCGAGGCGGCGTTGTTCGAGGTGCTGCGGGCGTTCGGGGTGACTCCGGACTACCTGCTGGGGCATTCGATCGGTGAGGTGACGGCGGCGTATGTGGCGGGGGTGTGGTCGCTGGGTGATGCGTGCCGGGTGGTGGCGGCGCGGGCGCGGTTGATGCAGGCGCTGCCTTCGGGTGGGGCGATGGCGGCGATCGCGTTGCCGGAGACCGAGGTGGTTGAGCTGCTGCCGGAGAGTGTGTCGGTCGCGGCGGTCAACACGGCGGGTTCGGTGGTGGTTTCGGGGCCGCGGGGTGACGTGGATGGTGTCGTCGCGGTTGCGGCCGGGCGTGGTGTGAAGGTGTCGCGGTTGCGGGTGTCGCACGCGTTCCATTCGTCGTTGATGGATCCGATGCTGGCGGAGTTCGCGATGGTTCTGGAGACGGTGGAGTTCCGGCCGCCGCGGATCCCGATCGTGTCGAACCTGACCGGTGAGGTCGTGGCCGCACAGGAGCTGTGCTCCCCGCGGTACTGGACGGACCAGGTCCGCGGCACGGTGCGATTCGCCGACGGCGTGCGGTGGCTGGGCGAGCAGGGCGTCAACACGATGGTCGAGCTGGGCCCGGACGGAGCGCTCTGCGGATTGGCGCAGCACAGTTCGGCCGTGGCCGCCGTGCCGCTGCTGCGCCGGCAGAAGCCCGGCGGGCAGTGCGACTCGGGCCTGGTGCTGTCGGCAATCGGGCAGTTGTCCGCCCACGGTGTGGCAGTGGACTGGACGACGGCGTTCGCCGGCCGTGGCGCGGTCCGGGTCCCGCTGCCGACGTACGCCTTTCAGCACCAGCGGTACTGGCCCGACAAGGCACTGGCCGCCCCGGAACCGTCCGAGGACCGGACGGACCGGCGGTTCTGGGCGTCGGTCGAACACCAGGACGTGCAAGATCTGGCCGCGACGCTGGGACTCGACGGCGGTGTCGTGGCGCCGGTCGTGCCCGCGCTGGCTTCATGGCGGGCCCGCCGGCACGAACAGTCCCTGGTGAACGGCTGGCGCTACCGCGAGGCATGGAAGCGGCTGGCCGTCGCGGGAGCGCCGAAAGCCGGACAGTGGCTGGTCGTGGTCCCGGAAGGCGCCCGCGACGACGCCTGGGCGGCGGAGGTGGCGGACGCCCTGGGCGCGAGCACACTCGTGCTCGACCACAGCGGGGCCGAGCTGGCCGAGCAGCTGAAGCAAGTCTGTGAGTCCGGTGCCGAAGTGACCGGTGTGGTGTCGCTGGCCGCCGCCCTGGAGCCGGGCATCACCGCCGGACTGGCGGCGACGGCCTCGTTGCTGCGAGCCGTGCTGGACGGCGGCCTCGCCGCCCGGACCTGGGTGGTGACCCGCGGCGCGATGTCCGTCGGGCCCCACGACCCGGTGACCGCCCCGGCACAGGGCGGGGTGTGGGGCCTGGGCCGGGTCGCCGCACTCGAACTGCCCGCGCTGTGGGGCGGGCTGGCCGATCTGCCCGAGGTGCTCGACCCGCGCAGCGCGCGCTGGCTGGCCGCCACGCTGCCCGGGGCGACCGGCGAGGACCAGATCGCGGTGCGCCCGTCAGGCGTGTTCGGTCGCCGACTCGTTCACGCGCCCGTGACCGGATCCGGTGCGCCGTCGTGGACGACGTCCGGGACGGCGCTGGTCACCGGAGGCACCGGTGAGCTGGGTGCGTACGCGGCGCGGTGGCTGGTCGAGCGCGGCGCGGAGCACGTCGTGCTCGTGAGCCGCCGTGGTCTCGACGCCGAGGGCGCGGACGCGCTGCGGCTGGAACTGGAGGTCGCCGGCGCCCGCGTCAGCGTGGCCGCTTGCGACGTGACGGACCGGCAGGCGCTGGCCGAGGTGGTGGCGGACATCCCGGAGGAGTGGCCACTGCGGACCGTCGTACACGCGGCCGGTGTCATGAGCGAAGACCGTGCGCTCACCTCGGTGACCGCCGACGACCTCGACCAGCAGGTACGGGCCAAGGCCCACGGCGCGCACACCTTGGACGAACTCACCCGCGAGCTGGAGCTCGACGCGTTCGTGCTGTTCTGCTCCGGTGCGGGCGCCTGGGGCAGCGGCGGGCAGGCCGGATTCGCGGCGGCCAACGCGTACCTCGACTCGCTGGCCCGCCACCGCAGGGCGGCGGGACGCACCGCGACCGCGATCGGGTGGGGTTCGTGGGACCAGGTCGGGGCGCTGAGCGATCCGGGCGCCGCGCAACGCGAGCAGCTTCGCCTGCTCGGAGTCGTGCCGATGCGGCCCGAGCTGGCCATCGCCGCGTTGCAGCGTGCGGTGCACGACGACGAGACCGCGATCGTCGTCGCGGATCTGGACTGGGCGCGGTTCGCGCCCGTGTTCACCGCGGCGCGGCCGAGCGCCCTGCTGTCCGGGCTCCCGGAGGCCGAAGCGGCACTGACCGCGACGCGGGACGACACCGCGATCCGCGGAGGACTGCGGGACCGGCTCGCCGGACTGTCCGAAGCGGACCGCCGCCAGGTGCTGCTCGGCCTCGTCCGTGACTCGTCCGCGGCCGTACTGGGCCACGGGTCGAGCGCGGAGATCGAGAGTGATCAGCCGTTCAGCGAGTTGGGCTTCGACTCGCTGACGGCGGTGGAGCTGCGCAACCGGTTGCAGGCGGCGACCGGGGTCGCGCTGCCCGCGAGCCTGGTGTTCGACTACCCCACGGCGAACCGCCTCATGGACCACCTCGCCGGCCGGTTCGGCGTGACGGAACCGGCCGAGCCGTCGATCGGGCCGGCGTCGGTGCCGGTCGCCGACGATCCGGTCGTGCTGGTGGGCATGGGCTGCCGGTTCCCGGCCGGGGTGTCGAGCCCGGAGGCACTCTGGCGGCTGGTGGCCGACGGGGCGGACGGCATCACGCCGTTCCCGGCCGACCGCGGCTGGGACCTGGACACGCTGGTGGGCACGGACGGACCGGGCTCCGGGACGTCGGCGACGGGTGAGGGCGGGTTCCTCGACGAGGTCGCCGACTTCGACGCGGCGTTCTTCCGGATCTCGCCGCGTGAGGCGCTGGCCACCGACCCGCAGCAGCGGCTGCTGCTCGAAGTGTCCTGGGAGGCGCTGGAAAACGCGGGGATCGACCCGAACTCGCTGGCGGGCAGCTCGACCGGCGTGTTCGCCGGCGCCTACCAGTCCGGGTATCTCGAGCTGGTCTCCCGGGCCGACGAGCAACTGCGGGGCCACGCGCTCACCGGTGGCGCGGGCAGTGTGATCTCCGGCCGGGTGTCCTACGCGCTGGGCCTGGAGGGTCCTGCGGTGAGTGTGGACACGGCGTGCTCGTCGTCGCTGGTCGCGATGCACCTGGCGGCGCAGGCGCTGCGCGCCGGCGAGTGCTCACTGGCGTTGGCCGGCGGGGTGACGGTCATGGCGGCGGCGGACACCTTCGTCGGGTTCAGCATCCAGGGCGGCCTGGCCGCGGACGGCCGGTGCAAGTCGTTCTCGGACGACGCCGACGGGACCGGCTGGTCCGAGGGCGTGGGTGTGGTGGTGCTGGAGCGGTTGTCGGACGCCCGTCGGAACGGCCATGAGGTGCTGGCGGTGTTCCGGTCGAGTGCGGTGAACCAGGACGGCGCGTCGAACGGTTTGACCGCGCCGAACGGTCCGTCGCAGCAACGCGTGATCCGGCAGGCCCTCGCCGCGGCGGGTCTGTCCACGTCGGACGTCGACGTGGTCGAAGCGCACGGTACGGGTACGAAGCTGGGCGATCCGATCGAGGCGCAGGCGCTGCTGGCGACGTACGGTCAGGACCGGCCCGAGGAGCGGCCGTTGTGGCTGGGCTCGCTGAAGTCGAACCTCGGGCACATGCAGGCAGCCGCGGGCGTCGGCGGTGTCATCAAGATGGTGCAGGCGCTGCGGCACGGTGTGCTGCCGAAGACGCTCCACCTGGCCGAGCCGACCAGCCAGGTGGACTGGTCCGAAGGCAACGTGCGGCTGCTCGCCGAGGCGATGCCGTGGCCGGAACACGATCGTCCGCGCCGGGCCGGGGTGTCGTCGTTCGGCGTGAGTGGCACCAACGCGCACGTGATCCTCGAAGCCCCCGCCGACTCGCCTGCGCCCCCGGCCGCCGCCGGCGCCGACGGGGTGCTGCCGTGGGTGCTCACGGGCAGGACCGAGGAAGCGGTGCGGGCGCAGGCGGCGCGCCTGCTGGAGTTCGTCGAGGCGGATCCGGCGCCGCGTCCGGTGGACATCGGGCACTCGCTCGTCGGCTCGCGGGCCGTGTTCGACCACCGGGTCGTCGTGGTGGGCGGTGACCGGGACGAACTGGTCGCCGGGCTGCGCGCCGCCGCTGCGGGTGACCCCGCGCCGGCCGTGGTGCGGGGGACCGCGCGGGCCGGGGACCAGGCCGTGTTCGTGTTCCCCGGCCAAGGCGCGCAGTGGGTCGGGATGGCGCAGGACCTGTACACGCGGTCCCCGGTGTTCGCCGAGTCGATGTGGGAGTGCGCGCGGGCCTTGGATCCGTTCGTGGACTGGTCGCTGGAGCAGGCGCTCGGTGACGAGGAGGCGTTGGGGCGGGTGGATGTGGTGCAGCCGGTGTTGTGGGCGGTGATGGTGTCGCTGGCCGCGGTGTGGCGGTCGTTCGGTGTGGAGCCCGCGGCCGTGGTGGGTCATTCCCAGGGTGAGATCGCCGCCGCGTGCGTGGCCGGCGGCCTGTCACTGGAGGACGGGGCGCGCGTCGTGGCGTTGCGCAGCCGGGCGATCGCGGACACGCTCGCCGGGGACGGCGCGATGGTGGCCCTGCCGCTGTCCGCCGCCCGGGCCGGGGAGTTGCTCGCGCAGCGGCCGGGAATCTCGGTGGCGGCCGTCAACGGGCCCGCCTCCGTGGTCGTCGCCGGAGCCACGGAGGCCGCGGACCGACTGCTGGCCGACTGCCGGGACCAGGAGATCCAGGCGCGCAGGATCGCCGTCAACTACGCCTCGCACTCGCCGTCGGTGGAGCGCATCGAGCAGCGGTTGCTGACCGATCTCGCGCCGATCACGCCGACATCCTCCGCGATCCCGGTCTACTCCTCGGTGACCGGTGAGGTGATGGACACCGCGCAGTGGGACGCCGGGTACTGGTACCGGAACCTGCGCAACACCGTGCGGTTCGAGGACGCGCTCTGCGCGGCGCTGGCGGCCGGGACCGGCGCGGTGGTCGAGGTGAGTCCGCATCCGGTGCTGGTGCCCGCGGTCCGGGACATCGTCGAGGAGCGCGCGGCGCCGGTGGCCGTCGTGGGCACGCTGCGCCGCGGTGAAGGGACTCCGCAGCGGATGGTGCTCGCGGTGGCCCAGGCGTACGCGCACGGTGTGGCGGTGGACTGGACTCCCGCGTTCGCCGGCCGGGGCGCGGCGCGGGTCGCGCTGCCGACATACGCGTTCCAGCACCAGCGGTACTGGCCAGAACTCGCGAGCGGCCCGGCCGACGTGTCGGCGGCGGGGCTGACCGCCGCGGAGCATCCGCTGCTGGGCGCGGTGGTGCACTCGCCCGAATCGGACGCGGCGGTGTTCACCAGCCGCCTGTCGGTGCGGACGCATCCGTGGCTGGCCGATCATGCGGTGCGGGAGTCGGTGGTGTTCCCGGGAACCGGTTTCGTGGAGCTCGCCATCCTGGCCGGCGACAGTGTCGGGTGCGACCGCCTCGACGAACTGATCCTGGAAGCGCCGCTGGTGCTGCCCGCCCACGGCGCGGTGCAGATGCAAGTGGTGGTCGGCGACAGCGAGGACGAGGCGCTGCGGCGCAGTGTGGCCGTCTACGCGCGCCCCGACGGAGAGGACGCCTGGACCCGCCACGCCACCGGATTCGTGGGCGCCGTCCCGCCGGGAGGCGGCGGGCACGACCTGTTCGGCGTCCTCGCGCGGGCCTGGCCGCCGGCCGGCGTGACGCAAGTGGACACCGAGGGGTTCTACGAGCAGCTGCGCGAAGGCGGATTCCTTCGGTACGGCCCGGTGTTCCAGGGGCTGCGCAAGGTCTGGCGCAGCGATGACCAGATCTTCGCCGAGGTCGAACTGCCCGAGTCCGTACGCGACTCGGCCGGGTCGTTCGGGATCCACCCGGCGCTGCTCGACGCCGCGCAGCACGCGACGGCCTTCGCGGAGCTGGGCTCCGCCGGGACCGGCGGGCTGCCGTTCAGCTTCGGCGACGTCGTGCTCCGCGCCTCGGGCGCGGCGCAGCTGCGGGTGGCGCTGACGCGGACGGGCCCGGACGAGGTCACGATCGCGGTTGCCGACAGCGCCGGAGCCCCGGTGCTCTCGGTCGGCTCGCTGGCGGTGCGGCCGGTTTCGGCAGGCGAGCTCGGCGCCGGCGCCGGCGCCGGTGACCGGACGCTGCTCAGGACGGAGTGGGCCGACGCCACCTTCTCGGCCGGGGCGTCGCCGGCGCGGTGGCTGGCCGTCGACCGGACGGGTGAGGACCACACCGGACTGGAAGCGGTCGCCGCGGTTCTCGACGACGGCCGGCCGGCGCCGGACGCGGTCGTGCTGGCCGTTTCCGGTGACGCGGACCGGGTGGTGGAGTCCACGCACGAGCTGACCGGTTGGGTGCTGCGCCAGCTGCAGTTCTGGCTGGGCCAGGACCGCTTCGGACCGATCCCGCTGGTGGTGACGACGCGGGGCGCGATCGCCGCGCAGCCCGGCGAAACGGTGCCGGACCTGGCCGCCGCGGCGGCGTGGGGACTGGTGCGCTCGGCGCAGACCGAGAACCCCGGCCGGATCGTCCTGCTCGACACCGGCCCGGACGCCGTGCTCGACGCCGGCGTGCTCGGCCGGGTCCTGGCGGCGGACGAGCCGCAACTGGCGCTGCGCGACGGACAGCTCCTCGCGGGCCGGCTCATCAGGTTCGGCCCGGCCGACGAGCTGGCGATGCCGCCGGACACCCCGTGGCGGCTCGATTCGACGGGCAAGGGTGTGCTGGAGAACCTGGCCCTGCTGCCGTGTCCCGAGACCGAGGACCCCCTGGCCCGCGGGCAGGTCCGCATCCGGGTGCATGCCGCGGGTCTGAACTTCCGAGACGTGCTCAACGCGCTGGACATGGTGCACGACGTGCGTGCCGAGGGCCCGTTGGGCGGCGAGGTCGCGGGCGTGGTCACGGAGGTCGGCCCCGGCGTGCCCGATCTGCGGCCCGGCGACCGGGTCATGGGCCTGGTCTCGGGGGCGTTCGGCCCGGTGGCCGTCACCGACCGGCGGTTCCTGACCGAGGTGCCGGCGGGCTGGTCCTTCGCGACCGCGGCGTCGGTGCCGATCGTGTTCCTGACCGCCTACTACGGCCTGGTGGACCTTGCCGGGCTGGGCTCCGGTGAGTCGGTCCTGGTGCACGCCGGCGCCGGCGGTGTCGGCCTGGCGGCGATCCAACTCGCGCGGCACCGGGGTGCGGAGGTCTACGCCACGGCGAGCGAGGGCAAGTGGAATGTCCTGCGCGAGTGGGGAGTCGCGGCGGAGCGGCTGGCCTCGTCACGCGACCTCGGTTTCCACGAGACCTTCAGGGACGCGGGTGTCAACGTCGTCCTGAACTCGCTCGCGGGGGAGTTCGTGGACGCGTCGCTCGACCTGCTGGCTCCGGGCGGGCGGTTCCTGGAGATGGGCAAGACCGACATCCGTTCTCCGGAGGACTTCCGCGACCGCCCCGTCGAATACCGGGCGTTCGACCTGATGGACGCGGGCGCCGACCGGATCCAGCAGATGCTGCGGGAACTGGTGACGCTGTTCGAGGCCGGCGCGTTGCGGCCGCTGCCGGTCACGGGCTGGGATGTGCGCCGGGCACCGGAGGCGTTCCGGTTCATGAGCCAGGCCAAGCACGTCGGCAAGCTCGTCCTGACCATCCCGCAGGACCTCGACAGCGCGGGCACCGTCCTGCTGACCGGCGGGACCGGCGGCCTGGGCGGCGTCCTTGCCCGGCACCTCGTCGCCGAGCGCGGCGTCCGGCATCTGCTGCTGGTCAGCCGCCGCGGCGCGGACGCCCCAGGGGCCGCGGACCTGGTCGGGGAGTTGACGGCGCAGGGCGCGCGGGTGACCGTCGCGGCGTGCGACGTGACCGATCGGCAGGCACTGGCCGAGGTCCTCGCCTCGGTGTCGCCGGAGCATCCGCTCACCGGTGTGGTGCACACCGCCGGCGTCCTGGACGACGGGGTGCTCGGGTCGCAGTCGCAGGACCGGCTGGACCGGGTACTGGCACCGAAGGTGGACGCGGCCTGGCACCTGCACGAGCTGACCCGGGACCTGGATCTCTCGCTGTTCGCGGTGTTCTCCTCCATCGCCGGGCAGTTGGGCAACCCGGGACAGGCCAACTACGTCGCCGCCAACGTGTTCCTGGACGCCCTGATGCAGCGCCGCCGCCGCGAGGGCCTGCCCGGGCTCTCGATGGCCTGGGGCGCCTGGACCACCGAGATCGGCATGGTCGGTTCGCTGTCGAGGACCGACCTGCGCCGCATCGCGCGGTCGCCGATGCCGCCGTTGTCGGCTGCGCAGGGCATGGACCTGTTCGACCGGGCCGTCGCCACCGGTTTCCCGCTGCTCGTGCTGACCCGGCTGAACACGCGCGCTCTGCGTGCCCAGCACGACCTCGCGCCCCTGTGGCGGTCGCTGGCGGGCGGAGCGCTGCGGCGAGCCGCCGACAACACCCGCCACGGGCGGGACGAACTGCGGCAGCGGCTGGCGGCACTGTCCGGTGCGGACCGTGAGGAACTGCTGACCGAACTGGTCGGCGAAACCGCCGCAGCCGTGCTGGGCCACGGCTCGGGTGTGCGGATCGACGAGGACCAGCCCTTCAGCGAGCTGGGCTTCGACTCGCTGACAGCCGTCGAACTGCGCAACCTGCTGCAGGCCAAGACCGGCGCCGTGCTGCCCGCCAGCGTCGTTTTCGACTATCCGACCGTCGCGCGGCTGGCGCGCTACGTAGGCACGTTGTTCGGTGAGGTCGATGTTCCCGGACCGACGGAGGTGCCGGAGGCGTCGGAGGCGGCGGTGCGCGCGGCGCTCGGCTCGATCCCGCTGGCGAAGCTGCGGAAGGCCCGGCTGCTGGACGCGTTGCTCGAACTGGCCCGCGACGCCGACGAGCCCGCGGCCGACCGGCGGGAAGAGGAAGAACTCCTGCTCGCGGCGGATGTCGGCGATCTCGTCGACATCGCGCTGCGGGCCGAATGACCGGAGGTCACGATGACGGTGCCCGTGGACAAACTGACGGAGGCGCTCCGAGCTTCGCTGTTGGCCAACAGCCGGCTGCGCCAGGACAACCGGGCACTGGTGGACGCCGCGAACGAGCCGATCGCGCTGGTGGGAATGGCGTGCCGGTTCCCGGGCGGGGTGCGCGGGCCGGAGGATCTGTGGCGGCTGGTCGCCGGCGGCATGGACGGCGTCGGCCCGTTCCCCGCCGATCGCGGCTGGGACCTGGACACCCTGCTGGGCCCGGACGGCCCCGGCTCGGGGACCTCGGCGACCGGCGAGGGCGGGTTCCTGGACGAGCCGGGCGAGTTCGACGCGGCGTTCTTCCGGATCTCGCCCCGCGAGGCGGTGGCGACCGACCCGCAGCAGCGGTTGCTGCTTGAGGTGTCCTGGGAAGCCCTGGAGCAGGCGGGAATCGACCCGGCGTCGCTGGCCGGCAGCCCGACCGGCGTGTTCACCGGCGCCTACCAGTCCGGCTACGCCGAGCTGGTCGCCCGGGCCGGCGAGCAGTTGCGGGCCCACCAGATCACCGGCGGTGCGGGCAGCGTGATCTCGGGCCGGATCGCCTACACGCTGGGGCTGGAGGGCCCGGCGGTGAGCGTGGACACGGCGTGCTCGTCGTCGCTGGTGGCGATGCACCTGGCCGCGCAGGCGCTGCGGGCCGGGGAATGCACGCTGGCTCTCGCCGGCGGGGTCACGGTGATGGCGTCCCCCGGCATGTTCCTGGGCTTCACCGCACAGGGCGGGCTCGCCGCGGACGGCCGGTGCAAGTCCTTCTCCGACGACGCCGACGGCACCGGGTGGGCCGAGGGCGTCGGCGTGGTGGTGCTGGAGCGGTTGTCGGACGCCCGCCGCAACGGCCATGAGGTGCTCGCCCTGCTGCGGTCCAGCGCGGTGAACCAGGATGGTGCGTCGAACGGACTGACCGCGCCGAACGGTCCGTCGCAGCAACGCGTGATCCGGCAGGCGCTGGCGGCGGCGGGCCTGTCCACGTCGGATGTCGATGTGGTCGAGGCGCACGGTACGGGTACGAAGCTCGGTGATCCGATCGAGGCGCAGGCGGTGCTGGCGACGTACGGTCAGGACCGGCCCGAGGGACGGCCGTTGTGGCTGGGCTCGTTGAAGTCGAACATCGGGCACGCCCAGGCCGCCGCCGGTATCGGCGGCGTGATCAAGACGGTGCTGGCGCTGCGGCACGGAGTCCTGCCCAAGACCCTGCACGTGGACGCGCCGACCACGCAGGTCGACTGGACGCAGGGCGACGTACGGCTGCTGACCGAGTCGATCCCGTGGCCGGAGACCGGCCGCCCCCGCCGGGCCGGGGTGTCGTCGTTCGGGGTCAGCGGCACGAACGCCCACGTCATCCTCGAAGCCGCGGGCGAAGGCACGGGTCCCGCCGGACCGCCTTCCGGGCCGCCTGCCGTCGAGGGCGTGCTGCCGTGGATTTTGTCGGGCAAGTCGGCCGACGCGGTGCGCGACCAGGCGGCCCGGTTGCTCGAACGGCTCGGGGCGCAGCCGGTGCCGAGCCCGGCCGACGTGGGCTGGTCGCTGCTCACCTCGCGCGCGGCCTTCGACCACCGCGCCGTGGTGATGGGCGGCGACCGGACCGAGCTGATGGCGGGCCTGCGCGCCACGGCGGACGGCGAGCCCGCCGCAGGCGTGGTCCTGGGTACTGCCAGAAGCGGGACCAAACTCGGTGTGCTGTTCACGGGGCAGGGTGCGCAGCGGGTGGGGATGGCCCGCGGGTTGTACGACAGTTCGCCGGTGTTCGCGGGAGCGTTGGACGGGATTCTCGCGGAGCTGGATCCGTTGCTGGACCGGCCGCTGCGTGAGGTGATGTGGGGCCAGGACGCGGAGCTGATCCACGAGACGGGCTGGGCGCAGCCGGCGCTGTTCGCGGTCGAGGCCGCCTTGTTCGAGGTGCTGCGCGCCTTCGGCGTGACCCCGGCCCATCTCCTGGGCCATTCGATCGGCGAGGTCACGGCCGCGTACGTGGCCGGGGTGTGGTCGCTCGGTGACGCGTGCCGGGTGGTGGCCGCGCGGGCGCGGTTGATGCAGGCGCTGCCGTCCGGCGGGGCGATGGCCGCCGTCGGACTGCCTGAGGCGGAGATCGCCGGGATGCTGCCCGAAACCGTGTCGATCGCCGCGGTCAACACGGCGGACTCGGTGGTGGTCTCCGGGCCGCGCGAAGCCGTGGACGGTGTCGTCGCGGTCGCGTCCGCTCGTGGTGCGAAGGTGACGCGGCTGCGGGTGTCGCACGCGTTCCACTCGCCCTTGATGGATCCGATGCTGGCGGACTTCCGGCAGGTGCTGGAATCGGTGCGGTTCGCGCCGCCGCGCATTCCCGTGGTGTCCAACCTGACCGGGCAGCGGGCAACCGACGAACTGTTGTGTTCGCCGGAATACTGGGTGCGGCAGGTGCGGGCGGCGGTGCGGTTCGCCGACGGCGTGCGGTGGCTGGCCGGCCACGGCGTCGCGGCGATGGTCGAGCTGGGCCCGGACGGGGTCCTGTCGGGCCTGGCACGGCAGAGCTGCTCGTCCGTGGCTGTTCCTATGCTGCGCCGGCCGGGTACCTCCGAACGCGGCGAGGCCGCGACGGTGGTGACGGCCCTCGCGCAGTTGCACGCGCAGGGCGTGCCTGTGGACTGGACCGCTCTGTTCGCCGGGCAGGCCGCCGCGCGGATTGCGCTGCCGACGTACGCGTTCCAGCACGAGCGCTACTGGCTCGACGGCTCGAACCGGGCGGCCGACGTGTCCTCGGCCGGGCTGACCGCCGCGGAGCACCCGCTGCTGGGCGCGATGCTGACGCTTGCGCAGACGGACGGGTTCGTGTTCACCAGCCGTTTGTCCCGGCGCACGCATCCCTGGCTGGCCGAGCACCCGGTGGGCGGCTCGGCGGTGCTGCCGGCCACCGCCTACGTCGAGCTGGCCGTACGCGCCGGCGACAGCGCCGGGTGCGACCGGCTGGACGAGCTGGTGGTGCAGACCCCGCTGGCGCTGCCCGCCCACGGCGCCGTCCAGCTGCAGGTGGTGGTCGGCGACCGCGTGGACGGGCGCCGCGAGGTGACGGTGTACGCCCGGCCGGACGATGAGGAGACCTGGACCCGGCACGCCACGGGGACGCTGAGCAGCGGATCGTCCGACGCGGACGGTGACGACCCCGTTGCCGCGTTGGGCCGCGAATGGCCGGTGCCCGGTGCGACGGCCGTGGACCTCGGCGACACCTCCGGGCGCGGCCCGCTCGCCCCCGGCGTGACAGGGGTCTGGAAGCGCGGCGAGCAGGTGTTCGCCGAAGTGGAACTGTCGGAGTCCGAGCGCGATCTGGCAGCGTCCTTCGGTATCCACCCCGCGCTGCTTGACGCGGCTTTGCGGACGGCGGCCTTCGCGGAGCCGGCGCGGAGCGCTGCCGTCCCGGCGGCCTTCGGCGACGTGGTGTTGCGCGCGTCCGGCGCGGCGCGGCTCCGGGTGGCCCTGACCCGGACCGGCCCGGACGAGATCTCGGTCGCCGTGGCGGACGGTGCGGGACTGCCGGTGCTGTCGATCGGGTCGGTGATCGCGCGGCGGACGGACAGCGCGACCACCGGTACGGGCGACCGGTCCGTCCTCGCCATGGAGTGGGTCGGGATCACTCCGGCCGTCGGCGCGGACCTGCGTGACTGGCTGCTGGCCGGCCCCGAAGACGCTCGCTTCGCGGACCTGACCGCGGCCGGCGAGGAGCGGCCGGTCCCGCAGGCGGTGGTGCTGGCCGTGTCCGGCGCCGCGGACGCGGTGGTGGAGTCGACGCACGAGCTGACCGGACGCGTCCTGCGGCACTTGCAGCGCTGGCTGGCCGACGGCCGGGTCTCGGCGGTCCCGCTGGTGCTGCTGACCTCGGGGGCCGTCGCCGCCGGGCCGGACGAACCGATCCGGGACCTGGCCGCGGCCGCGGTGTGGGGCCTGGTGAGGTCGGCCCAGACGGAGAACCCCGGCCGGTTCGTGCTGCTCGACTCGGACGCCGAGCCGGACACCGCGACCGTGAGCCGGCTCCTGGCCTCGGGCGAACCGCAGGTGGTGATCCGCGAGGGCCGGATGCACGCGGCCCGCCTCGTCCGCACCGAGCCCGGGGAGGACGCCTTCGCGCCGGCCGGGCCGGGCACCGTGGTGATCACCGGTGGGACCGGCGCCCTGGGCGGTGTCGTGGCCCGGCACCTCGTCGCCGAGCGCGGCGTGCGGCATCTGCTGCTGGTCAGCCGCCGCGGCGCGGACGCCCCCGGGGCCGCGGACCTGATCGGGGAGTTGACGGCGCAGGGCGCGCAGGTGACCGTCGCGGCGTGCGACGTGACGGACCGGCAGGCCCTCGCGGAGGTACTGGGGGCGGTTCCGCCGGAGCGGCCGGTGACCGGTGTCGTCCACACGGCCGGTGTGGTCGACGACGGCGTGCTCGGTTCCTTGTCGCAGGAGCAGGTGGACCGGGTGCTGGCGCCGAAGGTGGACGCGGCGTGGCACCTGCACGAGCTGACCGGAGACCTGGATCTCTCGCTGTTCGCGGTGTTCTCCTCCATCGGCGGTTCGCTCGGCAGCGGCGGGCAGGCGAACTACGCGGCGGGCAACGTGTTCCTGGACGCGTTGATGCAACAGCGCCGGCACGCCGGGCTGCCGGGGCTGTCGATGGCGTGGGGTCCGTGGACCACGGAGATCGGCATGACCGGCACGCTGTCCGACGGGGACCGCCGGCGCATCGCCCGCTCGGCGATCCCGCCGCTGACGCCCGCGCAGGGCATGGAGCTGTTCGAGCGCGCACTGGTCACCGATCGGCCCGTGCTGGTGCTGACCCGGTTGAACCTGGCCGCGTTGCGCGCCCAGACGGAGGTCGCGCCCGTGTGGCGTTCGCTCGCCGGCGGCGGGCGCCGCCGGCGGGCGGACGACGCGACCGGCGGCCGGGACGGCCTGCGACAGCGGCTCGCCGGACTGTCAGAAGCGGACGGCCTGCGGCTGCTGATCGGTCTCGTCCGGGACAGCGCCGCAGCCGTTCTGGGCCACGCGCCGGGCGCGCGGATCGAGGCGGACCAGCCGTTCAGCGAGCTGGGCTTCGACTCGCTGACGGCGGTCGAGCTGCGGAATCTGGTGCAGGCCAGGACCGGGCTGGTGATGCCCGCGAGCCTGGTGTTCGACTACCCGACCGTCGGCCACGTGGCGCGTCACCTGGCGGCCGAGTTCGACGACGCGCGCCCGCAGGCGCCGTTCTACGGGCCGGCGTTGGCGCCGGTCGCCGACGATCCGGTCGCGCTGGTGGGGATGGCCTGCCGGTTCCCTGGCGGGGTGTCGGGTCCGGAGGACCTGTGGCGCCTGGTCGCCGAGGGCGCCGACGGCATCACGCCGTTCCCGGCCGATCGCGGCTGGCACCTGGACGCGTTGCTGGGACTCGACGGCTCCGGATCATCCGCGACCGGGGAAGGCGGGTTCGTCGACGAGGTCGGCGGCTTCGACGCGGCGTTCTTCCGGATGTCGCCGCGGGAGGCGCTGGCCACCGACCCGCAGCAGCGGCTGCTGCTGGAGGTGTCGTGGGAAGCCTTGGAGCAGGCCGGGATCAGGCCCGCGACCCTGGCCGGCAGCTCGACCGGCGTGTACGTCGGCGCGTACCAGTCCGGGTACGCCGAGCTGGTGTCCCGCTCCGACAGCCAGTTGCTGGGCCACGCTCTCACCGGCGGCGCGGGCAGTGTGATCTCCGGCCGGATCGCCTACACGCTGGGCCTGGAAGGCCCTGCGGTGAGCGTGGACACGGCCTGTTCGTCGTCGTTGGTGGCCATGCACCTGGCGGCTCAGGCATTGCGGGCGGGGGAGTGCTCGCTCGCGCTGGCCGGCGGAGTCACGCTCATGGCCACACCGGACACGTTCGTCGGCTTCAGCGTGCAGGGCGGCCTGGCCGCCGACGGGCGGTGCAAGTCGTTCGCGGACGCGGCCGACGGCACCGGCTGGGCCGAGGGCGTCGGCGTGGTGGTGCTGGAGCGGCTCTCCGACGCCCGGCGGAACGGCCACGACGTCCTGGCCGTGCTGCGCGCGAGCGCGGTGAACCAGGACGGCGCGTCGAACGGTTTGACAGCGCCGAACGGTCCGTCGCAGCAACGGGTGATCCGGCAGGCGCTGGCCGCGGCCGGACTGTCCACGTCGGACATCGATGCCGTGGAAGCCCACGGTACGGGTACGAAGCTCGGTGATCCGATCGAGGCGCAGGCGCTGCTGGCGACCTACGGCCAGGATCGGCCCGCGCAGCGGCCGTTGTGGCTGGGTTCGCTGAAGTCGAACATCGGCCACACGCAGGCGGCGGCCGGTGTCGGTGGTGTGATCAAGATGGTCATGGCGCTGCGGCACGGTGTGCTGCCGAAGACGCTGCACGTGGACGCGCCGTCGACGCAGGTGGATTGGGAGCAGGGCGACGTCCGGCTGCTGACGGAGCCGGTGCCGTGGCCGGAGACCGACCACCCTCGGCGGGCCGGGGTGTCCTCGTTCGGCGTCAGCGGCACCAACGCGCACGTCATCCTCGAAGCGGCAGCCGACGTCACCGCCTCACCCGGCCTCGACCCCGGCGGTGTCGTGCCGTGGGTGCTGTCCGGCAGGACGGAAGAGGCGCTGCGGGCGCAGGCGGCACGCTTGCTGGCGCACCTGGACTCCGACGCGCCGTGGCGTCCGGTGGATGTGGGCTGGTCGCTGATCGACTCGCGGACGGTGTTCGAGCACCGGGCTGTTGCCGTGGGCACCGATCAGGACGAGCTGCTGACCGCGGTGCGCGCCGTCGCCGCCGGCGAACCCGCCGCGGGTCTCGCCGAAGGCGTCGCCCGCGCCGGTGACGCAGTGGTGTTCGTGTTCCCGGGTCAGGGTGCGCAGTGGGTGGGGATGGGCCGGGAGTTGCTGGCCGAGTCGCCGGTGTTCGCCGAGTCGCTGCGCGAGTGTGCGGCGGCGTTGGCGCCGTTCACCGACTGGTCGCTGGAGCAGGTGCTCGGTGACGAGGAGGCGTTGGCGCGGGTGGATGTGGTGCAGCCGGTGTTGTGGGCGGTGATGGTGTCGCTGGCGGCGGTGTGGCGGTCGTTCGGTGTGGAGCCCGCGGCCGTGGTGGGTCATTCCCAGGGTGAGATCGCGGCCGCGTGTGTGGCCGGCGCCCTGTCCTTGTCCGACGGCGCCCGCGTGGTCGTTCTCCGCAGCCGCGCGATCGCCGACAGCCTGGCCGGTGGCGGGGGCATGGTGGCCCTGCCGATGGCGGTCGCCGAGGTCGAGGAACTGATTTCGCAGCGGCCGGCGGTCTCGGTGGCCGCGATCAACGGCCCGGCCTCCGTGGTGGTCGCCGGGGAGCCGGACGCCCTCGACCGGTTGCTGGCCGACTGCGAAGGCGACGGGATCCAGGCGCGCCGGATCGCGGTGGACTACGCCTCGCACTCGCCGTCGGTGCAGCGGATCGAGGACCGGCTGCTGACGGACCTGGCACCGGTCGGCCCCCGCTCGTCGACGGTTCCGGTCTACTCGTCGGTGACCGGACAACTCGCGGACACCGCGTCGTGGGACGCCCGGTACTGGTACGACAACCTGCGCAGCCCGGTCCTGTTCGAAACGGCGCTCACGGCCGCTCTCGACGCCGGCCCCGACGTGGTGATCGAGGTCGGTCCGCATCCGGTGCTGGTCCCCGCGGTGCAGGACATCGCGCGGCAGCGAGAAAAACCCGTGGCGGCGGTGGGAACACTGCGCCGCGACGAGGGAACCCTGCGGCGAGTGGCCTTGTCTGTGGCCCACGCGTGCGCCCTGGGCGTCCAGGTGGACTGGGCGCGGATGTTCGCCGACCGCGGCGCGCGGCGGGTGCCGCTGCCGACGTACGCCTTCCAACGCCGGGATTTCTGGCCGGACACCACCGGTGTCCGGGCCGATGTGTCCGCGGCCGGGCTGACAGCCGCGGACCACCCGCTGCTGGGGGCGATGCTGCCGTTGCCGCAGACCGACGGGATGGTGTTCACCAGCAGGCTTTCCCTGCGGACGCATCCGTGGCTGGCGGACCACGCGGTGCGGGACGCGGTGGTCTTCCCCGGCACCGGGTACGTGGAACTGGCGATCCGGGCAGGCGACAGCGTCGGATGCGACCGCCTCGACGAACTCGTGCTGGAGGCGCCGCTCGTCCTGCCCGCGCACGCCGGGGTTCAGCTGCAGGTGGTCGTGGGCGACCTCGATGCTCCCGCCGCGGCCGAAGCGCGCAGCGTCGCGGTGTATGCCCGAGTGGACGGCGAAGAGCTCTGGACCCGCCATGCCACGGGAGTGGTGAGCGCGGGCGCGGCAGCCGACACCGAGCTGTTCGACCCGGTGAGCCGCGACTGGCCCGGGCTGGACGCGACGGCGCTTGACACCGACCACTTCTACGACCGGCTCGCCGACGAGGGTTTCCTCCGGTACGGCCCGGTGTTCCGGGGACTCACCCGGGCCTGGCAGCGCGGGGACCGGGTGCTGGCCGAGGTCGAACTGCCCGAGTCCGGGCGTGGCCTTGCCGAGTCGTTCGGGATCCATCCGGCGCTGCTGGACGCGGCGTTGCACGCCTCGGTCTTCGCGGGGCTGGAGGCGCGAGGAGCCTTGCCGTTCAGCTTCACCGGCGTGGCATTGCGCGCCTCGGGTGCGTCCCGGCTCCGGGTGGCGCTGACCCGGACCGGACCCGACGAGGTCGGCGTCGTGGTCGCCGACAGCGGCGGCTCGCCGGTGCTGTCGATCGGCTCGCTGGCTGTGCGGGCCGTGTCGGCCGGCAGCCTCGCCGTCGGCCCGGGCGACGGCGCCGCGCTGAAGGTCGGCTGGATCGCCGCCGACGGTCCGGCGGCGCCGGTGACGGACTGGCTCCTGGCCGATCGCGCGAGTCCGGCCGGAGCCGCGTACACCGACCTCGTCGAGATCGGTGCCGTACTTGCGGACCGGGCTCGCCCGCAGGCGGTGGTCCTGGCTGTGGCCGGCGACCGGCACGCGGTGGTGGACTCCGCTCACGAACTGACCGCGTGGGTGCTGGGGCAGTTGCAGCACTGGCTGGCCGAGGACCGCTTCGCCTCGATCCCGCTGGTGGTGGCGACGCGGGGCGCGGTCACGGTCGACGCGGGTGAGCCGGTACGGGACCTGGCCGCGGCGGCGGTGTGGGGGCTGGTGCGCTCGGCGCAGACCGAGAACCCCGGCCGGATCATCCTGCTCGACACCGACACCGACACCGACACCGACACCGACACCGACACCGACACCGACACCGGCACCGGCACCGGCACCGGCACCGGCACCGGCACCGGCACCGGCACCGGCACCGGGCTGGACGACGACGTCCTGGGCCGGGTGCTGGGCACCGGCGAGCCGCAACTCGCTCTGCGCGGCTCGCAGTTGCACGCCGCCCGCCTGACGAGGGTCCGGCCGGCGGACGACCTGGTCGCACCGCGGACGGGACCGTGGCGGCTGGAGTCCGTGGAGAAGGGCACGCTGGAGAATCTCGCGCTGGTGCCGTGCCCCGAGATGGCAACTGCCTTGCGGCCCGGGCAGGTCAGGGTCGAGGTGCGCGTGGCCGGCCTGAACTTCCGTGACGTGCTCAACGCCCTCGGCATGTATCGCGGTCAGGCCGGCCCGTTGGGCAGTGAGGTCGCCGGGGTGGTCACCGAGGTCGGCCCGGAGGTGACCGGGCTGGCGGTCGGTGACCGGGTGATGGGCCTGGCCTTCGGCGGCTTCGGCCCGGTTGCCGTGACCGACCGGCGGCTGCTGACGGTGATCCCGGCCGGCTGGTCGTTCGCCGTCGCCGCGTCGGTGCCGATCGTGTTCCTGACGGCGTACTACGGCTTGGTGGACCTCGCGGATCTGCGGGCGGGTGAGTCGCTGCTCGTGCACGCCGGCGCCGGCGGCGTGGGGCTGGCGGCCATCCAGCTCGGCCGGCACCTCGGCGCGGAGATCTACGCCACCGCGAGCGAGGGCAAATGGGACGTCCTGCGCCAATGGGGCGTCGACGAAAGCCGGGTGGCCTCGTCGCGGACCCTGGACTTCAGGGAGCGCTTCCGCGCTGCCACGGACCGGCGCGGTGTCGACGTGGTGCTCAACTCGCTGGCCGGCGAGTTCGTGGACGCCTCGCTGGACCTGCTCGCGCCGGCCGGCCGCTTCATCGAGATGGGCAAGTCCGACATCCGCTCGCCCGAGGACCTGCGGGACCGTCGCGCCGACGTGACCTACCAGGCGTTCGAACTGACCGACGCCGGGTTCGACCGCATCCAGCAGATGCTGCGGGAACTCGTGAGCCTGTTCGAAGCCGGTGTGCTGCGGCCGTTGCCGGTGCGCGGCTGGGACGTGCGCCAGGCCAAGGACGCCTTCCGGTTCATGAGCCAGGCCAAGCACGTCGGCAAGCTGGTGCTCACCGTCCCACGGGCGCCTGACCCTTCGGGCACGATCGTGATCACCGGTGCCGGCGGCCTGGGCGGCGCCCTGGCCCGCCACCTGGCCGGTGAGCACGGCGTCCGGCACCTGCTGCTCGTCAGCCGACGCGGACCGGCCGCGCCGGATGCTCCGGAGCTGGCCGCCGAGTTGGCGGCGCAGGGCGTGACGGCGACGTTCGCGGCTTGCGACCTGACGGATCGGCAGGCCCTCGCCGCGGTGCTGGCCGGGGTTCCGGCGGAGCGCCCGGTGACCGGGGTGGTGCACACCGCCGGGATCCTCGAGGACGGCGTACTCGGCTCGCTCTCGCCGGATCAGCTCGACCGCGTGCTGGCGCCGAAGGTCGACGCGGCGTGGCACCTCCACGAGCTGACGCGGGATCTGGACCTGTCGTTCTTCGTGGTGTTCTCCTCTCTCGCCGGGCTGCTCGGCAGCGGCGGCCAGGCCAACTACGCCGCGGGCAACGCGTTCCTCGACGCTCTGGTGCGGCGCCGCCGTGAGCAGGGGCTGCCGGGCTCGTCGATGGCCTGGGGCGCCTGGACGACCGAGGTCGGGCTGGTGGGCACCTTGTCCCCGGCGGACCTTCGCCGCATCGAACGGTCGGCCCTGCCGCCGTTCTCGGTGGCGCAGGGCATGGACATGTTCGACCAAGCGTTGCGCTCCCCCCAGCCGGTGCTGGGACTGGCCCGGCTGAACGCACGGGCGTTGCGGGCTCAGCAGGACGTGCCGGCCCTGTGGCGGTCGCTCGCCGGCGCCGCGCCGCGCCGCACCGCCGACAACACCCGCGACGGTCGGGGCGGCCCGTGGCAGCGGTTGGCGGAACTGTCCGTCGCGGAGCGCGAGCAGGCGCTGGCGGAGCTGGTCAGGGAGTCCGCCGCGGCGGTGCTGGGCCACGGCTCGGGGGCGCAGATCGACGCGGACCGACCGTTCCGGGAGCTGGGCTTCGACTCGCTGACGTCGGTGGAGCTGCGGAATCTGCTCCAGGCCAAAGCGGGTGCGGTGCTGGCCGCGAGCGTGGTGTTCGACTATCCGACGGTCACGCGGCTGGCGAGGCATCTGGCTGCCGGGTACGGCGCCGGGCAGCCGGTGGAGCCGACCGCGGCGCCCGCGGTGGTGCCGGTTTCCGACGACCCGATCGTGCTGGTCGGCATGGCGTGCCGGTTCCCGGGCGGGGTGGCGGGTCCTGACGACCTGTGGCGGCTGGTCGCCGAGGGCGCCGACGGCGTCACCCCGTTCCCGGCCGACCGCGGCTGGAACCTGGACGCCCTGATCGGGCGTGAGGGACCCGGTTCCGGAACCTCGGCGACAGATGAGGGCGGGTTCCTCGCCGGCGCCGACGCGTTCGACGCGGCGTTCTTCCGGATCTCGCCGCGCGAGGCGCTCGCCATGGACCCGCAGCAGCGGCTGCTGCTTGAGGTGTCGTGGGAAGCCCTGGAGCAGGCGGGAATCGATCCGGGTTCGCTGGCGGGCAGCCCGACCGGCGTGTTCGCCGGCGCGTACGGTTCCGGTTACGGCGAACTGGTCGCCCGCGGCAGCGACCAACTCCTGGGCCACCAGATGACGGGCGGCGCGACCAGCGTGATCTCCGGCCGGGTGTCCTACACGCTCGGGCTGGAGGGCCCGGCGGTGAGTGTGGACACGGCGTGTTCGTCGTCGCTGGTGGCGATGCACCTGGCCGCGCAGGCGTTGCGGGCGGGTGAGTGCTCGCTGGCGCTGGCCGGCGGGGTGACCGTGATGGCCTCGCCGGACACGTTCGTCGGCTTCACCGTGCAGGGCGGAATGGCCGCGGACGGCCGGTGCAAGTCCTTCTCCGACGCCGCCGACGGCGCCGGCTGGGCCGAGGGCGTCGGTGTCGTCGTGATGGAACGGCTGTCCGAGGCCCGGCGCAACGGCCATGAGGTGCTGGCGGTGTTCCGGTCGAGTGCGGTGAATCAGGACGGTGCGTCGAACGGTTTGACGGCGCCGAACGGTCCGTCTCAGCAGCGGGTGATCCGGCAGGCGTTGGCGGCGGCGGGGCTGTCCACGTCGGACGTGGATGTGGTCGAGGCGCATGGTACGGGTACGCGGCTGGGTGATCCGATCGAGGCGCAGGCGGTGCTGGCGACGTACGGTCAGGACCGGCCGGAGGGACGGCCGTTGTGGCTGGGGTCGTTGAAGTCGAACATCGGGCATGCCCAGGCCGCGGCGGGTGTCGGTGGCGTGATCAAGATGGTGATGGCGCTGCGGCACGGGGAGCTGCCGAAGACGCTGCACGTGGACCGGCCCTCCACCCAGGTCGACTGGACCCGGGGCGACGTGCGGCTGCTGACCGAAGCGGTGCCGTGGCCCGAAACCGGCCGCCCGCGGCGGGCCGGGGTGTCCTCGTTCGGGATCAGCGGCACCAACGCGCACGTGATCCTGGAGGCGCCCGCGGACGCCGACGTCGTCCCCGCCGCCGACACCGGCGCTGTGGTGCCGTGGGTGCTGTCCGGCAAGTCGGCTGAGGCGGTACGGGCTCAGGCGTCCAGGCTGCTGGGGTTCGTGGCGGCGGACCCGACCTTGCGTCCGGTGGATGTGGGGTGGTCGCTGGCCGGTTCGCGGGCGGTGTTCGACCACCGCGCCGTGGTCGTGGGCGGCGAGCGGGCCGAGCTGCTGGCGGGCCTGCGTGCGGTCGCGGCCGGTGAACCCGTGCCCGATACGGTTCGACCAGGCACCCGGCTGGGCGTGCTGTTCACGGGGCAGGGCGCTCAGCGGGTGGGGATGGCCCGCGGGTTGTACGACGGTTCGCCGGTGTTCGCGGGAGCGTTGGACGAGGTTCTCGCCGCGCTGGATCCGTTGCTGGACCGGCCGCTGCGTGAGGTGATGTGGGGCCGGGACGCGGAGTTGATCCACGAGACGGGCTGGGCGCAGCCGGCGTTGTTCGCGGTCGAGGCGGCGTTGTTCGAGGTGCTGCGCGCCTTCGGAGTGACTCCGGACTACCTGCTGGGGCATTCGATCGGTGAGGTGACGGCGGCGTACGTCGCCGGGGTGTGGTCGCTGGCGGATGCGTGCCGGGTGGTGGCGGCGCGGGCGCGGTTGATGCAGGCGCTGCCGTCCGGCGGCGCGATGGCCGCACTGGAGATGTCCGAGGCCGAGATCGCGGACCTGCTGCCGGACGGCGTGTCGGTGGCCGCGGTGAACACCGACGATTCTGTGGTGGTCTCGGGTTCTCGGGCCGGGGTGGACCAGGTGGTGGCGGCTGTGGGCGAGCGTGGCCGCCGGGTGTCGCGGTTGCGGGTGTCGCACGCGTTCCATTCGGCGTTGCTGGACCCGATGCTGGACGAGTTCACGCGGGTGCTGGAATCGGTGCGGTTCACGGAGCCGCGGATTGCGGTGGTGTCCGATGTGACCGGTCGTGCGGCGACGGCCGAGCAGTTGTGCTCGCCGGAGTACTGGGCCCGCCAGGTCCGAGAGCCGGTGCGGTTCGCCGACGGTGTGCGGTGGCTGGCCGAGCAGGGTGTGACGGCGATGGTCGAGCTGGGCCCTGACGGCGTGCTGTCCGCGCTGGCGCAGCGCAGCTGCGCTCCGGGGACGGTGGTGACGCCGGTCTTGCGGCGTGAGCACGGCGACACGTCGACGCTGTTGTCGGCGATCGGCCGGCTGTACACGCGAGGCGTGGCCGTGGACTGGACCGCGGCGTTCGCCGGTCGAGGAGGCACCCGGATCAGCCTGCCGACCTACGCCTTCCAACGGCAGCGCTTCTGGCCCGACGCGGCCGGCGGCCGGACCGAGGTCTCCGCCGGATTGCGGTCCGCGGACCACCCGTTGCTCGGGGCGGTGCTGTCGTTGCCGCAGTTCGACGGCGTGGTCTTCACCAGCCGCCTGTCCCTGCGGACCCAGCCGTGGCTCGCCGACCACGCGGTGCTCGACGAGGTGGTGCTGCCCGGTGCGGCGTACGTCGAGCTGGCGATCCGGGCCGGCGACAGCGTGGGCTGCGGTCGGCTGGACGGGCTGGCGCTGGAAGCGCCGCTGGTACTGCCCGCTCGGGGCGGCATGGAACTTCAGGTCGTGGTCGGCGGCGCCGACACCTCCGAATCCGAAGGGCGGCGGAGCGTCACGATCCACGCCCGCCCGGACGGTGCGGAGACCTGGACCCGGCACGCCACCGGAGTGGTGAGCGCAGCTTCGCTGCCGGCCCGGGCGGACGGGTTGTTTCAAGCCGTCAACGGGACCTGGCCGGTGCCCGGCGCGACGCCGCTGGACGTCGAGCGGGTCTACGACCGCCTCGCCGACCTCGGGCTCGAACACGGGCCGGTGTTCCGGGGCCTGGCCAAAGCCTGGGAGAGCGGGAACCGGATCTTCGCCGAGGTGGATCTGCCCGAGCCCGCCCGCGCGACCGCGGGTTCGTTCGGGATCCATCCGGCTTTGCTGGACGCCGCTTCACATCCGTTCGCGGGCGCGGGCGCGGGCGCGGACTCGGACTCGGCCGGTTCCGGCCGGTTGCCGTTCCGGTTCACCGACGTGGTGTTGCGCGCCTCGGGTGCGGCTCGGCTTCGGGTGGCGCTGACGCGTCTCGGGCCGGACGAGGTGGCGATGGCCGCCGCGGACGACACCGGCATGCCGGTGTTGTCGATCGGCTCGCTGGCCGTGCGGGCCCCGGTCTCCGGCAGCCGCACCGCCGGCGATCAGGTGCTGCTGCGGATGGAGTGGCCCGAGCTCACCGGCGCCGCGGCTCCGGTGAGCGAGTGGCTGACGGTCGAAGCCGCTTTCGAACGAGGGACGGCGCCGCAGGCTGTCGTGCTCAGCGCGTCCGGTGACCCGGACGCCGTCGTGCTGTCCACCCACGACATGACCGGCCGGGTCAGGGACCGGCTGCGGCGCTGGCTGGACGAGGACCGGTTCGCCACCGTCCCGCTGGTCGTGGCCACGCGGGGCGCCGTCGCGGTCGAGCCCGGTGAGCCGGTGACCGACGTGGCCGCAGCCGCTGTGCGGGGTCTGGTGCGTTCGGTGCAGGCCGAGAACCCGGGCCGGCTCATCCTGCTCGACACGGATGCCGACCCTGACGCCGAAACGCTGGGGCGGGCCGTGGCCGCCGACGAGCCGCAGCTGGCCCTGCGCCGGGGCCGCCTCCACGCCGCCCGGCTCACCCGGACCGGCGACACCGACGTACCGGTCACGCCACTGGTGCCCGGCACGGTCGTGATCACCGGCGGTGAGCGGGCCCACACGGTCGCACGGCATCTGGTCGCCGAGCACGGTGTCCGGAGTCTGCTGCTGCTCGGCCGACGCGGTCCGGACGAGCCGGAAACGGCGGAGCTGGTGGCGCAATTGGCGCAGCGGGGCGCCGAAGTCACGGTCACCGCGTGCGACGTGACCGATCGGCGGGCCTTGGCAAAGGCGTTGGCCTCGGGTCCTGCGGACCAGCCGCTCATCGGCGTCGTGCACACCGCCGAGGCCCGCTCGTTGCCCGAGGAGGGCTCGGACCGGGTACCGGGGCCGACGGCCGACGCGGCTTGGCATCTGCACGAACTGACCCGGGACCGGGAGCTGGCGCTGTTCGTGGTGTTCTCGTCGTTGGCCGGCCTTGAGGGCAGCGGCGGTCGGGGCGGCGACACCGCGTTCCTGGCCGCGCTGGCGCGGCACCGCCGCGATCAGGGCCTGCCGGGCCTGTCGATCGCCTGGGAGGACCGGGTGGGCGAGCCGGCGTTGTCCGCGGCGCAGGAGATGGCGCTCTTCGACCGGGCGCTGGGCACCGGCGACGCGGTCGTGGCAGCGACCCGGCTGGATGTGCGGGCGCTGCGGGCCCGGCCGGAGATCCCGGCGGTGTGGCGGTCCCTGGCCGGTGGTCCACGCCGGCGGGCGGCCGACAACAGCCGGCCCGATCGCGAGGGGCTCAGGCAGCGGCTCGCCGGGCTGTCCGAAATGGATCGCGAGGAGGTGCTGATCGACGTGGTCCGCGAAGCGGTGGCGGCGGTGCTTGGCCACACCCCGGGCGCGCCGATCGAACCGGACCGGCTCCTCGGCGAACTGGGCTTCGACTCGTTGACTGCGGTCGAACTGCGCAACTCGCTGCAGGCCAAAACCGGCGTGGAGCTGGCCGCGACCCTGGTGTTCGACCACCCGGACCTGCGGAGCCTCGCCACGGAACTGGACACGGTGTTGTCCGAACCGCCGCGGGCCGGCGACAGGGGCGGTCCGCTTCCGGAACACCACGACCTGTTCGGTGAGCTCTACCTCGCGGCGATCGAGAACGGCCGGCCGGAACTCGGCGAGGAACTCATGGTCAAGGCCGCGCGGTTGCGCGAGAAATTCGACGACCCGGCACAGGTGAAGGCGAAGCCGGCCGTGGTCCGCATCTCCCCGGCGGGAGAGGGACCGCACCTGATCTGCGTGTGCCCGACGATCATGACCACTGGGCCACAGGTCTACCTCCGGTTCGCGGCCGAGCTCACGGGCCGGGGAAGCCAGGTGTCGGCCCTGGTGCCTCCGGGGTTCGCCGCCGGCGAGCTCCTGCCCGCGACCCGGGCCGCGTTGGTGACCGGTCTGGCCGACACAGTCGAGGAATTCGTGGGCGGGACGCAGTTCTCCCTGGCCGGGCACTCTTCCGGCGGGGTGGTGGCGTACGAGCTCGCCCAGGAGCTGCACGCTCGCGGCCTGGCTCCCGCCGGCCTGGTGCTGCTCGACACCTACACCTTGAACCTCAAGGGTGAGCGGGGCGTGTTCGACGACGAGGACCTGCAGCGCGCGTTGAGCACCAGGCTGGTCGGGTACGTGCGCCGGATGGGCTTCGACACGCTGTCCGAACGGATCACCGCGCAGCTGTGGAACCTCGATCTGCTCAGGGGCTGGCGGCCTGAGGGGATTTCGGTGCCGTCGCTGTACATCCGCTCGACGCAGGCCCTCGCGCACGGGGGAGGGGGCGAATGGCGTGATGAAGTGGCCGCCGCGGCGGCCACGGTCGTCGAAGTGCCCGGCGACCACTTCACCATGCTGGAAGCCGAGCACGTGGGCTCGACGGCCAGGGCCGTCGCGGAATGGCTGGAGAACGTGCGGTGAAAGCGGCGGCGGCGGCGCGGGTGTCCGCCCTCGCGAACCCTGATCGGTCGACTCCCTGTGGGCTGTCGGCGGTGCTGCCCCGGGCCGGGGGGTGGGCGCCTACGCGGCCGACCGGCGCTACGCGGCCGCGTGGCGCCGGTCCGACCCCCGTCCCGGGCGATCCGCGACGAACCGAACGCACACCCCCACTCCTGGGGGTCACCGACAACCCGGACGCCCACGGAAGGCGGCCGAACCCTGCGGCGAGTACGGTCGGGCAGAATCGGGGAACCGGTTTTCTTTACCTGCGGCCGAATTGCCTTTACCATTTCAGATATGGCACGCGTTCCTTATCTCACTTCCGTCACCGCTTCCGAAACCATCGCCGAACCGCTGTCAAAGCTGCCGTCCCTCCACGTTTTCGGATTGATGGCCCATGCCGAGACCTTGTTCCGGCCGTGGCTGCGCTTCAGCGGAGCGCTGCTCAACCACCTCGCCCTGGACCCGGTGCTGCGCGAGCTGGCGATTCTGCGGGTCGGGCAGCTCACCGCCCGCTACGAGTGGGACCAGCACGTGCCCGTCGCGCTGGCGGTGGGCGCGACTCAACACCAGATCGACGCGCTGGACCGGGGTGACCTCGACGCGCTGGAGCCGTTGCCGCGCGCCGTGGTCGACTTCGTGACGGGTGTCGTGCACGACGAGGTCGACGACGCGACCTACGCGTCGGTCAGCGCGTTTCTGGACGACCGGGAAGTCGTGGAACTCACGCTCGTCGCGGGCCACTACCTGATGATTGCCCGGATGATGACGACCCTGCGCATCGACCCCGACCCGGCGGCCGGAGCGGACGCGCTGTTGCTCGGCTGACCCGGACCCTGATCGCCGGCGCGGCCTGGGCCGGACCCGCGATCAGGGCTCCGGACGTCGGCCGTCAGCCGGCAGTTCGCTGATCCGAGGTGAGGTTCACCCACGTACAGGCCAGTTCCACCCGCGAAGAGACCTCCATCTTGCGGAAGATCTTCTTCAGATGGAACGCCACGGTGTGCGCGGAGATGTAGAGCTGACGGCCGACCTGCACGTTCGTCAGGCCCCGGCTCACCAGGTTGGCCACCGCGAACTCGGTGTCCGTGAGGGAGCCGGTGCGGTGTCCGTCGTGGCGCATCGGCCGCCGCACACGGCCCGACCGCACGCCGAGCTCACGAAGCTTGCTCGCGACCCGGGCGAGGTCGCGGGCCGCACCGGCCCGCTCGTAGTCGGCGGCCGCGCGTTTCAACTGTTCGACGGCACGATCCTGGCCCAGGCGCAGCGAGGACCACGTCCGGGCCAGGTCTTCGGCGGCCGACGCCGACGCCCAGTCGTCCGAATAGAGCTCGCACGCGGCACGCAGTTTGTCGGGATTCTTTTCGAACAGCCCCTCGGCGTGCAGCGCCGCCGCATGGGGCGAACGAAAACCCCACGACTTCACGGTGAGCGAATCGGCTTGCACTACACATTTGAAGGCGAGTCGCTCGTCCCCCATGCTTCGCGCGAGGCGGACGTGCCACGCCGCGGCGGCGGGCTGGGACGCGAAGAGCTCCTGCGTCAGGTGGTCGTCGGCGATCAGGCGCTCGACGAGGTGACTGACGCCGGCCGGACCGCCGTCGGCCTCGAACGCCTGGGCGGCGGCCCACACGCACTGCCCGGGCGCGTGCGCGGTACGGCCGAGCAGGGCGTCATCACCCAGGTTGCGCGCGAATCGCAGGCCGGTCGACGTGTCGGACTGCCGTACGGCGCTCAGCGCCAGGACGACATGCAGGTCCGGCAGCAAGGTGTAGGCGCCGGCCCCTTCGGCCAGCCCGAGGCCGATGTTCGCCTCGGCGAACGCACTGCCGGCGTCACCCGACGCGAGCGCGAACTCGGCGCGGCAGGTGGTCAACGCGGCTGAAACCCCCGCGTCGTCGGCGACATCGCACGAGGTGGTCAACTCGTCGAGGATCCGCGTGGCTTCCGGAAGTTCGCGGACGCGGGTCAGGAGCCGGGCGTGCCAGATCTTGGCGAGCCTTGGGTCGTCCCCGTCGCCGCCGGGTGTGGCGGCCAGCTCGATGGCCCGGCGGACCTCACCGGCGAGCCAGGCGGACTGGGAGCGTGCGAGCGGATTGTCTGGGTGGCCGTCGGCCGCGTGGGCGGTAGGACCTTCAGACGGTGTGTGGGGCAGCTGGGTGTGCAACTGGCACCGGCCATCACGCATGACGCCCATTTACCTTTCGCTGAAACTTCGGAACCGTGCGCGTGAGTACTTTCTCGTCGTCTTTTTACTTACCTGAAACTTTCGATCCAGGGTTCTCCGCAATCGCCACTTTCGTTGCCGCAGGCGTCATTGCCCAACCGGGCCGGCCATGATTTCCGGCGACCTGCCGGCGTGTTTCCTCACGGGCCGTGGTGTCGAGCCACGACAGACGTCGTATGAACGGAAGGGTGAGGCGGAGACGGGACGACGCCGAGGCCATCCTCCTCCTGCGCGCCATTATCAACAACGGCGACTTTGAGAACTACTGGCGATTTTGCACCCACCGCCACTACCAACGTACCCATGCGGTCAGATAATAGGACCAACTCGCCCCGAGGCATGATTATCGGCACGCAGATCTCTCACGATCAAACGCGCCCTCATCAAGGGGTGGTCTTTCGCCGGCATGCCTATCGGTCCCACCGGCGAATAGACCGACCGCCCCACCGCATCGAGGGACACCCTGCTGGCATGAGGATCGCCGAGGGCTGCCACGACCTCCCGGCTTTCTCCGGGATCGCGATGCTGGCGAACCTGATCCTCGACCCACCCGCCCACGCCGTCGATCCCAAGGAGCTTTATCTCGCCACGGCAGGGGAATTGAGCCGACGATTCGTCTGGACCTGCGCCACCTTCGGAACGCAGGAACCGCCCAACCGGCGCCTCTGCAAACATTTCACAGCCCGGACACCCGATTGACCAGTCTTCGGACCAGCGGCAAGTTCGCTGTCAACTTCACCCCATAGGTTCACAGTCTGCGAGCCTATGGTGAGCGTCCAGGACTGCCGTGTTGCCGGGCGCCGAGGTCTACTGGAGGTCCCCTCAGCGCAGAGCCGGAACGGCACCGTGTGACCATGCCGATAAGATAGCTGGTTGCACCATCCTCCTCAATGGCGCCTCCAGCTCGGCTAGTTCTTTATCTGCCAAAATCTTCCAGGCTTGCCGATGGCCCAGGGGCCCGGGGGCGTTCGACGGTTTTGCCGACGTCGCAGCGGGGTGCCCGGTGTTTGTCCTCGGCCCCGGGCGGGCGTCCGGGGCCGGCTCCTCGGGGTCGGGGAACACGGGTCGGGCAGGCGAGGCGGGCACGGATGCTCCCGAACCCGCGGCGCACCCGGGCCGGGAAGGCCGGCCGTCGGATCGTGCAACGTCGCCTGGGGCAGACGGCGTGAGCCGCGGCGGGGCGGCGCCGGCGGTCTGACGGTTCACTCGCTGGCGGGGCTGGTTTCCGGCGCAGTGCCGTCGTCGAAGACGATGGTCAGGGGTGTGCCGCCGTGGCGGCTGGTGGTGGCCAGGTCGTGGGCGAGGCGGTCGTAGACGGCCTCGGACAGGGCCCATGTGCCGTCGTCCTTGCCGTAGGGCGCGCTGTCCAGTTGGGTCGCGCGCATGGCAATGAGGACGCCGATCACGGAGCGCCCGGACAGGATCGCCCGCACGCGGTCTCCGCCGTCCTCGACAAGCGCCGCCGGGGCGCGGAAGTGCGGAGTGTCGTCCGCGCGCTGCTGGATGAACTCCCACAGCTCGCGATGGCAGGTGATCTCGACGGTGCCGGCTGTGCCGGCAGACCGCAGGATGTTGTCGTGCCGGGCACGGGAGTGTTTGCCGTCGTCCGCGGCGGAGCCGGACTCGGCGGACCGCGCCCGGCTTTCCATGAGATCGGCGTCGTCCGTAGGACCGGTGTCGCTTGCTTGGTCCGGCCCGGCGGCGGGTGAGGCGGCGGCGGGTGAGGCGGGGGCGGGTTTCTGCTCGGACCGGAGGACGCCGGCGTCCTCCGGTCCGAGGACAACCGATTCCTCGTGTTCCGTCTCTGGAACCCCAGGCTCCGCGATAGCCGGCGGCGTTCCGGCATCCGCCGCAACGCCGCCGGCCAGGTCGTGGCCGCGGGCCGAAGAGGGCGCCCCGCCAGCCCGCGGCAGCTCGGGAGCGTGGGAGAGGCGGAGGGCGATGTCGTCCACCGCGGCGTGCAGCGCCTGAAGAGACCGTGCCAGGTCGGCGACTTCCTGCCGCAGCACGGGCACCGCCTTGTTGGTCTCCGACAGTGCCGTGGACAGACTGTTGACACGGGTTCGTGTCTCGCGATTGTCCCCGCGCAGTTCGGCCGCCTGGGAAGCGACAGTGTCCACGACCTCCCTGCGTGTGGACTCCACTCGCTCCCCGAGGGCGGCGAACTGCTCCTCCAGCGCCCGCCGCGTGTCCAGCAAGGCCGTCATCAAGTCGTTCCGGGCACCGAGTCTCCCACAGCGAAGAGTGGTCGATCGTATTCACTGCGTAGTGTCACGGGTGGACCAATACATACCTGCCAACATCCGCAGCAGTGTCCCGAATGCACCACATGAGGGCCGAAAAGCTTCATCACGAGCGAGTGTCGTTGCGCGATCGGAGAGCGATTGGACATGCGATCCATGCTATCGTCTGCCATGGAGGTGAGCTCTGTGCCCACTGAGAATCCGCTGTTCAGTGCCATCGACGCGCTGTTGGAGCAGGTCCCGACCGATGACCTGCCGCCCCCTGCCGAACGCAAGCGGCTGCGGGAGGCCGCAGGCCTGAGCCAGACCCAGATCGCCACCGCGCTCGGCACGCGCCGCGAGGCGGTCGGGAACTGGGAGGGCGGGAAGACCGAGCCGCGTCCGCCGCAGCGCGCCGCGTACGTCCGGCTGCTGGAAGGCCTCGCACAGCGCTTCCCCTCGCGGCAGGCCGACACGCAGCAGCCGGGGGAAGCACAGCCGCTGTCCACAGACCCCGCGGCCGACGCTCCGGCCATGACGAATGACGAGAACACCACGCCCCGTTCCACCACCTCGGCTCCCGATTCGCGTTCGACGACCGCGACCAGGCCCGCGTCGATGTCGCGCCGTCCGGCGGCGAGGAACGCGGCCCCGAAGCCCGCCCCCGCCCCGCCCGCGGTGGATCCGCGGTTCGCACACGGGCCGCTGGGTGTGCTGGACGGCGACGGGTCGCTGTACGGCGCGGGCGGGCTGGTGTTGGAGTGCCCGGCCGCCACGGTGCCGGATTTGGTGGCGTGGACGCTGGCGGAGGCGAGGCTCGGTGCGGGCCGGCTGCACCGGTCGGGCAAGGACTCCGACCCGCTGATCGTGCTCACCGCCGCGGCGGTCGACCGGCTCGGGCTGCCGGAGCGTCTGGAGGACCGGCGCTCCATGCGGCTGCCGGAGGACCACAAGGTCGTGAAGCAGATCGCACGGGCGAAGTGGCAGCTGACCCGGCGCGGGTTCGGGCCGTGGGCCCGGGTCTACCGGCCGGCCAAGGGCAGCGAACGGCAATGCGTACAGCTCGCTGTGCTGCCGTGGGGCGCGCTGGACTCCCGGGCATGGGGCGAGGCGGACCAGCTGCCGCCGGCGGAGCTCGCGCGGGTGCTGACCGCCTACGCCTCGCGGGTGCTGACCCCCCGCGGCTCCACCGCGGTCGCGGGCCTGGAGCTGATGACGGCGCTGCGGCCGCCGACCCGCGCTGTTCGGGACGAGGGGACGGGCACGTGGGTGTCCGGGGCGGTGCCCGGCTCGCTCACCGTGGCGGTCGACCCGGCGCCGCCGGAGGCCCCCGACGAACACCCCGTCGTCACTGCACTCTTCCCGCGCACGCACGAGCGCACCCCGGCCGAAGTGCTCGATGAGGAGGCGTTCGACTGGATCCGGTCCACCGAGCTGCTCACCGACGCCGAGTGCTCCCGCCAGTTCGCGGTCGGCATCGACGTGAACACCGCGTTCCTCGCGGCCGCGAACAGGCTGGTGGTCGGCCTGTCCGGACCCGAGTACGTCAAGACGCCGCAGTTCGACACGACCGCCCCGGGCTCGTGGCTGGTGGACCTGTCCGGTGTCGAGGTCGACCCCCGACTGCCGTCTCCGTTCACGCCGCACGGCGGGCGCCCGACCGGCCCGGCCTGGTACGCCACCCCGACCGTCGCCTACGCGCAGGAGCTGATCGGGCAGTTCGGGCTGCCCGTGGAGCTCCGCCCGATCGAGGCGTACATCCGGCGCGAGACCGGGCCGTATCTGGACCCCTGGTACAAGCACCTGGCGGAGGCGTACAAGGCGACGATGGCCGACCTCGGCATCACCGCCGACCTGTCCCCGGCGGCGTTCCTGGCCGCGATGGAGACCCACAAGGCCGGCGATCCGGGCATGGCGATGGTGCTGTCCGCGGTCAAGTCCACGGTCAAGGGCGGTATCGGCAAGTTGCGCGAGCGGCCGCAGGGCACCAAGTACCGGCCCGGCGAGCGGTGGCCGGCCCTGGAACGCCCCACGTGGCGCCCCGACATCCGGGCGGCGGTCATCTCGGCGGCCCGGGTCAACATGCACAGGAAGCTGGTGAAGACCGCGCTCGCCACGCAGGCCGGCCCCGCGCCGACCGGCGCCGTGGTGTTCGGCGAGGACGCGCTGCTGCCGATCGCGCTGCTGTCGGACTGCGCGGTCTACCCCTCGCCGGGGCCGTCCCCGCTGGACGTCCTGCCCTACGACGCGGCTGGGAAGCCGGCGCCGGGCACGTTCCGGCTCGGCGTCTCGCCCGGCATGGTCAAACACGAGGGCACGCAGCCCCTGTTCTGGGCGGTGGAGCTCCTGGAGCAGCAGCACAACCCGGCCCGGCACATCAAGGGCGACGGCACCGACGCCGCGGATGAAGGGGAGTAGCCGTGGGCGAGATCGAAGACGCACTGGCCCGGGCGGCCGCAGGCACCGCGACCCGACCGATCCCGAAGTCCGCGCAGGCGCAGATGCGGTTCCTGCTCAAGACGGAGAAGGGCTCCACGCGCACTCTGGCGGCCCGCCTCCAGGTCACCCAGCGCACGGTGGAGCGCTACCTCAAGGGCACTCTCCGCCGCCCCCGCGCCGAGCTGGCGGCCCGCCTGGAGCGCGAGGTCCGCCGCGACTGGCAGCCCCGCGTCCAGCAGCGCGCCAGGAAGAAGGCAGCGGCCTCGGGCGGCATCGTCATCGAGACCCGCGCCCGGTTCGGGTTCACCGCCGCGCCCGGATCGACGGACGACGGCCGGATCCGCCGGATCACCCAGCACCTGCCTCCCGCCTACGCCGCGAGGCTGTTCGACGCCCAGGCCGCCGGCGCCACCGAGCAGCAGCTCCAGGCCATCGCGGCCGAAGGCCTCCAGGAGATCTACTTCAAGGACCGCGGCCGCCGTGCCCAAGGCCTCGCGGTGGAGTTCACCGACATCGACTACATCGAGCTGGACTTCTAGGAGCCGGCCCACTGCGGCACCCCTTCCCGGTATTCGAGGTGCAGGGAAGGGGCGCCGCTCATCGTGGATGCCCTGCTCGCGTGAGCACGCGACGTAAGGCCGGGCGGTCCCCGATGCTCTGCGCACGTGGCCCGACATCTGGGGCCCTGCTGTCCGGAACTCCGCATGTTCCCTCCCCCGGAACGAGCCACCGACAAATGTGGTTGTTCGGGGGACGGAAGCCTGGTGTGTGCTGAGCTGAGACGGACAGCGGGGGGCGCCCGGCGGCGTGTGCGGAAGAGGGGAACGGAGGCGAGCGGCGTCGAGGCCGCAGAGGGTCGGGATCATGCAGGTGCGGCTCGCGCTCGAATGGTTCAAAGACAACGTCCTGCGGGACCGCCGGGGGAAGAAGAACGCCCGCGACCTCAAACAGTCCGACATTCGCCCAACGCTGCATCTCCCTGAACGAGCAGCGTTGCCCGTTCTCACCGTCGGGAGCTGGCGCGCGTGATATCGCCCCTGGCTCACCTCCGCAATCACCGGCACGTGGGCAACAAGCAGATGACCCGCTTGCCATGGGAGATGACGGCTCGCAGGTACCTCCGAACCAGAGGCCCTCTTGTTCCTCTTGAACACTCTCAATACTGTGGGAACACGTAGGCGCGCCACGCGCCCCAGGAGAGGGGTAGCTCGTTGAGGATCCGCCACGCCCTTGCGGTCATCGCCGCGGGAGCACTGGTTCTCGTAGGTGCAAGTACGGCCGCCGCCACTGTCCGGCCCGCCACGGGGTCAACCGGTTGTTCCTCGAGTAGCTTCGTCCACCAGTACACGACCTACCACGGCCTGATTTGCTATACGAATACTGGATTCGATGATCTGTCGACTTCGGGATTCTGGACGTCGGACATCACCACTGGCAACAATACCGGTTGTATTTATTACACTGACACCAACGGTCAGGACTACGTCTACGCTTTCGGTAGTGGCGTCGAGTTCGATTTTTCGTCCTACCCGTCAGGGGCTGTGTCACTCGTCGGGCTCTATCTCAAGACCAATGCCGCGGGGAAAGCGCCGACGTCCTGCGGCTGATACTCTCGTAGATTTCATTCTGCGGCTTGAGAATTCCGCCGGGTACCGGCAGGCCAACGGCGATCTCGGTATCCGGGTCGCCGGCCGGTGCCGGACCGCGAGGTGCCGTGCGGGATTCTGCTCGTGCTGCACACCGTTGTCCGGTGGGAGCATCTGCCGCAGGAAACCGGGTTCGGATCCGGGATGACGTGCTGGCGGCGGCTGTGGGACGGCAACGAGGCCGGTGTGCGGCGGCATCCGCACGAGGTGGTGCTCGCCGCCGAGCTGAACGCCGCAGCGAGCTGGACCGGGCGAGAGCCGTGGTCGACTCCTCGCACGTCCGGGCGTTGAAAGGGTGTCCCGCGCGGGCCCCTCACCGGTCGAGCGGCCGGCCACCGGCCTGATGCCGCACGGCCTCGGCGGAAGCGAGCAGCCCGACGTCGATCCGGCGGCGGCCTGCGCGGTCACCGCCGCGTCCCGCTGACGCGTCGTCACCAGCGAGCGCCCGGCCTGCAAGGTCCCTACCGACGAACACGGCATGGTGCCGGCCGCCCCGATCACCGCCGGGCCCCGCCCCGGCGTTTCACCGTCCGCCTCAGCGCGGACACCGGAGCCGGGTCCTGCCTGTTCCGCCTGACCATCCCCTGACGAACCATCGCCCCCTATGACGGCAGCCTCCACCCCTCACTGCGGCCGGAGGCGGCCCCGGAGTAGCTGCGCGGACTGCCGCTGGAGCACGAGGAGGGCACCGACTGCACACGCCGCGCCCTGCGCAGCCTGCTGGCTGAATGCCCGCCACTGGCGGGCAGAGCCGAGCGCGGCAACCCGTCGTACTGGTTCTGCACGACGGCCGGCCTGTCCTGGCCGACGACGACCTGGCCACGGCCAAGCGGATCGGGATCTCGGTTCTGGGGGCGGTCCTCGCGTTCACCGCCCCCGACGACCCCGACGCCCTGACCTTGCTGCGCGTTCTGCGCGACGAGGTCCTGTGCCCCGGCTGACCGGCCGGGCCGGTGGTCCACCGGCGTCACCGCCGCTTCGACGCGGCTACTGCCGGGCACCTTCCGTGACCACCGCCAATGCTCCTACCGGCCGCTCCAGCACCGGTAGAGGCGGTTTCACAGGTCAGGCCGCGTGATGTCACTGGGCCTCGACATGTGGTGTTCATCACGACCACGGCGTGCTTCGGATCCGCCATGTCGCATTTGCTATACACCGGCATCGCATTAGCTATGACATGTCATATCAATTGAACTTGACCAATGCTTGGCAAGCATTGCTTTTGAAATTCCCTTTCATGGAATGAACTTTACCTAGGTATTTATCCGGCTTCCGCCGCCGTGCTGCTCGTGGGAAGATTCCTTGGTTTCGAGTCATTCAAGGCTCAACTACCCATGGTTGCCAAGGGAGTTGTTCGTGGTCGGATGGTGGGGGGATGCCAGGCGCCGTGCGCCTGGTGACCGGTTGAGGTGGTCGCCGCGGTGGTTGCGGCGGGTGTCCGGAGCTGCGGTCCTGGTGATGGCGGTGTCGGCGGCCACAGTGGTGGGCGAGGCCGGATCGGCCGTTGCTGTCGCTCCGGAGCACCAGGCGGTGGCCCAGGCACCTGCCCAGGCACCCCCGTCCGGGGCGGCGCAGGCGCAGGACGAGGCAACTGCGCGGCTGCAGGCGCAGTCCCAGGGGCGGCGGATCGAGGTGCTGTCGCGGCGCACGCCGGACTCCTCGACGTTCGTGGAGCCCGATGGGTCGACGACGACGGAGGCGTATGCGGGCCCGGTCCGTGTCAGGCAGAGCGACGGGTCGTGGAAGGACATCGACACCGATCTGACCGACAGGGGGTCGGAACTGAAGCCGCAGGAGGCTGCTGCGGACGTGGCCGCCTCCGACGGCGGTGACAGGGACCTGGCGTCCGTGACGGACGGGTCGAAGACGTTCGGGCTGCGGTGGTCTTCCACGCTGCCGGCCCCGAAGATCGACGCGAACACCGCCACGTACGACCTGGGCGGGGGTGCGGCGCTGACAGTGCAGGCGCTCGCGCAGGGCTTCGAGCAGTCGGTGGTTCTGGCCTCGGCGCCTGCGGGGCCGGTGTCGTACCGGATTCCGCTGACGCTCAAGGGGCTGAGCCTGTCGAAGGCCTCCGGTACTGGTCATCTGCTGCTGAAGGACACGGCGGGCAAGCTGGTGGCGGAAGCCCCGGCCCCGCACATGTGGGACTCCTCAAAGGATCCGGTCTCCGGTGAGCCGGTGCACCAGCAGGAGGTCACCACCAGTATCGAGACCGGGAGCGACGACTCGACCACGCTGGTGCTGACGCCGGATCCGGCGTTCTTCGCACAGGACCTGGTCTATCCGGTGACGATCGACCCCTCCTCGACGCTGGCGGTCACCACCGATACGTGGGTGCAGACGCCGGACTACCCGGACTCGCAGCAGGGTTCCCAGGAGCTGAAGTCGGGGACCTATGACACCGGCACCGATGTGGCGCGATCGTATGTGAAATTCAATGCCGCGCCATTCACGGGCAAGCACGTCACGAGCGCGACGATGTCGCTGTACTCGTACTACTCCTCCACCTGCGCCACCACCGGCCCGGGCACCCAGGCGCGCCGGGTGACCTCGCCCCTGGACACCTCGACGATCACCTGGGGCGCGCAGCCGTCGACCACGACGACCAACATGTTCACCAACACCGGGCACTGGGGCTACGACTCCTCCTGCCCGGCGAACTGGTCGAACTGGACCCTGACCGGGATGGTGCAGGACTGGGCCAACGGAGCGCCGAACGACGGAATCCAGATCCGCAGTGCGGACGAGACCGACCCGACCACGTGGCGCCGCTTCCGCTCGGCGAACTACTCCACAGCCGGGTACGCCCCGAAGCTGGTGGTGAACTACAACTCCTACCCGGCACTGCCGAGCGCGGTCTCGGTCACGCCGTCGGCGGCCGACTCCTATGACCACACGCGGTACGTCTCGTCGCTGACCCCGTCGTTGCAAGCCACGGTGACCGATGCCGACGGCGGCTCGGTGCAGGGCCAGTTCGAGATCACTGCCGATCCGGCGTACGCGGACACTGCTTACTCCTACACCGGCACCTCCGCCTCAGTCAGTTCGGGCAGCACGGCGAAGTACACCGTGCCCTCGGGCAACGCACTGCCGAACGGCGTGCACCTGCGGATGCGGGTACGCGGCTACGACGGCACCGACTACGGCTCCTGGTCCTCCTACACCGCGTTCGCCACCAACACCGGGCTGCCCGACGCACCAGCGATCACCTGCACGGCCTACCCGTCGGGTGTCTGGACGGCCCAGGCCGCCAGCAGCACGTGCACACTGGACACGGCCAGCACGGACGTCGGCACCTACAGGTGGGGGCTGGACAACCCGGCGACGCCGAACAGCGTCAACGACACCACCGACGGCACCGGCGGCGACCCCCTGACCGTCACGATCAAGCCCGCCGCAGGCTGGCACACCCTGTACGCCAAGTCCGTCGACGTGGCCGGCAACGTCTCCTCCACCGCGACGACGTACTCCTTCGGCGTGGGCTCGGCGGCCGTGAGCTCCCCGCACGACCAGGACACCTCGTCCACTGCCTTCACGCTCCAGGCCACCGCTCCCTCGGGCCCGGCAAAGGTCACCTTCCAGTACCGCAAGGGCGCCAACGGCACCTTCACCGCCATCCCTGCAGCCGACGTGAAGAACGGCAGTGCCGCGGTCACGTGGCCGGCCTCGGTGAGCACCGTCACCGGGGGCGTGCGGTCACCCGCGCTGACCTGGAGCGCGACGCACACCCTCAACGACGACGGACTGCTGCAGATCGAGGCGGTCTTCACCGACGCCGCCGGCAACAACGCCGTCACCAGCCCCCCGGTGAACGTGACACTCGACCGGCTGGGTACCGGTGTCGACTTCGGCACCGCACAGGCCGGACCGGTCGTCATCGGTCTCCAGTCCGGCAACGCCTCGGTCACCGCCTCGGATGTGAACATCGCCGCCTACGGCAGCGGTCTGTCCGTCGCGCGCACGTTCAATTCCCTCAAGCCCACCGACAACACGGGATTCGGCCCCGGCTGGACCGCGTCCCGACCGGTCACCGGTACCGGCGAGGCGTGGGCATTCGTCACCGACAACGGCAGCTACGCCACGCTGACGGGCCAGGACGGCTCCCAACTGACGTTCACGGCAGGCTCCGCCGCAGGCGGCGTCACCCCCTACAGCGGACAAGGCCCCGCCGCCGCCAGCGGACTGACCCTGGCCAAGGGCTCCTCCGGTTTCACCCTGGTCGACGGCGGCGTCCGCATCGTGTTCGCCGCCCCGCCGGGGCAGAGCGCCACGCGATACCTGCCCAGCGCGGTCACCCAGCCCGGCAGTGAGTCCGCCACCGGTTACCTCTACGACCCGGCGTCCGGCCCCACCCGGGGCAAACTCATGCTGATGGTCGCCCCCGACGCTGCCAGCACCCAGCCGTCCACCACCGCCTGCCCGTTCCCCGCCACCAGCAGCAGCTGGTCAGCCGGCTGCCGGGGACTTCAGTTCGACTACGACGGCACGACGGGCAACATCGGTGAAGTGGAATTTCTCGCCTCCGACGGGACGACACTGACCAGGACCCCCGTGGCGCAGTACACCTACGACGCCTCCGGCCGGCTGTCCACCGAATGGGACCCGCGCATCAGCCCGGCGCTGAAGAACAGCTACACCTACGACGAGACCAGCGGTGACGCCGATTACGGACGCCTGACCCGGATCACCCCGGCGCAGTCCGCGGCTGGCTCCGCCGCCGCCTGGAACCTCGCCTACAACGACACCCAGACCAGCGCGGACTACGGCAAGCTCGCCTCGGCCTCCCGCACCCATGACGCCGGCAACGGCGGGGCCGCCGCCAAGACCGTCGTCGCCTATTCCGTCCCCCTCACCGTCGCAGGCGGCGGCCCGGCCGACATGGACGCAGCAACAGTCCAGGCCGGATGGGGCCAGAACGACGCGCCAGTCTCGGCCGTCGCGGTGTTCCCACCGGACCACGCGCCCTCCGCGAACCCGCCGACCGACTGGACATACGCCCAGGTCCACTACTACGACACCGACGGTCGGGAGGTGAACACTGCCGACTACAACGGCGGTTGGAACATCACCACCACCGAGTACGACGCGGAGGGGAACACCGTCCGCGATCTCACCGCCGCAAACCGCGCGGCGGCGCTCGCCACCGGCAGCGCCTCGGCCGCCATCGCAGCCCAACTGGACACCCGGCACCTGTACAACAGCGACGGCACCCGGCTGCTGGACACTTACGGGCCGTCACACCAGGCCGTAGTCGCCGGTTCGGTACAGACGATCCGTACCCACACCCATGACGTCTACGACGAGAGCGCGCCGAACAACGACCTCGACGCCAACGGCAACCCCTACAACCTGGTGACCACCGAGACCGTCGGCGCCAGTCCCGGCACTGACGTACCCGGCAGCGGCGACGACCTCGACACCCACACCACGCGCTACCGCTACAACGCGGGCGGCGACAACCTCGGCTGGAGCCTCTACACCCCCCTGCAGACCGTGACCGACCCCGGCACCGGGCACCTGAACATCACCGAGACGAGCACCTTCAACGAGGATCCGGGCCGCTACGCGGGTGAACCGCTCCAGATCACCTCAAGCCGGCCCAGCGACACCGGCGGCACAGGAGCCGGCACCACCAGGACGGTCTACTACACAGCAGGCAGCAACAGCGCCGACACCGACTGCGGCAATCACCCGGACTGGGCGGACCTGGTCTGCACGACCGGACCCGCCGCCCAGCCCGGCACCGCCGGACTCGCTGCGCTGCCCGTCACTCGCACCACCTACAACACCTATCTGCAGCCCGTCACCGTTTCTCAGACCTTCACTGCCGCAGACGGCAGCACGGCCGTACGCACCTCCACCACGGCCTATGACACCGCCGGCCGCCGCACCGGACAGGCCATAACGGCCAGCGGCACCGGCATGGGCGCGGACGTCCCTGCCACCAAGACCCTCTACGCTGCCGAAACCGGTGCCCCCAGCGACACACAGAACGTCGGCAACAACGGAGCCGTGACCGCCGACCTCCACACCACCTACGACGACTTCGGCAACGTGCTCAGCTACACCGACGCCTCCGGCGAGGTCACGCACTCTGCATACGACCTGGCCGACCGGCTCGTCAGCCAGTCCGACTCACAAGGAACCACGACCTTCACCTACGGCACGGCCACCGACCACAGCGGCAACCTGACCTCGGAAACCGATTCACGGGCCGGCACCTTCACCGCCACCTATGACCCCGACAGCAGCCCCACCGGCGGCAGCTACCCGGGCGGAACAACAGTCTCCCGCGTCAATGATCCCACCGGCGCCACGACCTCCGTCTCCTACACCAACCCGAACTGGCCCGCATCGCTGACCGACAGCATCACCGTGGACGCTGTCGGCCAGTGGAGCACGCGGACCGAACCCGGCGCGAACCGCACCTACCAGTACGACGCCGCCGACCGCCTCACCTCCGTCACCGACACCATCGGCGACCAGTGCACGACCCGCGGCTACACCTACGACCCCGACTCCAACCGCCTGTCCAGGACCATCGGGGCACCAGCTGCGGACGGCGGCTGCCAGACCGGACAGACTCCCCAGACCTACACCTACGACGCCGCCGACCGCCTCACCGGACCCGGCTATGCCTACGACACTCGGGGCGACATCACCACCACCCCCTCCGCCGACGCGGGCGGCAGCGGCGACCTGCTGGCCTCCTACTACGCCAACGGGCAGATCGCCAGCCAGACCCAGAACGGGACGACGACCAGCTGGCAGCTCGACCCGCTGGAGAACCGGCCGGCCACCTCCACCAGCACCGCAGGCGCAGTCGTCACCAACCACTACAGCGACGACTCCGACAGCCCCTCCTGGACCTCGGACTCCACAGGAGCGCGGTCCCGCTTCGTCCACGGCCCGGACGATCAACTAGCCGCCAGCATCACCGCCGCAGGAGTCGTCCTGGACCTGGTGAACCTGCACGGCGACACCATGGCCACAGTCGACCCCGGGACCAGCACCGTCACCTCCACCTCCGTGTACGACGAGTTCGGCGCACCGGAAACCGGTGCTCCGGGCACGTACGGATGGCTCGGCGGCGCCCAGCGCTCGGCGGCGGCGCTCGGGGGCCAGGTCCTCATGGGCGCCCGCGTGTTCAACCCCCACACCGGAAGGTTCGACCAACCGGACCCGGTCGCCGACGGAAGCTGCAGTTCCTACGACTACGTGTGCGCCAACCCGCTGAATCTGAGCGACATCGCCGGCACCTCACTCAAAGAGCGCGTCCAGGTCCAGTGCGTCAGGCAGTCCTGCGTCAGGCTCCGCAGAATCTGCAACGAGAAACACCGTTGCGCCCTGAACTTCGACTTCCATTTCCGCGGTGATTGGGCCCGTGCCTTCATCAACCCCGGATTCAAGTGGTACCTCTTCGACAACGGATACGAGTTCAAAAGCGGCAACTACAACCACGGGGAGTTCGGCGACTACGGGTTCCATGCGTACTGGTACAGCAACAACCAGAAAGCCCACGGGCGCGGCTGGTTCAAGTGCTACCTTTGGACCTGCTGGGTGGACCCGGGCGACCAGATAACCGTCTCCGCAGCAGGAACCGCCTGGTGGAACGGTGAGGAATACCGCTGGTCAATTGGACAGGTCTTCTCCGGTGGCGGAACCTACCGGTAGGCAATCAGAGGCGGGGCGGGCAGGCGGCGACACCTGCCCGCCCCACCCCGTGCACTCACCGCAGCACATTGTCCGCACCGCTCCGGTGCGGCAGACGAACAGGAAAACGGCCCCATGGGAATACCCAAGGACCCCTTCGAGGACTCCTGCACCCTCGCCTACCAGGAATGGCAGCAGCGGCTGTCCGACAGCCTCGAACTCGACTTCAGCCCGCACGACCCCGGCGAAGACGCCCAGACCTGGCTGCGCGCGGTGCACCGCGAGAACGGCGATCTGCCGGTCGACCACCTCGCCCCGCTCGTCCTCGCCCGGCGCGCGCACATCGCCACGGCCGTGACCGCGGCCGTCCGCGGCGCCTTCGTGGCCGACGGCCACCACGACCTGGACGTGCCCGTCGTCCTCCAACCGCCGTCCCCCACCGCAGCGATGGGCACGGTCCAGGTCGGAAACCAGGAGATCCAGGGCATCGACACGCAGGACATCGCCGTCCAGGCGGGCGACGGCTTCCAGACCCACCTGGCCGACGTACGCGCCGAGATCTGGCCGGTCTGCCCCACCCACGACAACGGCGCGCACCCCCGCGTCGTCTCCGGCGCCGCCGTATGGCAGTGCCCGGCCACCGGCCACGTCCTCAGCCCGATCCACCCCGCTCCGCCGGCCGACGCCCCGGCCGGCGGCTGACAACCCGGGCTGGGCATGCGGTCCTGCGCAGCTGCTGCCCACCTCCCCCTGCACGCTGGCGGGCCGGGCGAGGTCCCGCAGCCGGCTGCGCCTGGTCCCGGTCGTCGCTCCCCCCCCCTCCAACCCAGTTCGATTCCGCGTTCGATTCTGCGGTGGAGCGTTCCGTGCCCCCACACCTGGGCCGCGTTCCACGGACATCGCTACCGCAGGTTACAGCCGTGGAACGGTGGAAGGCGGCGACCCGGGCCAGCGGGTGGGCAACCTGGACCGCTGCCCACGTGCGGGCTTCGTGGAACGGTGCGCAAGGGCGGGTAGATCCGTATAACGGCGGGGAACGGGGCAATCGCGGTGCGGTGGACTCCGCTGCCCGGCCTGGCTACTGGTGGGCGTTGGGCCGCCGGTGGGCGCGGGGGCGGCTGTGCTGGAGCTCGAGCAGGGCCGCGCGGATGCGGGGTGTTGGCGGAGCGGGGCGGCCGTGTGCGGCCGGACCGCCCAGCAGGTTGCCGCCCAGCCGGGCCAGGTGGTCGACCCGGTGGTCAGTCGGGGGGCTGCGCCTCATGGCCGTCTCCTTCGGTCGGGTAGTGGGGGCCGGTTGCGCCCCCGCCCATAGGCCGCCCGTGACAACCGGCGGCGCTTCCCGGTGACAGTGAAAAAAATGAGGCGGGTGTGACTGGTGTGATATTCGGACGGGCTGCGCAGGGCCTTCACGGCAGTGGCCACCCCTGGATCGGGACCTGCAGCTCACTTGGATGGGCACTTGGGTTGCCACTGCGGAACCCACTTACGTGCCGGACACCCGCATGCACTCTTTTTTCCGCAGGTCAGCGGCGCTTTTTGCAGGTGCCGTCGCTCGTCACAACCCTCTTCTCCCCTCTGTGGTGACAGACGGCGGGGGATCATCGGGTTCCCGGGAGCACCCCGGATCCCTCCCCAGCCCCGAGGCCCCTCCGGCCGGGGCAGGCCTGGCCGTCCGACCGGTGGTCGGCTGGCGACGTGGCGGGAGTGGTGGGGTGCACCTGGCGGCAGCTTCCGCCGGTGTTCGGGCCGTGCTGGCAGAGGGTCTATCGGCGCTTCGCTGTGTGGAGCCGGCAGCGGGTATGGGCTCGGCTTCAGTGCCTGACGCTGTCGGGGATCTTGGTTTCCGGAGTTTTCGATCATGCGGCTGACGCCGGGCGAGCGATCCGTTTCCGCTGTTCAGAGACCCGGCGAACACGCCGGCAGACGAGGGAGAACGGGGCTGCGGTCTGGTGACCGTTGGGCGAACGCATCGTTCGTGCTCTCTGGTGTTGGAGTTGCTGTGGTGACTAATGCGTCGATGGCGTTCACTCGTTCGTGTCGGCTGCGTAGGGATTCTTGGACTGGGTGATCGGTGCGGGTGGGACGGTTGGCGCCCGCGATTTCGGAGGTCCGAGATGTGTGTCCGCTCCCGTACCGGCTGTGTGGTCCCGGAACTGACCGTTCGGGTGGCGCGGGCGTGCAACCCCCACGGCACAACGGCGATGGCCATCCGTGACCATCTCAACGGCCTGTGGAGTGATGAGGACTTTGAGGAGTGGTACCCGCGGGACGGCAGGCCGAGCCTGTCACCGGCTCAGTTGGCGACAGTGTCGGTCTTGCAGTTCCTGCTGGAGCTGTCCGACCGGCAGGCGGCTGAGTCCGTGCGCAACCGCATCGACTTCAAGTACGCCCTGGCCATGGAGTTGGAGGACCCCGGCTTCCACCACAGCGTGCTGGCCGACTTCCGCGAGCGCCTGGCCATGGAGGGCCGGGCCGACAAGCTGCTCGACCTGGCGCTGGAGAAGATCCGGGCCGTCGGCCTGGTCCGGGAACGCGGTCGACAGCGCACGGACTCCACCCACGTCCTGGCCGCGGTCCGCGACCTCACCCGCCTGGAGCTGGTCACCGAGGCCATGCGCGCCGCCCTGGAGGAACTTGCCCGCCGGGCACCGCACGAGCTGGTCGCCCTGGTCACCGAGGACTGGGGCAAGCGCTATGGCCGCGCCGCCCGGCTGGGCAAGAACCCGTCCAAGCCGAAGACCCGGATCAAGCAGACCGGCGAAGACACCCGCCTGCTCCTACGCTACGTCCACCGCTACCTGCCCGCCCTCCGCGACGGCGAGCAACTCCAGGCCCTACGCCAGATCTTCGTGCAGAACTACTTCCTCGACGCCCAGGACCGGCCGAAGTGGCGCGAGCCCGAGGATGCCGGCCTGCCGCCCTCGGCCCTGGCGATCGTCTCGCCCTACGACACTAGCGCCCGCTACGCACGCCGTGGCGAGACCCGATGGAAGGGCTTCCTCGCCCACGTCACCGAGACCTGCGACACGGACACCCCCAGCGTGATCACCGACGTCACGACCACCAAGGCCCCCGTCCACGACACCAAGGCCCTGCCCGGCATCCTGACCAACCTGGAGGATCGGAACCTGCTGTCGAAGGAGCACTTCGTCGACGGCGGCTACCTCTCCGTCGCGCTCAAGCAGCAGGTCGCCCGCGAGCACGGCGTCGGCCTGGTCGGACCGATCCGGGCCAGAAGCACCCGCCAGTCCCGCAAGGGCACCGTCTTCCACCGTGAAGCGTTCACTATCGACTGGGACGCCCAGCAGGTCACCTGCCCACAGGGCAAGGTCAGCCGCCGGTGGTCGACACCGCCCTCCCTCGCGCCCTACATCAACGCTGAGTTCGCCCCCGGCGACTGCCGGCAGTGCCCCGTGAAGGCCGCCTGCACCCGCGCCGACGCCCGGAAGGTCTCCTTCCTGCCCCGCGATCTCCACGACATCCAGTCGGAGTCCAGAGCCGAGCAGCAGACCCAGGAATGGCTTTCGCGCTACGCGCTGCGGGCCGCCATCGAGGGCACGATCAGCGAGTTCGTCAACGGCCACGGCATGCGCCAGTGCCGCTACCGCAGCGAGGACAAGGCCCACGTCCAGCACATCCTGACCGCCATCGCGGTCAACCTCGAACGCATCGACGTCCACCTGCCGCCGACACCCGCTCGCCGCCCCCGGAACCCAACCGCACTCCAGGGCTTCCTCGACTGGCAGCACATCCCCCGGCCCCGGTCCTGGCGCGCCGCCACCCACCCCGCAGGCTGAGCCGATCATTCTCACGGTGGCGGGTCAGGAGCTCAGGCTGGCAGAGGCACGATGCTCACCGCTCGGTAGTCATAGCCGTCTTGTTTGAAGCCGGGGGCTTCCCACGTGAGGTTTACCTGCTGCCCGGGCGACAAAGCGCGGAAGCCGGTCATCTGGATGTTGGAGTAGTGGCCGAAACAGCCGCCGGGAGTCTCGGGCGAATCGAGCACCCCCCACCCCTCTTCCTCGCTCCACCATCGGACAGTCGCAGTCACCATGACCGGAACCCTACGAGTCCTGAGGCTGTCGAGCACCGGAGAGCGGGACTTTTCAAGATCACCGACAGCGTCAGCGACTGAGCTTGGCGTTTATCCCTGTTGCTGTTTCAGGCGGACGTGTTCGGTGAGGGTTGCGACGCGTTTGATGGTTTTCCCTGGTTCGTGGTGTGGTGCTGGCCTGCGGTTTTGTGACCCGGGTGGGCGTCCGGGGCCTGGTCGGGTGGTTTGGGGCACGGCTGCGGGGCGGGTGGTCTTCGTGCGGAGGTGGCGGAACCCTCGGCGGACGCGTGCGGGGGTGAGTCGGCGGGGCTGCGCCGGTCGTTCCCAGGGGCGGCGGAGATCTTCGGCGAGGGGCCGGGCGAGGCGGAGTTGGGTGTGGGCGGCAATGAGCTGTCCCGAGTTTCGTAGCGGCCGGTTTGAGTGGTCTCAGGCGGCGTTCGTTGCTGCCTGGGATCGGTAGTGCCGGGTCTCGAATTCCTCGGGTGGGAGGTAGTCGAGTGCGGAGTGCAGGCGCTCGGTGTTGTACCAGGTGATCCACTGGACGACAGCCCGTTCGACCTGGTCAGCGTCCCGCCAAGGTCCTTGGTACTCGATCAGCTCGGCCTTGAACGAGCCGTTGAGGGCCTCGGCCATGGCGTTGTCGTAGCTGTCCGCGACGGAGCCGACGGACGCGGTCGCGCCGGCCTCCAACAACCGTTCTCCGTAGCGAATTGACACGTATTGGCTGGACTCAACCGGTCGTTGCAACACCGGCTTGCTGGAGCAAGAGTAGCTGCTCGTTGAATGCCTCGGCCGGGGTCCTCCAGCCAAGTGTCTTGCGGGGTCTTGTGTTCAGCGCGTGAGCGACAGCTTCGATTTCTTCGGCGGACCAGCGTGTGAGGTCGGTGCCCTTCGGGAAGTACTGGCGCAGGAGTCCGTTGGTGTTCTCATTCGTGCCTCGCTGCCACGGGCTGTGCGGATCGGCGAAGAACACGGGGATACCGGTCTCGACCCTGAACTGCGTGTGCGCCGACATTTCCTTGCCGCGGTCCCATGTCAGCGACCGCGTCAGCTGCTCGGGGAGCATCGACATCGTGTTGGCGAGTGCCTTCTTCATGGAGATCGCTCCGTAGCCGGCCAGTGCGGGGCCGTTCTTCGTTCGAGGGATCGTTCCGTATCCCTCTTCGCGGGGCAGATGAATCAGCATGGTGAACCGGGTCGACCGCTCGACAACGGTGCCGATCGCCGACCGCTCCAGCCCGATGATCAAGTCCCCTTCCCAGTGGCCGGGGACAGCGCGGTCCTCAGCCTCGGCGGGCCTTTCGCTGATCAACGCCTCCGGCGTGACGTGCGCCCAGGTCTTGCGCCGTGAACGCGCCCGCGGCGCCCGCAGAGCGCGGCCGGTCCGAAGGCACAAGATGAGCTCGCGTTTCAGCGCCCCGCGGCCCTGGATGTAGAGGGCTTGGTAGATCGCCTCGTGACTGATGCGCATGGATTCATCATCCGGGAAATCAAGCTTGATCCGATTCGCGATCTGCTCTGGGCTCCATGCCTGAACCCACGCGCGATCCTTGCGGTGCGGCTTGTTCCGCCCCGTCCACGAGCCCGTCACCGGTCCCGCGATCGGCATGCCACCCGATGTGGTGATCTGGCCGGACAGCCTCTCCTGGACGTAGGCGTGCAACCTCGGATTGTCGACCAATTTCGCTGTCTTCGGACGCTTGGCCGCCATATCCGCTTTCCATTACGCGACCGACGCCCGGTAGTCGAGCGTCCCGCTTCTTGTGGCCGCGTTGCGTCGCAGCTCGCGGGAGATGGTGCCTGGATCACGACAGACGTTCCGGGCGATCTCGCGCACTCCCTTGCCCTGGGCCCTGAGCAGCGCGATCTCCTCTCGCTCGGAAAACGACAGGTACCTGCCCGAGGGTGGCTTCGCATCGAACGGACACATCCCGCCACACTGGCGGTACCAGCGGGTCGCCACCGCCGGCGCCACGCCGATGACGGCGGCGGCCTCCTCAGCGAGAAGTCCCTTGGCAATCTCCGTCCAGAACGCCGTCTCGACCGGACGCTGATACTTCGGATGTCCCGGGGATCTCAGCTTCGGCCGCAGCGCCCGGTCGGCTGCCTGCTGGCGACGAACCATCCAACACCTCCGTGATCACAAGGTGTTGCGACGATCAGTTGAATCCGCCTTGCGAGCCGCGATCGCTGTGATGGATCAGACCCGAGCCCTTCGTGATTCCCCGCCGCCAGAGCGCCATCTCCAGTGCGTCCAGTGGGAGATCGGTGCGCATGTGGGTGGCGAGCTGCCAGCCGACGATCATCCATGAGTACACGTCCAGTACGAACGCCACGTATGCCCATCCGGACCAGGTGCGGATGTAGGTGAGGTCGGCGACCCACAGCTGGTTCGGCCGGCTTGCGGTGAAGCGCCGGTTGACCAGATCGGGTGGCCGGGGTGCGGAGGGTTCAGGAACCGTGGTGCGGCGCCGCTGCCCGCGGATCACGCCTTCCAGGCCGTCCTCGCGCATGAGGCGCTCGATGGTGCAGCGGGCCGTGATGATGCCCTCGCGCCGCAGCTGGCGGTGGATGCGCCGGGCTCCATAGGTCTCGCCGGACGCGTCATGGATGCGGTGGATGTGCTCCATGAGCTGTTCGTCGCGCTGTCGCCGGGCGGATTTCGGGCGCCGGCGGCGAGCGTTGTATGCCGAGACCGACAGGTCCAGTTCCCGGCATACGGGCTCGACCCCGAAGTCGTCGCGGAGGTGGTTGATCACCACGTCGGCCTCGTGCGGGGCTGGTCGAGCTCCTTCGCGAAAAACACCGAGGCTGCCTTGAGGATCTCGTTGGCCCGACGCAACTCGGCTATTTCCCTGCGGAGTTGGCCCAGCTCGGCACGCTCGGCAGTGGTGAGCAGGTCCGGCCGGTCACCTTTGTCGGCCTCGGCCTGGCGGACCTATCCGCGCAGGGCCTCCTTGTGGATGCCCAAGTCCTTCGCGACATGGGCCACCGGACGACCGGAGGTCTGAACTTCGCGGACGGCTCGCTCACGCAGCTCGTCGGGGTACTTCCGTGGTGCAGGCATCGGACCTGTGTTCTCCCATCTGCCGAGGCGATCATGCCTGGCTTCAGGGCCGCTACAAAATCCGGTTCAGCTCAACCTGTGGTGCCCCTCCACCCGCCCCAACGGTCGGTTCTGACCGACAGAAGTCACCGAAGCCGTTCCGCTCGGCTCCGTCTTCCCCCACTCCGAAGCCAGCCCACTGGCAACGCGCCCGACGACGCCCGCACCTCATCAGCGGGCGACCCAGCGCTACCTGGATCGGGTCCTCCACAGGGCCAGCCTGCAACATCACCCCGGGATCGGCACTCCGGGTCGGCGTCCCGCTGTACTCGATGTCGAAAAGGAGGCCCGGCCTCCGTATCGGGCAGGCCAGAATCAGCGCTCTACCGAGGGGCTGAAATGACTACGGACCTGAAGTTCGACGACGGGACTCTGCTTCGGCTGCGAGAGCCGGAGAAGCATGCGCTGGCCTCGCTGATGGCTGGGGTCGGGGTGCACCACTTCACGTTCCGCCAGGAAGTGGAGGCGATGACGCTTGCCGAGGGCTGCAACCATGTACAGCTGGGCGGGGAGCTGTGGGCTGAGCACGGCGGCGGCATGCGTTGGCTGGGCTCGTTCACGCCAACAGGCGTGGGCCTGCAGCTGGGGATGGGCCGTGCTGCCGACCTGTCACTGCCCCTGACCACCGACCAGGTACTCGCCCTGGAAAGGGAGCGCAACGGCGGCAAGCTCCTGCTGATCGTCGACTTCCGCGGCTGCCTTCCGCAGAGCAAGAAGTACCCGTACATGGACGGGCAGGCGCACTTCCAGGTGTCGGCCAGCGACTGGGAGCAGCAGATCGAGAACGTACACCGGGGCGCGTTCTTCACGGTCACGGTTCCCCTGCCGATAGACAGCGGGCCACTGGCCAAGGCCGCGGCGAATCTGCTCAACGCCAAGCGGCAGATCACCGCAGGGGAGTACCAGGACGCCATCAGGGAGACGCGGCTGGCCATCCAGTCGATGCGCGACATGAAGGTGTGGCCCAAGGACGTTCCCAGCAGGCGCGACGACCAAGACCAGGCCGACCGCTACGGAGCCATGCTCAACGACCTCGACGCCCAAGCCGACGGATACCAGCAGCTCCTGGTGAGGTCCTTCAACCAGTCCAGCGGTCCCCAGCACAGTGACGGCCCGATGGGGCGCGCCACCTGGATCCGGGCCGACGCGGTCACCCTGACCGGCATGGCGGCCTCCTTGATGCACCGGCTGGCAGAGGAGATCAGCGACTGACGTCGACGGTGAGCGGCCCGCCGCCGGAGGGGCAACGGGCCGCGGGAACGCTGTTCTGCTCAGCTGTCGAACTCGGTGCTGTGCACTCCGTAGAACGACGGCTTGGCGGGCCGGGCGGTGGACTGCTGCATCGTGTCGGCGAGTTCGGCGAATCTCTCGCTGCGCCGGACCACACCGAGGAACGTGCCCAGTGCGTCCTTGTCCTCCCGCAGGGCCTGAGTGGTGCTGATGATCAGCGCCTTGATGTGCTCGGACTCACCCACTGCGCCCTCTGCTGCCACGGTGTTCCCCTCCAGGTCAATCGGAACGATCAGCCAACCAACCGCCGCCGGGCGCCCGCAAGGCCGCCTCGGCTGCGGGACTTCGGGTCAGGGGCCGGTGAGGATGTCGTGGGTGCCGATGCGGCGCCTGACGATGTGCGGCGCGCCGCGGACTGCCTCGGGTCCGTACTGCCAGGTTGCCCTGCCGTCTCCTGCCCAGGTGAGTTCGTAGACGCCGGGTGCGCGCTGGACGCCCTTGACGCGCAGGCCTGCGCGGAAGTGGCCGGCGCGCAGGTCGGGGACGAAGGCCCGGGTGATGACGTGGTGGAAGTGGCGGCGCTGCTGGGGGGTGAGGCGGTCCAGGTCGGCGGTGAAGCGGGCGGTGGTCTCGTAGGTCGGCACGTCGGTCCTCCGGGAAGCACGAAGCCCCCGGCGGGGTGCCGGGGGCGGTGGTGGTCGTTGCTGTGGAAGGGCGGGTGGGTGACGTGGTGGGCTCAGCGGTGGTGGGTTGGCGGGGGATGGGCTGGTTGGTGCGCGCTGGTTGCCTGTAGGCGGGGGAGTGCAAATTCGGGGCTGGTGTGGCTCCTGTGGTTGCGGCTGTGGTTGCGGCGCAGCATTCGCACGCTGTCGTCGGCTGGTGGGCGGTTCCGCCTGGCGGGCGCCCGCGGTGGAAATCCGGTGCCGGTCTCCCGCCGGGCGGGAAGCGCTCCACGTCGTGCTTTTGTGCAGGTCACGGGCGGTGTTCTGTGGCCGGATGGTGAGTGCGAAGAAGATCGGACAGTGTGGGTGGCCGTACTACTTCCGCGGCGTGATGGTCGGCGACGGCCGCCGCCGGGCGGGTAAACCGCTGCGCGCCGCGCAGGACGAAGCCGGGGTTCCGCCCGGTATCTGGACAGGTAGGGGACTTGCCGCGGTCGGACTGGCGCCCGGGGAGGAGGTGACCGAGCGGCAGGCTGAGCTGCTGCTGGGGGAGGGCCGGCACCCGGACGCCGACCGGATCGAGGCGGAGCTCCTGGCGCAGGGCGTGAGTCCGGGGAAGGCGCGGCGGGCGACGGTGCTGGGCAGGCCCGTCGAGCACAACCGGTCGCCGGAGACCGAGGACGCCAAGGAGCGCTCGCCCTGGCTGGCGATGGACCTGGTGTTCCGGGCGCAGTCGACTGCGCAGGTCTCGTGGGCGCTGATGGATGACGAGCACCGCGGGGTGCTGGAGCTGTGCCAGGACATCGCCCGGGACAGGGCACTGGGCTGGCTGGAGGAGTCGGTCGCTGAGATCCGGTGGGGGAGCGGCGGCAAGCACCGCGCCCCGGTGAAGGACGGGTTGATCTTTGCGGTGTTCCGGCACTACGAGTCCAGGGCCGGCAAACCACTGCTCCACGATCACGCTGTTCTGTCGATCCGGGCGCGGCGGCCGGACGGGACGTGGGGGAACGTGTCGGCGGCCTCGCTGCTGGACAACATCGTTGCCGCCGGCACCCTCTACACCCTGGTGTTCATGGAGGAGGTGTCTGCGCGGCTGGGGTGGGCGTGGGAGCCGCGTGAGGTGACGCCCGGCCGGCGGCCCGTCATGGAGATCGCGGGCATCGACCAGCGCCTCATCAACTGGCAGTCCACCCGCCGTCAGCAGATCGCCGACGCAGGGCCCCTCCTGGTGGCCGACTACGAGGCCAAGCACGGGCACGCGCCGGGGGAGCGGGCCGCCTACGCGCTGGACCGGCAGGCCGCCGACCGGACGCGCCCGTGCAAGCCGGCCGCGAAGCGTTCGCTGTCGCAGCTGCGCGGGGCCTGGCGGGAGTCGGCGGTCGCCGCGTTCGGCGCCGAGGTCGTCTCCCGGCTGGCGGAGCGGGCGCGTGCGGCGGCAGCGGCGGTGTGGGCGCGGGTGCGCCCCGTCGTCGACGTCGCCCTGGCCGCCGTCGACGTCGTCGCCGTGGTGTACGTGATGCGCGGCGCGTTCTCCTACCGGCACCTGCTCGCCGAAGCCCGCCGGCACCTCACCTACACCCTGCGCGGCCAACCTCATCTGCCCGGCCTGGACGAAGCGATCGTGCAGACCGCGATCGGCGGCTACACCCGGCCTGTCGGCCGCGGCCGGATGATGACCGCGGACCTGAGCGTCCTGCACCCGCGCGAGAACGGGGACCAGGCCGCGGTGCGCTCGCTGGCCCCGGCCCGTTCCTGGTCCCGCTACGACCGCGCCCGCCTGGCCTCCGCAGCATCCACGAGCATCGCGGCCAGCTGCGGTTCGGCCGCGGCGAACTCGCCGGCGGCTTCGGCGTCGTCGGCCTGGACCGCTCGGAGGTAGTTGAAGGCGCTAATGGCCGCGTGCGGGGTCATCGGGGCGAGCGGCGCGGTGGCGGGCTGGGACATGGTCGGCTCCTCGTGGACGGGCCGCCCGGCTGTTCGGGTGGCCTCACCTGATGCTCGGAGTACCGGCCTGTGGATACTGTCCGCGCACGGGGGAGAGGTCTCCCTCCCCCGTGCGCGGGTGACGAGCAGCTGCCTGCTGCCGCGCCGGCTGCAGCCCGAGCCCGGGCGCTGGAGGGGCGCGGGCAGGGAGAGCTCTCTGCAGTGCCCGCCATCGGCCGTAAGGGCGCCGCGATTCACCACGTCCCCTTTCGGGTCCCGTTTGCAGTCCCGGTTGGAGTCGCCTTTCGAGTCCCGTTCCAGGTCCCCTTCGAAGTCCCACTCCATCCGTGCCGGAGGTGGGCAAACGCGCAGGTCACCGGTACGGACAAGGGGGTGAGGCCGTGCCGACTACTTCTCTACGGGCCATGGCAGAGCCGGACGGCCGGGCGAAGTGTCATCAGGCGGAGCGGGAGATCAGGCGGAACTGGCGCGCGGCGGAATGTGGGAGAGCAGCCGGAGCGAGCCAGGAGCCGGTGGCGGGACGACGAACGGGGTGAGCGCAGCGGGAGAACCGGACAGATGGGTACAGGGCTGCGATTGGTGGCGGGACTGAAATGCGGCGGACCTGGTTGACGGGGGAACGGGGCGGGCCGGCTGGAGCGGTCCGGGCTACGCCGCGGCGGTGCCCAGCGGCCGGTCCGGGCGGCAGACGGCGCAGGGCGCGGCGTCCGGGCGCGTCAGGACGGTGCGGGCCCACAGCGGCGCGAGATCCTCGAGCGCCTTCAGTCACCGGGTGGTCCGGCGGGCGGGGCGCGGACGTCCGACCTGTGCGTGGTCAGAGTTTGCGGTCGTCGCGTGGTTCGACGTAGGGCTCTTCGTCGAGGGGCTGGCCGCCTTCGTGTGCCCGGGTGCGTTCGGACTCCGCGCTGAACTCCAGGCCCAGGAGCAGGGCGATGTTGGAGATCCACAGCCAGATCAGGAAGACGATGATTCCGGCGAAGGTGCCGTAAGTCTTGTTGTAGCTGCTGAAGTTCGCCACGTAGATGGCGAAAACGGCAGACGCGACGATCCAGATGACGATACTGAGCAGGCTGCCGCGGGTGACCCAGGCGAAACGGTGTCTGACGTTCGGGGCGGCCCAGTGCAGCACCGCGACGACCACCGCGAACAGGAGGATCATGACCGGCCATTTGGCGTAGTTCCATACGGTCACAGCCGTGTTGCCCAGGCCCAGGATGTTGCCGGTCTTCCGCGCCAGGTTCCCGGTGAACACGACGCCCACCGCGATAGCAGCCATGGCGATGACGATGAACACGGCGATCGAGAACCGGAGGGGCAGGGTCTTCCAGGCCGGCCGACCCTCGCCGATGTCATACACGGCGTTGCCGGCCCGCATGAAAGCAGCTACGTATCCGGACGCTGACCACAGTGCGACCGCCACACCGATGATCAGCGGGATCAGGGCCTTGTTGCCGCTGGTCTGCACCTGGGCGACGATGCTGGTCAGGGTCGAGCGGACCGCACCGGGAGCCACGCTGACGATGTTGGCGGTCAGCGACTTGGCGGTCGACTTGTTCAGCAGGCCCACAATCGACACCAGGGCCAGCAGCGCGGGGAAGATCGCCAGGATCGCGTAGTAGGTGAGCGCCGCCGCCAGGTCCGGCAGGTTGTCGGCCTTGTACTCCTTCAGCGTGCGCTTCGCGATCCCGCGCGAGGCCCCGCTGGGCAGGTCCGATGGTTTCTCGGGCGCCTGCCCGGCTCCATCCGCGCGGGTAGCCCCGGAGTTCTTCGGCTCGCCTTCATCCATCATTCGCCTCCTGAGCCGTGCCGTGGCCGCTACCACGGCAGAGCACACGTGGGCGGGCAGCCCGGTGCGCGTCCTGGATCCCGCGCCCTGACGTCGGACCGGGGCGCGGGACTGCGCCCTACGCCGCGACGAAGGGGGCCACCGAGCGGGCTCGCTCCCACATGCCGGAAGTCTGCTCCGTAGGGCGCTGCTGCTCTCCGTGGAGCGCGTTGAGGATCACCAGGCATCCGGTCAGGGCCGGCAGGGCCCACTGCACGTAGCCCAGCTGCCGCCGGGCTTTGTCCAGGTCGATGGGATGCTTGTCCGCCATTTCGGCGTCATCTGGGTCCGCAGAGGAAGCCAGGTCCACTTTCTTGCCCAAGATGCCGGCGTAGGCGGTAGCGGCCAGGGCCGCCGCCGTGACGACGGTCTTGGCCGTCGTGGAGGCGGCCACGCCTTTTTGAGTGGCGACGCGGTGGGCATTGAGGGCCAGCAGCCCGCCACCGCCGAAGAGGTGAGCGCCGACAGCGGCGGCATTGACCGGCGCCCACCGCGCCCACCCGGCTGAGGCGATCCGGTCCGTTGCCGCCTGGGTTTCGCCCTCGTTCTCAGCGGCGCCGTTGAGGCCGATCGCGCCCATCAGCGAGCCGCCGAACCAAGCCGCCAAGCCGACATCGTGCAGGCTGCGAATGGCCGTGTTGCGTTCGGACATCAGGACGCTCCTTCAAGGCAGGCGAGTGCAGGCCGCACGGTGGTCGGCCACCCCCACCCTCATCGGATCCTCTCGTCGCCGCCATCGCAGCTGACCCAGACGGGCGTTCCCGGTACGTGTGGGGCGGCCGCAGTGCCGCGCAGTGACCGAGCGCTGCGCACCGCGGCGTAGGGCCGCCCCGACGCTGCCGCTCACGCAAGCGGCTGGCCGATCGGGCCGACACACCTGGCACGCCGCGGCGTCGGCGCGCTCGAGGACGGCCCGGGCCTGCTCGGTGGTCGCGGGGCGGGCGTAGTCGTGGTTGGCGTGGCAGGTGCCGCGGTGCACGATGCGGGCGGGGCCGACGGTGGTGCCGAAGTAGACGGATTCCTCGATCCGCCACCGGGCCGGGACGCCGTACCGCTCGGTGGGCACCGCGTCGTAGGACTGCCCCTCGATGGGCGTGCAGGCGCCGGCGGGCGCGCGGAAGTCGACGGCGGCCGGGGCCGCCAGGAGCTGGCCGTGCTCGCTGCCCTGGCTGGCTGGTGAAGAGGCAGTATCTGACCCGTGCGCTATTCGCGGCCGGTGAAAGCGAGGACCGCGACGGCAAGCCCTTGGCTGATGAGGCGGTTAGTCCCGATTTGGTCCTCCAGTCAACAGGCGGGTGGTTGACCCGCCCGCTCGCCTCTCACCACGTCCCTCCCGATGCAGGGGCCAACCCCGGAAGACATTCACAGCACCTACGTCTTAATCAGAGGTCTCTCACCTGCCGCGAAGGCCACCAACTGTGCAATCAGCGCCCGCTCCTCTTCCAAGGAGTCCGCGCCCTCCTCACCGGACCACTGTCTCCACAAGCCACCTGCAGTGAGCAATGGCTGGGCATAGCTGGTACCGAGCACACCGTCGAGATACAGAAGCGCCCCCATGGCCTGCCGCTGGCAGTGCCAGTCGTCGTCATCGTCCAGGGGACGTGGGAGAAGAAGGGCCTGATCCAGGTAACGACGCAGTAGTTCCGCATCCTGGTCTGTGCCCAGCCGGGCCAAAGCTGTGCAGTAGTCCCAGCCGTACCCGCTCGGGGCATCGCTTCGCAGGTCCTGGGCGATTCGGTCGCGGAGGTCGGCGCGCCGGCCGACCGCGATGAGCCACGAAGCGGCCAACTGCTCGCGCCAGCCACCTGTGTCCAGAAGCGTCATCAGATCGTGAGTGCTGGCCCTGCGCGCGGACCAGCGCAGCCGGTACTGGAAGAGCTTCTGACGAGGTCGCGGCCAGAACAGGACCCCGCCGCGTAGGTGCAGGTAGCGTCCACCGTGGCCGACGTAGCGCCGGATCAATTGGTGCTGATAGCGGTACTCGCTGCTACCGAACCTCCCGCGCAGGAAAGTCGCCGTGTAGCCCCGCAGGCCGCCAAGATCCACTCGTACCATCCACGCCGCCGCCCGCAACCGCGACCCGTATCCCCAAATTGCCTTTGCCACAAAGCCCCCCTGCCGTCTACAACCACCAAGGTGCCCCACACCAGCGACCAGTCCGCGGGACCCATCATCGCGCCTTGTGTACACCGCGGTGCCCGGCTGTGGCCGGTGCTGGCGACCGCTGGCGCCGAGTTTTCTGCTGCCCTACGGTGTGGTGGCGCATGCGGCGAGGTAGTCGGTCCAGCTGTCCTGGGCGAGTCCGGCCCAGTTGTTGGCTGTGCTCGTGCTGACGCCGAAGAGGTCGCTGACGATGATGGGCGGCAGGCTGCTGACGGCCTCGATCATGGCTGCGTTGCGGGCGCTGATGCCGGCCAGGCCGTGCTGTTTCATCATGGCCCGGATGGTTGCGGCGCTGCGGGGCCGGCTCGGTGGGCGTCCGGGGAAGAGGAACCTGGGCTCTGTTGTCCGGGGCGGTTGCAGCAGCGAGGTGTTCCGGTTCGGGCGGATGATCTGCCGCTCGATGAGCTGGGCGAGTGTGGGTGGCAGCAGGACCGGGTGGGCGTTGATGGTGAGGTAGGCGCCGTCGTCCTCATGATGGAAGCGATCGGTGGTCAGGGTGTTGATGCGGGACATGTGCAGGCCGTAGAGGCAGGTCAAAGAGCCGATGATCCGTACTTCCAGAGGAAGCGTGTCGTCGGTGAGGCAACGACGCAGCTGCTGGTCGAGTTCTTCGCTGGCAAGGAATCTGGTTGCCTGAGTGCGCTGTGTCGGCGGGACGGTGACCTTGGAGGTGAGGCGGCGGCCGTGCTGGACAACCGGGCCGCCGACACCCTCGCGGGCATCAGGGCACTGCGCGGCATCCGTCGGCGCGAGCTCGCCGTCGGCGTCACCACGCTCCCCGAGCTCCAGGAACACGGTCCCGCCGACGCGGTCTGGCGCAGCGCCACCAGCGACACGCGGCTGCGCCTGGCCGCGCTCATCAACCGGCGGGAGCACAACGGATGACCGCCGGCTGTGCGGGCCGTTCCTCACGGCCGGCAAGCCCATCGGCCCGGCGGGCGGAACGGGCACCGAGGTTCCCGCGTCACCGGATGGGACGCAGCTCGCGGCCGCTCCCTCCACTGCGACGGCACCGGACAGGCCCGCCCGCTATGGGCGCTGACCGACCCGCGCCCTTGACCGAGAGTGCTGGTGCGCGGGACGGTCGGGTGCGCAACTATGCGCAACCGACTCGACACGGGAGCATGCGATGACGTTACGGTTCGTCGGGATCGACCCGAACACCGGCGGCGAGGGGTCGCCGACGGTGTGGGTGGAGCAGGAGAGCGCGGATCTGGTCCTGCAGGGGGAGGAAGCCGACGGCCTTCTCCAGGCCCTGGTCGGCTCCACTGAATGGGTGGCCGGCCACAAGGCGGGGATCCCCGCGCACGAGCGGGTGATCCGGATCCCGGTCCGGATGGTGGCGATTCTGAGGGAGGCGTGCGATGCCGCTGAGCGCGCAGCAGCTGGGCACCGCGACGTTCGCTGAGCTACTCGCCGGCACCCGGCACACGGCGGTCCATCTGGAGATGCGGGACGTCTACGCCGTCGGCGACGAAGCCGACGACTTCGAGACCTTCCTGCGCACCGGCGTCCCGAACCTGGATCCGGGCCGCTCGTTCTGGCCGCAGTGGATGCCGCTCGTTCAGGGCGCGGTCGCCCGCGGGGTGGTGATGCGCCGGGCGCGGATCGTCTCCGAGCCGGTCACCGACTACATCCGCTACGAGCACGCCATCACCGCGCTGAACCTCCAGGCCGGCGAGGACGTGCGCTGGCTGCCCCGGCGCCGCGCGTCCGACATCGCGCTGCCCGGCAACGACTTCTGGCTCCTGGACGGGCACATCGTGCAGTTCCACCACTTCACCGGCGCCGGCGACTGGGCGCCGGACGGCAAAGAGCGCACCCGGGACCCGGCCGCCGTCGCGCTGTGCGCAGCCGCATTCGAAGCGGTGTGGGAGCGCGGCATCCCGCACGAGAAGTTCGCCCCCTGAACGCCCCGGGCCGCCCGCGACCATGACCGCCTCTCCCTCCTCCAGCGCCCAGGCCGCCCGCGTGGCGCTCGCGGTCCGCTTGCAGCACCTGCGCAAGGACGCCGGCCTGACCGGGCGCGAGCTGTCCGCCCGGTGCGGCTGGCACCCGGCCAAGACCACCCGCCTGCAGAAGGGCGAGGCCGCGCCCACCGACAGCGACATCCGCACCTGGTGCGCGGCCTGCGGCGCCGACGGCCAGGCGGACGATCTGATCGCCACAGCCCGGGCGGTCGACTCGATGTATCTGGAGTGGCGCCGCCTGCACCGCAGCGGCATGCGGCGCGTCCAGGAGGACTTCTACACCCTGTACGAGCACACCCGCCTCTGCCGGGCGTACCTCTCCAACGTCCCGCCCGGCTTCCTCCAGACCCCCGCGTTCGCGACCGCCCTCATGCAGCAGATCACCGCGTTCCAGGGCACCCCCAACGACGTCGCCGAAGCCGTCGCCGCCCGCGTCGCCCGCTCCCGCTTCCTCTACGAAGGCGGGCACCGCTACGTCGTGGTCATGGAGGAGTCCGTCCTGCGCTTCCGCACCGCCGACCCCGACGCCATGCGCGGACAGCTGCGCCACCTCCTGGCGGTGATGCCGCTGGCGTCCCTGTCGCTGGGCATCATCCCGTTCACCGCGCAGCGCACCGTGTGGCCGCTCGAGGCGTTCTACGTCCACGACGACACCCTGGCCGTAGTGGAGACGCTGACCGCCGAGATCAGGGTGACCCAGCCGCGCGAACTGGCCGACTATGCCAAGGCCTTCGCCGGCCTCGCGTCGATGGCCGTGTACGGGGACGCGGCCCGCACCCTCATCACGGCCGCGATCGACACCCTGGAGTGAACCTCCGCAATTTCCCGCAATCTCGTTGAGAGCGCGTCCTGCAATTGCGTAGCGTCGAAGGCCCGATGGACCACCGGCCGGGAAGGGCGGGGTCGCATGCGCACACCCGCGGACACCGACACCCGCACCACCGACGCGCGCCCGGAGGGCCGCGGTCCCCGGCCGCCCGCCTACGGCGTTCCCTCCCCGGACCTGCTCGCCCGCACCGACCGCGGCTTCGCCAGCTTCCTCGAGCGCATCGAGGACCAGGACGACGAAGTCGGCTGCGGGCAGGACACCCCGCGGTGACCGCCGCCCCGGCCGGCCCGGCCGCCCCGCACAGCACGGCCACGATCCTGTACGACCCGGACGGGCTGATCGAAGCGCAGCTCCCGTTCGACCGCGCGCCGTACGAGTGCCTCGTCAAGGCAGTCCTGGCGTGGGCCGGCCCGGACACGCTGCAGGAGCGCGACTATGAGCAGATCGCGCTCCAGCTGACCGCCTGTGCCCGCGCGGCCGCCGTCGACGTACGGCGCTGCGCCGACCAGTTGCCGGCGGACAGCGGGTGTCGGGCGCTGGCCGACGTCGTCCTGCTGGAGGCGGAAGGCCGGCTGTCCGTGGCGCTGGAGGGCACAGTGCGTTGCGTCCAAGACCGCGCCCGCTTGGTGCGCGCCCTCTATGAGCGCCTGGACCGCCTGACGGCCGCCTGAGCGGCTACTGCTCGCGTGCGGACGGGGGCAGTGCCATGTCCATCAGCTGCCGTACCGCGTCGCTGTCGAGGTCGCTGTCCAGGTGGAAGGACACCCTCAGCATCTTGCCGACCTGGACAGGGGTGATGCCGAAACGCAGGCGTGCGTCCAGGCAGATCTCCCCGAAGATGCCGGCCGCCGCCTCGGGACGGTGCTGGAAGTACCAGACCAGCATCCTGACCGTGTCGGCGGGAAGATCTCCCAGCCTCTTGCCGTCATTTGTTCCGCCGTGCTGATCGACGTCGTCCGCGAGGTGACCGAGAACGGCGTCGATCAACACCTTGCGCAGAGCTCCACCGGGAATCAGCCCCTGGTCCTGCCCGTACATGAGAGTGGTCGCGGCAGTCCACGCCAGGGCATCGGCGGCCTCGTGGGCGTCGTCGCCCTTCATGTAGGGCTTGCGGCGCTTCCCACGCGGTTGTTCCGTCAGGTCGTCGTGGAAGTTCTTCCGCAGCCGGTTGTGGGCGTCCACCAGGCCCACCGGCTGGACGGTGTCGTACGAGGTGGTCGCGGCCAGCAGGGACTTGGGGCCGTTCTTCTGATGGAAGTTCTCCGCCCAGTCCCGGGCCACGGGCACCGACCACCACGGGGCCCCGTCGGCTTCCGCTTGGGGCTCGGGCAGCTTGTCCGCCTCGTAGCGCAGGTCGGGCATGTCCTCTTCCGCCACTGCCGCGATATTCGCCAGCCCTGCCATGTTCACCAAGCGGTCCGCCGCCAACTCGGGCGCGTGCAGATCGACAACGCACTCCGTCAGGGGCCGCACCCCGGGCTGAGAGGCCCGAAGCTGCGCCCAGAGTGCCAGGTGGTCGTGCCAGTTCGCCGGCGGCGTTTCGGGTGCCGTGAAACTGGCGATCTTGGCGACAGCGGCGTTCTGGGGATTGCAGGGGGCTTTCAGCACGTCAGCGGCGGTGACGGTGAGCTGGTTGTCCACTTCGCGGGGGTCGTTACGCTCGTAGGCGCCGTCCCAGACAAGGCCCGGGCGGTGCCAGCGTTCACCGGCCCACCAGTAGCCGCCGTGGCGAAACAGCATCCCCGCGGGCTCGTGCACCCAGTGGTGATGCAGGCCGCCCAGGTCGCCCGCCTCGATGAGTAAGACCACCCGGCCGTACTCCGGGTGCTGGTACACCGCCCATGCGAACGCCGGGTTCTTCGGCTCGGTGGTGAACGCCACCCACCCCCCGTTGCGTGTCGGGTCAGTCCGCCCCCACAGTCCGCCACCTTGGTTGCGGCCGGTCCGCTCGATGGCGTCGGGGTTGTCCAGGGGCAGGCGCTCATCGTTGATGAACACCAGGCCCGGAACGGGGTGATCGGTGCGCGTGCCGTTGGCGACCGGACGGATGCGGGACATCGCAGAATTCCCCTCAAAGCTGTCAGTACAACCGGAAGAACCTAGCCCGCTCCGATGGGAGTTATGCGCCCAGAGCGAGCCCATCTCGTCACGACTTCGGCCAAAGCATCGGAGCTGTGTGCAGGGCCCCGCTCCGCCTGGCGGCTGCGTCCGTGGAGCCGTTGTTGCCCGGCCAGCCCGGCCAGCAGCCGGCTCGGCACCGCCGCTGAAGTTGTCCGAGCCTTTACCGGGTGCCGTTCGGCAACGGACTGGGCAACGGACTGGGCAACGGGGTAGGCAACGGACTGGGCAACGGACTGGGCACACCGTTCCGTCAAGGCCGCTTCGAAAGGGGCCTCTGACCTGGGGTAGTGATGTTTCCGCCGCTGCTCCAGGGCGCTGACATCCCCTCTGTGCCCCCTCCCTTGTCCTCAGCCCTGGTGATGGAGGAGGCGGATGGACTGCGGACAGGGCACCTCGGGGAAGCGGCGCCGGTTCGCGTCACGGCGGCCTGCCCCGCAGCCGCCGCCCTGGTCCCGCCTCATCGTGTCGGCGGGCCGGATGGAGGCGTCCGGCGACACCGGCCGGGCACTCGTACTCCCGAGGCTGGACCCTGGGCTGACAGGCCGGGACGGATCGAGGCGAGGAGAGCACGATGTGGTTCAAGGCCGCACTGACAGCCGTACTGGCACTGTGGCGCCGCCGCAATCGCAAGCGCGCGCGCAGAGGGACATGACAAGCCGTGCAGCCTCCCCGACACAGCTGCCCGGAGGTGCAACGCGAGTGCAATGCCGGGGTGTAACGCGGATCTGCGTTTCACCCCTGACCTGCAAGAAAACCCCTCCAATCGAGAATCGGCGTGCGTTACACGCCCGCGTTACGGCCCTCACGGACGCCCAGGTCCGGATCCGGTCGAATCCGGGTCCGGACAGCCCGCCCGCCTGCAGCACGAACCGACCCCGGGCCTGAGCTGGCCCGGGGTCGGTTCGTGCGGGGGAGTGGTCAGAGGTTGTCCGGGGCGGAAGCAGCCGGGACTGCTGGCACTGCGCCCGCCCAGTCGACGCCCAGTGCGGCGAGGGAGGCGAGTTGGTCGGCGGTGAGCCTGTCCCGCCTGGAACGCATGTTCGAAATCCATACGCCCAGCTTCAGGATCACCGGTTCCGCCTCACCGTCGACCGCGATCTGTTCACCGTGCGCGCGCGGCACGGGCCGGTCGCCTTCCCGTTCCACCCACTGCGTCAGGGCCGCCAGGCCCCGCCGGAACGCCTGCTCCGCCCTGTCCGCGCCCTTCGCCGCTTCCCCGGCTGTCGGGGCGGGAGAGGGGGCCACAGGGGCGTTGATGCCGAGCGCGGTCAGCCGCTCCTGCTGCTCGGGCAGCAGCTGCATCCAGGTGCCGGGTTCCTGTTGCCGCCACCGCCACTTGCCGATGTCGTCGCCGTCCCAGACCACGCCCGCCGCGAGGTAGGGCAGGGAGCCCTCGTCTTCGACGATGTCGGCAAGCACCCGGTAGTGGCGTTGCCAGTCCAGGGGCCAGGGGCAGTCCCAGTCCGGGTCGATCTCCGTGAGCTGCGCCGCACGGGCGGCGGCCCGCTCCGGGTCCTTGCCCAGTCCGTTCTTGGCTCCCTTCCTGCGCAGATTGGCCATGTGCTGCCCGACCGGCACCATCGCCTCGCCCTCGCCCCAGACCGCGTCCTGGCGGGGTGCGAGGTGCCCGGTGGCCCGCCGGTACGAGCGCAGCGCGGACAGCTTGGCCTCCCACGCCTCCTCACCCGGCTCCCAGACCATCCCGGCCGCCGGTTCGTCCAGCAGCTCCCTGCGGCGCGGCTCCAGCTCCCCGGCCCGCGCCGCCTTCCTCTGCTGGTGCACCCACCGCCCCAGCGGGAAGTCCTTGGTGACGCCGACCTCGGTCTCCGTGTCATACGGCACGGCGTACAGGCCGGTGATCTCGTTCTCCGCCCGCCACCGGACCAGGGCCCGGTAGCCCTCCAGCCACACCAGGGAGTCGGGCGTGTAGACCCGGGTGCGCAGGAACGCCGCGATCGTCGCCGCGTCCCGGGGCGAGGCGAAGTGCAGCAGCGCCGACTCCGCGGCCGCGTCGGCGCCGTCCTGCTCCTGCTCCTGGTCCTCGCCGTCACCCCCGCCGGCCCCAGTGATCCGGCCGGCTTCGTCCCTCTTGACGTGGATCTTGCGCTTCCCGCTGGACAGGGCGCGGGAGGCGAGCTGCTCCACCAGACGCTCATCGTGGGAGCGGAGCCCTTGGAGCACCGCTACCAGGGGGGCGAAGCTGGCGCTGGCGACCATGTCGCCGGGGTCCTCCCCGGCCTCGAGGAAACACGGCACGATGATCCTGGCGACTTTGGTGGTGCCGTCGCGGTTGAGGCGCAGCGCCCGGCCGATGTTCTGCACGATCTCCACCTGCGAGCCGCGGGTGTCGGCGAAGACGATCGCCTCGACACCCCGCTCGCCCGTGATGTCCACGCCCTCCCCGAGCACGCGAACGGACGCCAGGAACGCCCGGTGCACGCGCCGGCTGTTGGCGTCGATGCCGTTGGCGAACTGCCGCAGCACCTCCCGGCGTTCGGCCACCAGGTGGTCGCCGCACAGCCACGCCGACCACACCCGGTCCGGGGGCACGTGGCGGCCGGCCTCCAGGTCGTACAGCTCCGCGCCGATCGACGACGCGGGCAGCTTCTTCACCTTCTTCTCCGCCTCCGCCAGCTCCTCATCGGACAGCTCGGTCGCGTACAGCTCCGCGGCCGTCTCGGGGAGCTTCTCCGCGAACGCCTGCGCCTCCTCCACCCGCTGGTGGAACGTCATGACGGTGCGCAGGTTGTGCGCGGCCGCGTGCTCCAGCAGCGCGGTCTGCAGCAGCGCCAGGCGCCGGCCCCGCAGCGCCTCCTCCGACAGCCCGAGGATCGGCGAGGGGTCGCGGATCTCCAGCACGTCGATCTCGAACCCCGCCAGGACGCCTTTCTCGATCGCCTCCGAGAGCCCCAGCTCAGCGCCGGGAAGCCAGGCCCCGAAGGTGCCGTCGGGGTCGTCGGCCATGCTCGCGATCTCCAGCTCCTGGCCGTCCGTGCCCTTCTGTGGCCGGGCCGCCGCCAGGATGCGCGGGGTGGCGGTGAGGTAGAGCCGGAAGTCGGCGGGGATGCGGGCGTTGTCGTGGATCGCCGCCCACGGGCGCCCCATGTCACCTGCCGTTCCGTGGGCTTCGTCCACGATGGCGAGGTTGAAGCCGTCCATGCGCTGCCCGTACAGCCGGTCTCCGCCCGCCAGGGCGGCCTCCAGCGGCCCGCGCAGCTTCGCCCGGCCCGATGGGTCCTCGGGGTCCTCGCGGTCCACTAGAGAGGCGTACGTGGCGAATGCCACCAGCGGCCCGGACCCGGCCCACAGGGCGAGCTGGATCGGGTTGGTGGTCGTGCGCACCCCCAGCTCGTTCAGCACCGCGTCGTTCTCCAGCGAGCACACCGCGACCATCGGGGAGCGGTGGCCTACTGCCCGCCACGCCTGGGCGGTCTGCACCAGCAGGTCCAGCGTCGGCACGGTGACCAAGATCCTGCCGTCCGGGAAGGACTCCAGCGCACTCGCGGCTGCCATGATCGTCTTACCAGACCCAGTCGCGGACACGATCGTGCCCCGCGCCCCCCGCGCGGGCACGGATGACCTTGCGGGGAATCCCACCCACTTACGGAAAGCCGCCTTCTGCTTCACCTGATGTTCCTTGAGCTGAATCCCGCTCATTCCCCCGCCCCCGTTCCCGTCGAATGTGAAACGTCAGTGCCGTCCGCCGGCCCGGCCTTCTCCCTGGCTTGCTGGTGGTTATGGATGATCTCGGCGAGTTTCTGCACCGCCGACGTGGTGAGGGCTCGTCCCCGCTGCCGGTACACGCTGTCGGCAGTGGCGACCAAGGTGTCGATCGACGCGGTGACCCCGCCGTCCCACCCCTGCCCGTACGCCTCGCCCCGCTCATCGGGCGCCAGTTCGCACTGCTCCTCAACCCAGCAGTGGCCCCCCGCGACTGCGCCGGCCTCCACCGCGCACACCAGCTGGTCGGCCTCGTCCGGCTCGATCCCTACTGCCGCCAAGGCCGCGAAGATCCGCATGCGGGCGTTGACCTGCATCGTCATGTAGTCGCCCATGCGCAGGCGGGGGTCGGGGCTGAGGTCGGGTGCGGAGGCGGCGCGGATCTCGGGATCGGGAGTGCTCATCGCCCGCCGTCCTTGTCCCTGGTGTCGTACCGCCAGGCGTCGTGCAGCCGCTCCAGCGCGGTCGCCTCCTGGTCCCAGACCCCCTTAAGCCACAGCGGGACCGCCTCGATCCGCTCGCACAGCACGTAGCAGGCCGCCATGTCGACCAAGACGACTTCTTCCGCGAACAGCCCGCCCGGCCCGTAGCGGGCCCACAGCCGCTCCAGCCGCGCCCGGTTGGCCCGCAGGAACTCCTCCAGGACTTGCGGATAGGCGTCCCGGTCGGCCAGCTTCACCGTCCGCAGCGCGATCCCCACGACGTCCCGGGACTCCGCCTCCCACCGGTCGCCGCTGGTGCCGGTGACGGCCGCGTAGTGCTGCTCCCACACGGCCAGGACGCGCTCGACAAGCTCCGCCGGCGCCTCGCTTCCCTCGCCCTGCTCCGCGTCGCGGACCGAAGGCCGGCCCGCACCGCTGCGCTCAACGGGAGGAGCGGGCCAGACGGAGGGGCGGGCGGACTTCGTCAGGACCATGCCGTGGTGGTCCAGGTAGGCCAGGAGGAACACCGCCAGCGCCCGGCCGGGCTCGCTGGCGTGATCGATCCCGGGCGGCTCGCTGCTCCAGCCGAACAGAGCCTGGTGGGGCCGGGGGTGCACCCCGTTGCCGTGCGGGTCGGGGAAGACAACGGCGCGGGTGAAGAAGTCGTCCAGGAGGCTGAGCTGCTCCGCGTCCGGACTGTCCAGCTCACGGCCGCGCACGGTCGCCAGGGCGTTCTGCAGGATCGTGGCCAGGTACAGCCGGCGTGCGTCCTCCAACTGGTAGGCCCCGCCGACCGGGCGTTCCTCGGGATCTGCCCCCGCGGCTTCACCGTTCGCGCGCTTCTCGCTTTCCTGCTGCCAGCGGTACACAGCCGGGTCGTCCTCGGGGGAGTAGGTCTCGCACCCCGAGGCGGTCATCCAGCTCCACAGCCGCTTCAGTTCGTTCCGCCGAACCGCGGCCAACCGGTCCTCCGCGCTGACAGCCGGCCGGTCCTCCGTTTCCAGGCCGCCAGCGGCCACCCAGCGCTCGTGAATTTGATCCGCAGTCAGCCCGGTAACCTCACGTTGGATTTCCTTCCGCGCATCATGGCGCATTTCGAAGCTCAACGAATTCAAAGCGTCCTCGCTTCTCGCGCCCCGCCCCGGTGGCCGGGGCCTGTCCCGTGTTTCCGCCAACGGTACATGCTGCATCCATGCGATGCACCCGCTACACTGGAACCCACACGAACGAGCGCCCCCCACCCCTCACAGTCAGCCGGGCCCGCGTCACCGGGCCCAACGGTTCTGGAGGCGCAGCCGGAAGGACCGTCAGGCGGGGAAGTGCAGCGGACCCGCCAGGAAGTGCCACTGCACTCCCGGTGATCGGATCGAGTAGCTGGCGGTGTTGGGGCCGAGCGGAGCGAGGCCCCCGGTCCGCCAGCCGGCGAGCTTCGCCCACCTCCTGGCGGACCGTCAACCCTGGAGCGCAGCGGAGGGGTTGGCCCGGCGGAGCCGGGCAGACCGCGCGAAGTGCGGTCACGCTGCGCGAAGCGCAGCGTTTCGCTTGCACAGCGCGCAGCGCT